>JBIKZJ010000087.1:0-17253 GCA_044354755.1 Schlesneria sp. | reverse complement strand
GACTACGATGAGCGTCCTCTGCAGTGGCAGGTGCCGCAAAGATGCCAAGTTGCCCCAACAGACAGACCACCAAAGTCCAGCGAATCACATTCATAGGTCGTCTCGAAGTGAATTTTTGTTTCGAATTATCGCACCCACGCTTTTGCAGATCTTCCGCAATCGAGGGGATGACTGCAAGGTAAAGCGTGGCGGCAAGCAACGGAAGAAGGAATTTTGCGAGTCGACGGGGATCATTCCCGGTAGAGGTTTTCAGATTAGTTCAGATCAGGGTTGTTGAGCGGGAACAATTTCGCTGACAGGAAATTCAGCGAATTTGTGTGAACCATCACAAAACGGAGCTTGTCTGGAATTTCCACAGCGACACAGCACGAAATTTTCTTTTCCACCCGTGTCATATTCCACACCCAGGTGATTCACGAGCTTCACAGGCCCCGTCACGAGTAGCGGGCCCTGTTCCCGAACCTTAATGATCGCCTCTGTCATCGCAAACCCTCATTCATCGCAAACCCTCATGGTTCCCGAAATTCCCGTCAACCACTTCGCTCAATGACCTACCGATGTTTTGTTCCACGCAAGGGATATTACACGAGGGATCTCCGTGAATGAAGTGACGTTTTCCGGACGAATCACTCAATTCGGTCTCGGCAGATTTTCCAGATTCGTTTAAAACTTGCGTCTGGAGAAAACGGGGTCTCGAATGTCGATGAGTTCGGTAGAATCGCTCAAACCGGGTGGTTCAAATCCAGATTGAGGACATTTCAGTCAAGGGAGTCTATCGATGTCACACCGAGGGCGTATTTTTTGTTCCGTCTGGGGCGTAATCACACTGGGCATCATATTGTCGAGCTCGGCCGCATACGGACAGCGTTCTGACCCGGCTCGGGAATCTCGTTACCGAATGGTGACCGAGTTTATCGAACGGGAAGGGATCACCAACACTCGCGTACTCGACAGTATCCGCCAGGTCCCTCGCCACGAATTTGTGACTCCACAACACCGTAGAGAATCGTATACCGATAGTGCTTTGCCGATTGGCTTCAAACAAACCATTTCGCCTCCGTTTGTTGTCGCTTATATGACCCAGACCATTGATCCCCAACCGGAAGACCGTGTACTGGAAATTGGAACGGGAAGTGGATATCAGGCTGCGGTCCTTTCCAATCTGGTGAAAGCGGTCTATTCGATTGAAATCGTCGAACCACTGGGAAAGTCTGCTGCAGAACGTTTAAGCCGGTTAAAATATACGAACGTGAAAACGAAGATTGGTGACGGGTATCTGGGTTGGGAAGAGTTCGCCCCCTTCGACAAAATCATTGTGACTTGTTCTCCGGAAAGTGTTCCGCAACCGCTGATTGATCAACTTAAAGAGGGGGGAATGCTGCTGGTTCCACTCGGCGAACGCTATCAGCAAGTCTTCCATCAATTTGAAAAAAAGAACGGGAAGCTGGAGGAGAAAAAATTGATTTCCACCCTGTTCGTACCGATGACGGGAACTTCAGAAGAACAGCGAAAAGTCAAGCCGGACCCGCAAAATCCCAAAATCCTCAATGGTGATTTTGAATTGGACGAGAACCAGGATGGCTATGCGGATCATTGGCATTATCAGCGACTGACAACGTTGCTGGAAGAAGGTGCCCCTGAAGGGAAACGCTGCATTCTCTTTGATGCGCCCGATTATGGACGACTGTCTCAGGCTTTGCAGGCTGCCCCAATCGACGGATCCAAAATTGGCTCATTGCAAATTCGCCTTCGGTATAAATCCGAAGAGATTAAAAAGGGGGAAGAGGCGCACGAGTTCGCCTCGGTTCGGGTTCACTTTTACGATGAAAATCGCAAGGAATTTGACTATCAGATGATTGGACCATTGATGGGAACTCAAGGCTGGACGACCATTACGAAAACGATCCCTGTCCCCCCCAAGGGACGTGAAATGATTTTCCGGATGGGTCTGAACGGAGCGACCGGAAAGCTCTGGATGGATGACTTGACTGTGACTCCTAGACCACGATAGTCGGGACCACGATAGTCGGGACCACGATAGTCGGGACCACGATAGTCGGGACCACGATAGTCGGGACCACGGTAGTCGGGACCACGATAGTCGGGACCACGATAGTCGGGACCACGGTAGTCGGGACACAGTAGTTCTATGACGAGAAAGCCCTCTTGTGGACGATCTCTTGAGAAAGTGGTGCCGAGAATCCCTTGCGGTTATGCGACAGCGACTGTGTGGGAAGTCGGAGGAAATCCAATCAGCCAAAACCGATTATCAGGCCGAATGCGCGATTGGAATCGCCGCATTTGCCAAGTTATTGCAGTTGCGCTGGCCGAATTTACGCTCGGCGGTCAGCGATTGCCTGCTGCTGAGTTGCTGTGGTCCAACCACGATGGATTTCCCTTCTTTGGTGAACACCTGCCCGATCAAGCGACAAGATCAACCCGAGGTATTGGGCTCGATCCATGAATATCTGGTCTCGCTGCGGGGATTACCCCTGAACGGTCCGAGACGTTCTTCTCATGCGCGTCATCGGCATGGTGTCTTCTATACACCCCGGTATGTGGTCCACGAAATTGTCCATCGAACGATTGACATGCAGTTGAACGAGTCCGAAACAGCGAATTCCGCGGGTTTGCAGATTCTGGACCCTGCGGCAGGCTGTGGTGCGTTTCTGATTGTTGCGCTGGAAACTCTGATCCAAAAGCGTTTGGAACGCTTGGTGTTGATTCCCCGCGCAATCGAGTCCGGGGATGTGATTAAGACCGAATCGGGATGGAGGCTGAGTTACGCCCAATGTCAACAGATTTTGTTCAATCAGTTGTTCGGCGTTGATCTCGACCAAGCTGCGGTCGAAGTCACACAACGAACACTGTGGTTAATCGCTCTGGATTCTTGTGCGGCAGTAACGTTGCCTTTACGGCAGAAATTTCCCGCGACAGACCTTGGCCGAAACTTCAAATGTGGCAATGCTCTGACGGGTGAGCCATTCCGTTCGGTCGATTCGGGTGCGGAGATGGCCAACGAATCGGTCTCGAGTCCCTCGCACTTGGATTGGTCCAGTGAATTCCCCCAGGTGGCCGATGATGGCGGATTTGACATCGTCATCGGGAATCCCCCCTACCGACGAGAACGGGCATTCAAACGTGAGCTGGATGAAATTGGGGTCACACCACTCGGGCAACGTTTTCGCTCAGCAAGAATGGATCTTTGGCACTATTTTTTTTATCGCGGCATCCAGCTATTGAAACCGGGCGGGCGTTTGTCGTTCATCACAACCTCGTACTGGATTCAGGGAACGGGGGCAAATCCGCTGATCCAGGTATTGCAAGAGGAAGTGCAACTGGAAGAGTTGTTTCTGCTGCGTAATCAGCCGGTATTCCCGCATGTCTCTGGTCAACATGTGATCTTTCGGATCAAAAAAACAACGTGTCATGACGGGATGACAACGATTAAAACCGTCCCTCGCGAGCTCGTAGCCTCTCCGGAATTATTCTTCACTCATCCGGACAGCGTGCAAACGATCGTGAAAACTCGATCGCAATTGTTTCGTGCCGGTCGTTTCGATGTCATGCCTGTGGCGGATCACCTGCTGGAAAAGCTGGAATGCCAGAGTCGACTGAGCAACCTTGGAATGGTTCGACAGGGGATTGCTGAAAACCCTGCCACGATCAATCGCCGGACCATCGAGCGATTTCCGCAAGCAGCAAGTAGCGAGGGATGGCGTTTGGGAGAAGGCGTCTTTTCATTAACATCCAACGAAGCGGAAAAACTGGCGGAAGGGGACGGCGAACAAAACCTCTTACGTCCGTACCACGACCTGTGTGATCTGGATCGTTACTGGATAGCCCGACAACCTTCCCGGAAATTGATTTATTCCACACGCCTGACTTGTCCTGATATTCACGACTATCCGATTCTGCACCAGCATCTTTCCCGGTTCCGTCCAGTTATGGATTCGCGACGTGAGACTTTGAGAGGTCATAATCGGTGGTGGCAACTGCACTGGCCACGGGACGAACGGATTTGGTGCGTTGATAAACTGGTGATTCAGCAGATGGCGGTTCGTCCCAGCGTGGTTCCCGTTTTTGGGGCATCCTACTTTTCGTTCAGTATCAATGTGTTTGTCCGTAATTCCACAGCACAGGAAGACCTGCGTTACCTGTCGGCGCTGTTGAATTCTCGCGTCTTATGGTGCTGGTTTGATCATCGTGCCAAGCGACGAGGGGTTGGCCTCGAACTGAATGGGCATGTGTTGAATGACGCACCGATCCGCCGAATTGATTTCGATCATATTGACGAGGTTCGTCAACATGATCAACTTGTGGCTCTCGTGGATCGCCGGCTGAATTGCTCGCATGTTCTGCGTGAACGGTTGACAGCATCGGTGTCTCGGGAGTCGGTCGACCGCGAAATTTTTCAGCTTGAATCGCAGATGGATTCCCTGGTCGCGGCGTTATACGGACTGGACGAGGGTGAATTTCAGCAAGTGAATGAGTTAACCACTCATGACCGTTTCTAACGGTTAAAACGCAGACAACCCGACCCGCACAAGGGGGATCGGGTTGCCGGGTTTCGTGGTGGGCCGGGTCGCTCCACCACGAATCAATCACATCCATCTCAATTAGTTGCGCGAGGTGGTTGGGGCGAGTGGTGTCGTTCGTTCTGCAGACCGCAGGACGGGACTTCCCGTATCAGGTCGGGTTGAACCGGGGCCTGTTCTTGGTTCTTGAAAATTCTTAAATGGCGTAAGAACTTCGTCCGGTGAAAACGGCTGGATGGAATTGGCCGTGGCAAACCGTTTGCGAGCCTCGCCGCAACTGCGGGCCGAGACCTCAAAAAATTCCTGTTTTCGTTGTTTCGAGATCCCATCGAGTTTATTCCCGGTTTGCTCAACCCAGCCAGGATGTTTCACCATGGCCTGCGACATCAAGTGGACGAACAGTGTCATCTGCTTGAAGTTGCGATCCGCGATGCTGTGACTGACCGGAGCGATGACTCGCGCAGCCGCTTCGACCGCATGTGAGGGAAACTCGACAAACACATCACCGGTGTGTGTGCCGATGATGCGACCTTCCTGGTCTTTCTCGAACGACGTCTGCAGTCGCATCAGTGAGCGAGCCACAATCGGTTTGGGAAGGAGGGGGCTTTTGAAAGCACCATCACAATGGATAATGGTATCTGTCGGGGTGTGGAGCAACAGTTCAACATCTCCAACGGATCCGTCTCCGGCATCCGCGTGATATTTGTTCTCGGTCGTTTGATGCAGCTGAAATTGTGAGATATCCATAGCGCGCCATGTCGCGACTGCGACATCCGGATTCCGCACAAAATAGTCGTATACCGCCGGATCGCACTCAAACGAAACGGTGGGCAGACGACGAAACATCCCGAGATTTTTTAATACCAGTTGCGATTTCTGTTGAGCGTCGGGAGAAAGCCGTTCTAATTTCAAGTCGGCGATCGATAACTTTCGCACAGCCGATGTCGACGTCCCCGGTTTCAAGACGGTCAACCCCGGATACTGGGCTCGTTCGTCCTGTTCGGATTCTTTCGTGGCCGATTCTCGAGCTGAAGTTCGCGAGTTGAGTTGAGCCACCGCTTCGGTCAAATCCAGATCCTCTGCCGCAGCGACGCTGATTGCCGAGAGACAGATCGCCGCGCCCGCCAGTGCAGTGCGCAGCCATCTTCCTCGTTGAAACGAGAATGGCATTCCGTGATCCCCCGTGTGTCCTGTCGTGACGGAGTCATTTGACATCCGTACTTGATCGTGGCTTTTTTCTTGCCGATCCCCCGGCGTTGCCATGCCCTGCGAAACTCCCATTGATTTCCGATCGGGGAGTTACCGGGTGGCGAACTGATTCATCGGCACAATCACTACGACCCCGACAGTCATAATAATTTCTCGTGAACCGCTTGTTTTAATGGTGTTTTTGAGAATTCAGCCGCTGGCAAACTCATGAGAGAAATGTTTTAAAACGGCAGCGATTCTTAGAGCTGGTCGCGAGAGTACCGCTAAAGTCACCGCAGATTTCCATCATTTCCGCTTGATGCACCGCAGTAAAATTCTGGCAATCGGTCTTGTCCAAATCCCTCGGGGCAAGCACGAGGTGAAAAGCCTCGTCGGTTGACTCACTTCGGACACACAACCAACATAGGAGGGAACAGCAACCGAGAATGCATGAGGTTCGAATTTTGCAGCAGCTCAAACCTTGATCATAGAGACCGGACGAATCCCGAGATGGGGATTGCTGGGTGAATGTCATACCGTTTCGGCAACATTTTCCGGGTGGTTTTTTTGGGGGGGAAAGAACATGGAACAACCGCTGGAACAACCGCTGCACGAACTTGCGAGTCTGCTGATTCAGCGAGAGAGCAAAATTGTCTTTGCCGAGAGTTGTACCGGGGGGCTGATTTCTGCAACCCTGGCAAGATTCCCCGGTATTTCGTTTGTCCACTGCGGATCGGCGGTAGTCTATCGCCTGGATACGAAGATTCAGTGGCTGGGAATTCCCGCAAAGATGCTGATTGATCCAGGTCCCGTGAGCGAAGCGGTCGCTCAGGCGATGGCCGAGGGGGTCTTGGAGAGGACGCCCGAAGCCGCGATCGGCGTCTCAATTACCGGGCACCTGGGACCGGATGCTCCACCCGAATTGGATGGGCAGATTTTTATCGGAATCGCCATGCGTGGAAAAACTTGCCATGTCGTTGGACATCGATTACCAACGGGGGCGTCCACTACGGCTCCTATTGGCTACTCCGGTGTAACCGAGCGTGAACAGCGACAGTGGGGAGCCGTAGAATTTGTATTTCAGCAATTGATCGCCCTGCTTCGCGGTGAGACGATCGCCTATTAAAGATTGGCTGGTGCTGGTGCCGGTGCTGGCACGGGATCCGATTGTTCAGCATGGTGTTTCAATTCTTCCATCATTTCTTGATCGATACGCCGCTGCATTCGCTGAGTACGGACCGTCGGTGGAGGCATCACGTTGCTGGGAAATTGAAAAGGATAGAGCGGGGGATACTGATGGCATTCGTCATAACGATCGTAACAACCGTTATCACAGCATCTTTTGCAGAAGCGATTGTTCAGTGGGCTGCACCAGTCGGGTTTTCCCATCCGTGTGAGGTCACACCTGGGGTTGTACACCCGGTCAAAGTAAATATGGTGTTCATTGACATCATCAACCACATTCGCATAGCGGTCAAATAATGGGCAGCACTGACAACCTGAGAACAGCGACAGAATCACTGCGCAGACAGACATTAACCGAGTCTTCATCAAGAAACTCACTTTCCGCCAAGAAGGCTGTTTTCCAGATCGACTCGTAGAGCGAATCGTCTTGAACGGTTTTGCTCAATATGGCGAAGTTGATAGTCTGATAGAGGCGCAGTCGATGTCAGGCCTCGCTAAAATCCGCATTCTGTCCCTCGTGTCGATCAATTGGCCGGTCTGATCGCCCAACCCCAATCACTTTTACCAGCAAGGAATGCCGATTGACTCGCTTTGAACTCGAAAAATTGGATTCCGGGCGTTTGGTCATCAACCAGGCGTTCCGTCAATTGTTTCAGGAACAGGGATGGACCGATTTTGCTACGATCTGGTCACAAACGGCCGACGCGGCGGTCGCAAAAAAACTGCGAACCGACCGAATCACTCTGAGGTTCAGCCTGAATGATCAGGGGGAACAGCGTCATTTTTACATCAAGCGACATGGACGTTCGTCGTGGAAAGAGTACCTGAAGCCGCTGCTTCGACTCACTTGGCCCATTCTTGGCGCGCGGAATGAATGGAATGCGATTCTTGCGTTCCACACAATCGGACTCCCCACGATGACACCCGTTGCCTTTGGCGAGTCGGGTGCTCAATCATTCCTGATCACCGAGTCGCTCGAAAACTGTCGGAAACTTTCTGAGCTCCGATTCGATGCAACGAGTCCTTCACAAGCCGCAATTCGAGCGCGGTTCGTTCGTCAGCTCGCCCAGCTGACTCGGAAGATGCACGGTGCTGGGATTCATCATCAGGATTTTTATCTTGGCCACCTGCTGCAGTCGCAACCGCATCCCGACTCGATTTACATTATCGACCTGGGCCGGGTCCGCAAACACCAAACGTTGTCCACGCGGTGGATCATCAAGGATCTCGCTCAACTCGATTTCTCGGCCGATGCCACACTCTTCGAACAAGTGCGATTTCTCAGAGACTACTTGGGGCGTCCACTGAAGACGGATGACAGGCGATTGATGGCCCGAATTCAGTCAAAGAAAGCCGCAATTTCGAGGCATTCTCGCAAGAATCGACTTTGAGAAGAATAGAGCTGATGCCGTTCAGAGAACTGGCGACATCGATCTCACGTGAATTTTACCGGGGTGGGCTTCTTCAACGGCTGTTTCGGCCAGGCAAGGTTTCTCCGCACGAGAATTTATCCTGTGCGGAATGAGCCTTTTTCGATTTCCCCTTCATCATCGCCTGGCAGCCCGTCAGGCAGACCAGTGTCAAGCTCAGCACAACACATCGCAAGATCCCATGGTGAGGGAAGTTTCGAAAAGTTCTCATTTTTCGTTCCTTTGTTTTTTGCCGAAAGTTCGCGGGTCAGATTCCAGATCCGATCGCGCGGAATTCAAAATCCGCTGTCCACAGTCAGTTCCACTTCGGCCATATTGCAGTGTTGTTCCCGCCCCAAGTGAAGTTAACGGGGGAGGCGATTAAACGTGTCGGGATCAAACGGATCACGAGGTTTCTGTTCGATTAATGCTCTAACCGAGTTTTTCTCGACGGGGAGTTCCTGTGGTCGAGAAGCATCCTCTTCTGCTGTCAGCGGCAGCTCTTCGGTCTCTCCTTTGACGAATCGTGCGGTTTCGACGGTCTCGTCGTCCGCCATAATCGGCCTCGAAGCAAACCCTTTGGAGGCAGTTTTCCCTTTTAATGTGGGACGATTGGCAAGAGCCATCGCATCTTCCCGCTTCTCTTCCGCCACGGTTTTTGCCCAGGTTTTGATCAGTTTCAATTGTTCCGCCCCTGCAGGACCGGCAAAAATAGTCCCTTTGCCCCCGTGACCGCCGGTCGACACACTCAGCAATGGACTTGCCGCCACATCCTGCAGATCGAGTTGTTTCAGGGATTCCGCGAGGTTCCGTTCGGTGGTTTGCCGGGATCCGTTCCCCCCAATCCGCGCCGAGATCAGGCGGAATCCATTATTGGAGGCACCTCCGTGACAGGTGGCATTGCCACATTTATTGAGCAGTAATGGTTGGATTTTTGAGGTAAATTGCATTGCGACACCGCGTGAGAGACCTCCCAGGGATTCGACATCTGGTTGCAGAAATCCATCCGAAGTTTTGAGCGGGGGGGGTGTTGAAACGGCTGCGGGCAAATTGGCTCGAATTGTGTCATTCAATCGCTGCAGTAATCGCCGGGCCTCCTCATTCTCGGGGTCACCCTTCAGCGACTTTTTGAGTTCATCGCGGGCCTCTTCATAGAGACGGTGTGCAATACACCACTGCGCGAGGGCAAGATGTGAGGCTGGCGTTGGGTATTGAACTCCGTCGCGATGTTTCCGATAGGCCTCGCGCAGATCCTTAACGACAAACTGTACGTCTTCGGGTGCGAGTTGAACTCGTCCATTCGACTGCTCGACCAAGTATCCGCCCCCATTGCGACTGACTTGTCCCGAAAGAATCCGCCCCGAAATAAGCACCACCAATTGCTCACGCGTATCATCGCTGTTGGTCGCCTCAGAGGATTGACCATGGGCAACCAAGTTGTACAGGACGATGACGATCATCAACGAGCTGATGAAACACCTTTGGTGGCAGCGGGCATTCCAATGCGAGAACATAGGATTCGCTTGTAGAGTGGAGAACTGGATGATGGGGGATTCGCGGACCGTATCGATTCAGGGAAAAACGGTCAATTGGAAAAAATCGGAATCTTGGGAAGGAAAACCGACTGGGAAGGACATCATCGGTTTCTGCGAACGAGCGGTGACTCACGACGGGTGGCCGGTTTTGATCCGCCCCGCGTCAAGCAGCATCGAGAGTCTGATGCCGGAAATCACTCGGTTTTCGCGCGGCAACATGATAGATTGGAAAAATGTGTATTGCGTTGAGGGTTCTGCTGTAAGTCGCCTGTCACACGTTGATTTCGAGAGCTTGATCATGAATGGCAATTATTCCCAAATCGATCGACGTACTCTCCTCAAGGGGGTGGGCGTTGCGATGTCGCTTCCTTGGCTGGAGTCGATTCCTGTCTGGGGTGATGAATCGGTTTCGCCAGATGAGCCACAGAAACTCCCGTTACGATTTGCGGCGCTGTTTATGGGGAACGGAATCAACGCCAAACACTGGTGGGCCAAAGGGGCCGGTCCCGAAATGGAATTGAGCCAAAGCTTGGCACCCCTGGCACCCCTGAAAGCAAAACTGAATGTCATCAATGGGCTCTTCAACAAACAGGCGACGGGTGTGGGGATTCACCCTGGGCAGACAGGGAATATCCTGTCTGGGGCTCCCCTCCAGAAAGGGGCGGTGCTGAAGGGGGGAATCAGCCTGGATCAGGTTCTGGCAAATCATTTTGCGGGAAAAACAAGCCAACCGAGTCTGGTTCTGGGATGTGAACAGCCAATTACCGGCTACCACGAGACCAATTTTTCAATGGCCTATAGCTCGCATATCTCGTGGCAGGACGCCAATTCTCCGGTACCGATGGAGGTCTATCCCTCGCTCGCTTTTGACAGTTTGTTCGATAACCACGGCAGCAAGCGAACCAAAAGTATTCTGGATCGGGTTAAGGACCATGCCGCACATTTGAGTCGACAGGTCAGCATGGCGGACCGGGCCAAGCTGGACGAGTATCTCACCAGTGTTCGCGAAATCGAAAAACGGATCGAACAGACGAGGGCCACGAAAGACCATGCCGATGAAAACGCCCGGAAACGGGGTGAATTGGCGGCACTGATGAAACGCCCCGATAACGGTCTTCCCGAGGACATTCGGGACCACATGCGGTTGATGTGCGACATCATTGCACTGGCATTTCAAACCGACAAAACCCGCGTAGCGACTTTACTGCTCTGCCGCGATCTCTCAGGGCTCTTCTACCCCTTTCTGGATGTTCGCTCTGCTCATCACCCGGCATCGCATGACGATCTTTCAGACGCTTACGAACGTGTCTCGCGTTACTACGTCAGCCAATTGGCGTATCTCGCGACACGGCTCGAGTCAATGCCCGAGGGTCCTCGAACGGTCCTGGATAATTCTTGCCTGATGTTCGTCTCGAACATGTGGTCGGGGAGTCAACATGACTCGACCAAAGTTCCGTTACTTTTAATGGGGGGATTGGGAGAGACACTCGAAACCGGAAGAGTGCTGGATTTCCTAAATTCCGGGGATGAGCAGCGAAAGCTTTGCCGCTTGTATCTGGCGCTCATGAATCGAATGGGAGTCAATCGGTCTGAATTCGGTGACGCCGACAAACCGCTCGCTTTGTGAGAGGCTGATTTTGGTCGAGTCATCCGGAATCGTGCCACAAGGTCTTACGCGCTCTTGTGAGCAGCCTTGATCTTGGTGATGAATTCTTGCTTAAACCCCCCATTTCATCGTCTGGCCTGTCACTCCCCCACATTTAGTGGTCAACGTCATTTCGGACCGCTAAATCGTCGAATTGCTTTACAAGCAGATTCCGCCGAACTAGATTCCGCTCGTCGCAACGATGATGTTGTGCTGCAGATCAATGATTCAGCACAACCACCATCAGAATGGTTCGGCAGTCGGAGTTCAGGTTCTTGAGATTCCTGACACGGCTGGTGAAAGACATCTGAAGGATTCAGGTGGGAGCTGGAGCAGGGATTCGCGGAATCAGTCATTCGATGAGGAGTTTAGTCTTGTTCGATTTCGTCCCGCATCGAGGATGTCAGCATCGAGCGAGCAGGTAAAAAAGTGGTCTGTCGCTGAGGCGTGACGCCTGAGCGAACAATTTTGTGTCGGTCCGCCGAATCAAGGGGTGCGCGTCGCGCCCAGCGGAATGTCCGACGATGTTTTGGTCCGTGGTTTTGCACAGGATGTGCCCCGTCAAAAAAGGATTTTGCATGAAGACGAAGCCCGTGATCGGTATTAATGGCGACTATCGTCCCTCGAAAAAAGAGTCGGTTGCACTCAGTTGGTTTAACACCGGCTATTATGATTCCATTAGCGCTGCAGGGGGGTTGCCCATGCTGATTCCACCGCACTGCAGCGACGAGGATTTGAAACAGACACTGGAAATGTGTGATGGCGTCGTTCTTGCTGGTTGCTCCATGGACTTGGATCCGATGCGATTGGGAATGGAACCACATCCTCAAACCCGCCCGATGCCAGCTCGCCGTGAAGATTTTGATCGTCGAATGGCGAAATTTGCGGTGGAAATGCGTTTGCCGATCGTTGCAATTGGCTCAGGAATGCAGACACTGAATGTGATTTGTGGCGGCACCTTAATCCAGCACATTGCCGAAGCGATTCCGCGAGCGCTGCATCATCGTGATCCCGTGGAAAAACATAATCGACACATCATCGAGATTGTCGAAGGGACACGTTGCTGGGATATTTATGGTCCCGGTGAAATTCGCGTGAACAGCGAGCATCACATGGCCGTCAATCGCTTGGCCAGTTGCTTCAAGGCTTCGGCACATGCCCCTGATGGCGTGATCGAATGTTATGAATCGATTGATCGTGAGTGGTTCTGTCTGGGTGTGCAATGGCATCCTGAAGACGATACCGCCTCGGCACTCGACATGCAGGTCTTCCAGGAATTCATGAGTGCGGCTCATGGTGCGGAACCGACGATTCTGAAAATGCCACAACGCGCGGCGGCCTGATCCGAACGGAAAACTTGGATTTCACCTTATGCCCCCCCCCCCGAAACGGAGATCGTTTCGGGGGGATTTTCGTTGGCGGGTACCGATTCGCAGATTCGCCGGTAACGGTCCGCAATCGACTTCGATTCTCGCAGTAGCGTTGAGAAAACCCCAACGCCAAGAAGGACGGTCAGGGTCGGTTCACGAGGCGGATTCAGATCGAATTCGGTTTTTTTGAAGAGGATGGGGTCGGAGGATCCTCGCGGAGTCGATCGATGAACTCGTCCGTCATTCCGGCAGCTAACCGGGGCTGGCGATGGAACACATCGCCGATCGATTTGTCGGGTCGCAGTGGCCAATGCAGGTGTTGAGAATAGGCTTCCCAGTCAGTCAGATCTGCGGGCTTGAGAATTCTCAGCCATTTCAGCCCGAATGCAACATGCTGAATCTCATCATGATGAATCGCTTTCATGATTGCGGCTCCTTTGGGATCACCTGCCGTCTGAAAATAGTCTTCGAATTCCAGCGTGTGATCGAGGTTCCGCCCTTCGAAGGTGAGGGGAATGCCAGCCAGGTAATCCAGGACCGATTGAAATTCCTGTGATTTTTTCCAGATGTAACAATTTACCGGCAATTCTCCAAACCGAATTCCCAGCGATGCTGCATGATCGGCATGCATTCTGGTATGACGCTGTTCGTCCGCCATCACCTCGGCCAGCCCCCGGCGGAACTCGACAGGGGCCTCAGGAAAAGCGAGCAGTACCCAGGCCATCACTTCGAGTGCCTGCAATTCATGATTGGCGAGGATGTGGTGTGCAACGGCTCGCTTCAGCGGCAGATGCAAGTTTGAAGGGTGAGGCATCGACGGAGCGGTTCGCGGGGGGGCAAAAACCAGATTGGCCGGGCGAATCGGTTCCAGAACCCGCAGGGGACTCCCTGGCTTTTCATCAGTCAGCGGTGGCTGAATTCGTTCCAATTTTGTCGCGAGAGTATCGCTGAAGAGAATTCGTTCAGCAAAAGTGCGAAGTTCCATGTTTCCTCTTATTTGATCGCAGGCAAAACTCGGCCCAGCAGGTCGATTTTTCATCACAACTCAAAGCCGTTTCGGAGATCGTTTCAATGAATTATAGGAGACCGAAACCAAGAGTACTCCCCTGATTTCGCGAAACGCGAATTTCCTGAGATTCCGCGGTTGCGGGGCTGCCATGGCGGACGCTCGGCAGTCGATTGGCTACAATCCTCGCCACACACGAACACAATCAGTCGCTTTTGGATGATTATGAGCTACGATTCGCTGGCGGAATTTCTCTCGCAATTACAAGATCACGGGGAACTTGTTCGAGTTTCTGCCACCGTCGATCCGGCATTGGAACTGGCCGCAATTACGGATCGCGTGGCGAAGTCTTCGACCGGTTCCGGTCCGGCACTGCTGTTCGAAAGTGTAAAAAACAGCTCGTTACCTGTCGTCACCAATCTGTTGGGAAGCCATCGCCGATTGTGTCTCTGCTTGGGAACAGACTCGTTAGACGAACTGTCTGCAGAGCTCGACCGACGCCTCCAGTCACCCAGCCCCGGTGGATGGCTGGACGCCCTGAAACTTGTTCCTGATTGGGGCGGGTTGAGTCGCTGGTTACCGAAACTGGTCAAAACAGGGGCGGTCCAGCAAGTGGTTCGAATGGGACGTGATGTCAATTTGTGGGATCTTCCCATTCCGCGCAGCTGGCCTGGTGAACGGGATCCGGTACTGACATCGGGTTTGATGGTCGCCGGTGAACCGGGGGCCAGTCGCCCGTTTCATTGCCGGGCACCGCTGGTTGTGACGAGTCAAAACGAACTGGCCTGGTATGATGGTGACCCCGATCAAAACGCGCTGTTGCAATCCGTGCGGGAATCAGGTCAGAATCTTCCCGTGGCGATCAGTCTGGGGGGCGACCCACTGCTGACTCTGGCCACAAATTTTCCTGGAATCAAAGATCCTCGCTTGTTTGCAGGGTTGTTACGCGGTGCCAGCGTCGAACTGGTTCGATGTCGTACCAACGAACTGGAGGTAACGGCTGCGGCCGAAATTGTGATTGAAGGTTATGTGGATGCGGCGAATCCTCGATCCAGCCGATCGTTATCGATTGCGCGCGACAATGGGCGATATCTTGAGCGGGAACTCCCTCTGATTCAGGTCACCGCAATTACACATCGTGCCAATCCCGTTTTACCCGCAATGATTGTCGCCAAGCCGATCAGTGAAGAGTCCTGGATCACACTTGGCACCGAACGGCTGATGCTGCCATGGATCCGGCGTTTAATACCTGAAGTTGTCGATTTTCATCGCCCTTTCAGCGGAGCAGGTCGGAATCTGCTGTTTGTCAGTTTGCGGAAAACTCGACCGCTGCAGGCATCCCGGATCCTGCATGCGTTATGGGGAATGGAATCGCTCGGTCAGACAAAACTGATCGTGATTGTTAATGAAGACATTGACGTGAAAAATGAAGATCAAGTCTGGTTCGCCGTCGGAAACCACGCGGCCCCTGACCGTGATTTTCTCTTCTCGAATGGTCTGGCTCGCGACGATGACTACACTACCAGCACGTCAATCGTCGCCAGTCGAGTCGGGATCGATGCCACGCGAAAAATGGGGCGTGAATCGATATTGGATTCACCGCAAAGCCTGGAAATGCCCCTGGAAATCCTTGCTCGCGTCCAGGAACGCTGGTCCGAGTTCGGGCTCGACCGCTAAGCGAACAAACAGGATTTTGACGAATTGATTGGATGTCCCCCCTTAAGCAAAGTGAAACATGTCTGCTTCCGTTGATAAATCCGAAGCTCGAGTCCGGCAAATGTTTGGCGAGATTTCGGGGCGTTACGACCTGATGAATCATGTTCTATCGGGGGGTGTTGATTATTATTGGCGCTGGCGAACCATTCGTAAGGTCGCTCCCAAAGGAACAGTACCCATCCTGGATGTTTGCACCGGGACGGGCGATCTGGCGCTCGCTTACTGGAAAGCGGGCCAGGGAAAGATCCCGGTGATGGCCTCCGATTTTACTCCAGAGATGCTCCGATTAGCGGAAGGAAAACGAGACCGCCAGTGGGGAAAACAGATTGCCGCTGGTGCTGCACCACTGACGTTCCTCGAGGCAGACACGCAAAAACTCCCCTTCGAAGACGATCAATTTCAGATTGTGTCGGTGGCATTCGGACTCCGAAATGTGACCAATACCGAACTCGGATTGCGCGAGATGGTTCGTGTCTGTGCACCGGGAGGCCGCGTTGCGGTCCTGGAATTCTCGATGCCAACCAATCCTCTATTTCATTTCGTCTACCGAAATTACTTTCGGTTCGTTCTGCCCCGAATCGGCCAGCTATTCGCGAAGAATCAACAATCTGCCTATGACTACCTGCCAGCCTCGGTTTCGGAATTTCCTTATGGGCAAGCCCTGGCAGCAAAGCTGGAATCGAGCGGCTTAACCGGGGTCACATGGACCCCGCTCACATTCGGCATCGCGACACTGTATATTGGTCAAAAACCCGATATGGGTCAAAAAGTTGCAAATACGACCGCCTCTCAATCGATCAAAACCTCGGAATGAACGAACGCCCCCGAATCCCGACAAATCTGATGACTGGCTTTCTGGGAGTCGGAAAAACCAGCGCCATTCGGTATTTGATCAGCCAGAAGCCGATTGATGAACGCTGGTCAGTGTTGGTGAACGAATTTGGCGAGATTGGCATTGATGGGGCGATTATCGAATCAGCAGGTGGGTCCAGTCTTTCCGTAACCGAGATTGCTGGTGGCTGCTTTTGTTGCTCGTCTGATGCACCGATCGAATCGATGCTCATGGAGTTGATCGAGCAAACCAGTCCGCAACGCCTGTTAATTGAACCGACTGGACTTGGTCACCCGGCAAAGATCCTTGATACACTTCGTGGGCCCCGTTTTCGCCGCCTGCTGGATCTTCAGGCTACGATTTGTATTGCGGATGCCTCGGATTTTGCGAATCCCGGTGTCACTAATATTGATGTCTTCCAAGATCAACTGCACATGGCGGATGTGGTCGTGATCAACAAACTGGATCGAACCCCGCCCGCCCAATTGGCTCCTTTTCTGTCACACTTGTCTCAATTGTTTCCGCCGAAATCTCAAATCCTCACGACCACACAGGGAATGCTTGATCTTTCCGTGCTCTCGACGGAAATCTCGCCTGAACGGGTCCCGTTGTTCCCCAATGCCCACCCGATTCCCCAGGTCGGAAGTCCGCAGCAACGACCCGGTTCGCAACCCGCAACAGTCTCACTCTTATTACCGGGGCATCCGCTCCGAAAAGCCAGCCCGCAACAGGGACGCGCTGCGTGTGGCTGGATCTTTTCTCCTTTGGACCGCTTCCGCAAAGAGCCGTTATTGGGTCTGCTCAATGGCAGCCTCGATGTCCGTCGTTT
>JBIKZJ010000455.1:0-5163 GCA_044354755.1 Schlesneria sp. | reverse complement strand
GAGCATGGCACCACGGATGCGCGGCACGCAATAGGTTTCGAACTTGACGCCTCGTTCGAGGTCGAACGCCTCGATGGCATCCATGAGACCGAAAACCCCCGCCGAAATCAGATCGTTGAGATCAACTCCGTCCGGAAGTTTCGCCCATACGCGTTCGGCGTTGTAGCGAACCAGCGGCAAAAACCGCTCAATCAGGGCGTTGCGTAACTTTTGATTGGATTGATCTCGCTTGAAGTCCAGCCAGACTTGGGCGATCTCTTCTTCGGTTGCCACTTTCATTACCATCGCACCCTCCATGGTGAGTCTTCGGCAATCACAGCATCTTGCTGTGATTCTGGCTTCGAGGCCCTTGCCGTATTGATTTCGTTTCGTTTCTTTTTTCGATCCGGTCTACTTGCGCTGAGGACCAGGTCGTTTTCAACAACACGGACTTCGTTTGATCAGACTAGGACAAAAATTTGTTACAAATCTTCACTCCATCATTATCGGTCGTCACAAGCATCGAATATGAGTCAAATCACTTTATTTCCCCTAAACCTCACAACTGGCTTGTTTTTGACGGAAATCATCAAAAACCGTTGTATTGCTTCATGTTGCAGAAAAAGATTCCGCGCGATCGAGCTCAGAATGAGACCACAGACGAAAGAAGAACTGGTTTCCGGTTACCGACCATCGCGTTTGATTCCAACGTTGGGCTAACTCATCGATAGCAACCGCAGACTCGCAGGTCGGCGTCTGAATCATTAAGGGAACCCGTGAATGTACGGATTGGACGACATGCGGATCGCGCGCAATCGAGCCGATCCGGTGCAAGTCAAGATGCAAAAATGACTGGGATGCTTGTTGCAATCGGTCAAGAATCTGTTGCGATTGGAGGTGGGAATCGGACTGATTGACGAGGACTCCCAAACGTCCCCCGGCAACCCTCGCGAGTGATTTCACGGTTGCATAGGCTTCCACGATCGCCGTCGGTTCGGGGGTCGACAAAATCAGGAGTTCATCGGCCGCCGCCGCCAAACGTTGTACCATCTCGAGTGTTCCCCCACTCCCATCGACGATCAACCAATCCAGGTTTTCCTCGAAGGATTGAAGTGAGGCAAAAAGTGAATGCTGCTGTGTTCTTGTCACGAGATCCTGTTGGATGAGGCCGCTCCCACCCGCGAGAATATGGACGCCCGCAGGACCCTTCTGCACGACCTGTTCCAGGCGACGGCCACCTCGGGTGACATGCGACAAATTCCAGTACCTGCTGATGCCGCAGAGCATCTCCACTTGACCCAAATGGGGGCTGGTATCGAATAACCCGACCTGAGACCCTTGTTTTGTCAAGGCGATCGCCAGATTCACCGCGAGCACCGACTTGCCAACCCCACCCTTGCCCCCGGCGATCGCGATCGTATGGCATCGCCGACCCTTCACGGAACCCTCGGCAGCGACAGATGCTCGCCGTGCGATCAGCGAGCGCAATTCGCAGGCTTGATCATGCACGACAGCGTGTTTCGGGTTGAATGTGGGTAAAGATTGCATGGGGTGAATTGATGTCGTGAGTTGAGGATCAGGAATGCGGGGAAATGAATTTGCTGCGGAACGTGTCAGAAGCGGGCCTGATTTGATCAGGAGCGAGGGACAGTGGTCAAAAGATCAGTTGGTCTCGGCCAATAATCAACCGGGCCAGGCGACCTGGATTGGCAGGTTCAATCTGGGCAGGAACATCCTGTCCGGTCGTGATGTAACTGATCGGAAGTTTGATTTCTCTCGTGATGGACAATAAGCCGCCACAGCCGATTGCTTCATCCAGCTTGGTAATCACCAGCGATGTTGGCTGCGAGGCCGCGAACTGTTGCGCAATCTTTGGCAGGTTTTTCGGACCACCGGAAAGGCTCAATAGTAGTAAAACGTGGTGCGAGGATGTCGCCTGAACAATTTCGTTTAACTCATGCAACTTGGTTCGATCCAGCGGACTGCGCCCGGCCGTATCAACCAGGATGAGATCCACCTCGCTGAGATCCTGAACCGCTCGTTGCACTTCGGCGGGGGTGGCCGCCGAATAGAGCGGAATCTGCAGGATGTCCGCGTATTCCTGTAACTGGGGAAATGCACCGACACGATAACGATCCGTCGTGATCAAGCCGACTCGACGACCTTCTCGCAACTGAAAATGTCCCGCCAGCTTGGCAATTGTTGTCGTTTTGCCAACGCCAGTGGGGCCCGTCAAGGTCACGATTTCACGGCGGCCTGGTTGAAGTTGAATTGGTTGAGCACAGTGAATGTCCTGTTCAACATAGCGAGTTAATGTGGCGAGGAAGTCGGTCTTCGAATCCCCCTCACTGTTTGCAAGCTCGAGTGAGTAGCGATCGATGAGGTCTGCGGCGAGACTCGAGTCTATCCCCGCTTCGATCAACTGCTCGTATTCGTTCGCGAACGGATCCAGCGGGGGAGTCGATATCCTGCCTGAGAACGGCAAAATTCGGGGTGAACTTGACGTCCGTAGAGCCTCGGAGTTCGGGGAGAATGCGGAATCCAGCCCATTGTCCGGGTTGGTTAACGAGGCCCGCATCGATTCAAAATCCCCCCGCTGCTGACGGGGGATTGACCTTTCAAAGGTTGACCCGGACGTGAGCCATTCGGGTGATGGTCCAAGTTCTTCCGGTGCGGCAACCGCTTCAACCGCTACCGTGAGTGTCTCGTCAGGATTTGTGGAAGTGGAGAGCGCATGAGATCCCGCTGTCAGCGACTGTTGTTTTTCGGCAAGCGTTTGAATGGTACGAGGGGCCGGAACGGATCCCTGCACTTTGACTTTTGCGGTTTTGACAGAGGATTCGCGACGAATCCGCTCGGCACTGATTTCGACCTCTTGGCGCTTCGATGGCCAGGGAATCAATCGCCGTGTAATCACCTCTTTGGAATCCACCACGATCGCGTCTCGCCCTAGCTCGCGACGAACCAACTCAAGGGCTTCGTCCATCGTCGCAGCACGAAAAGTATGAATTTTCTGTTTCATGTTCGGAACTCAAAAACAGGTGGATTCAGTCGGGACAAAGGGATACGTTTTCGTTACGCCGCAGCGAACGTGGCCGACAGTGGGGAACCGTTGAGCCGATCATCGCTCTCGGTTTTCGTGGGAAATTTCAGGGAATTTACGGGAATCTGTCCATAGGACTTGATCACCGTATCACGGGTGATTTCGTGAATGCTCATCACCGCTAATCGTGGCAGACTGGATTCGGTCAGATTTCTCAGGAGCGGTCGGACGCCTGATGCACAAATCAGCACCGGCGGATGACCCGCACGAACCAGGCGTTTGGATTGACGCGAGATTTCCTGGGTGACCCCATCAACGGCCTGTGGTGACAACTTGACCACTAATCCCTGCTCGCCCAGTTCAAATCCACCCGCTAAAATGTCTTCCAGAGCAGGATCTAACGTCAGTGTATGAATTGTCCGGGTGGCATCCCGATATTGCTGGCAGAGGGTACGACTGAGTGCATGTCGGGTGTATTCCACGAGTACGACAATGTCCTTGGTTCGTTCAGCATAGTCACCCAGCGTTTCCAGTATTGTCTCCAGATCTTTCACGGGAACTCGTTCACGCAACAGTCGCCCCAGTATTTGATGCACATGGGAAGGTTTGAGTAAATCGGGAATCAGTTCGTCCACAATTTTCGGCGAGGTTCGCCGCAGATTGTCGAGCAGTTGATGCACCTGCTGGCGGGTCAGTAATTCGTCGGCATGCGAATGAACGATTTCTGCTAAATGAGCCATCAGGGCGACCACCGGCTCGATCACCTTGAATCCCAATGATTTGGCCTGTTCGGCCAGTGTTGGATCAATCCACTTCGCCGGCCGGCCTGTGGCTGGCTCGCTGTAGTCCTGACCAGCAAGTTCGCCACTGACAAATCCCGGATTGATCGCCAATAATGCATCCATGCGAAGTTCGCCCGTCGCAACCGTTACGCCCCGAAACTTGATTCGATAGCCAAAATCTTTGAGACGCAGGCTGTCTCGAATTTTGACTTTGGGGAGCAGAATTCCCAGATCTTGAGCAATTCGGTTTCGTAACTGGCTGACACGGTCCATCAGATCACCACCCGCATCGGGATCTGCCAATTTGATCAGTCGGAAACCCAGCTCCAGTTCGATCGGCTCGACCACCAACTTGTCCTCGGGACGCGATTCTGGGGCCGATCGAGCGGTCACGGCAGGTGTTGATTTGGCCGCAAGTATGGCAGCCGATCCGATGACTGGCGATGTCCGGGTTGTGGTGCTGGGCAAGTCGCTGGCGATTGGGTTAGCCATGTTTGCATGGTCTGGATTTGTATTGTCTCGATTTTGCTTTTTCAGTGTCATCCCGACGAAGGCACAACCCAAACCCAAACCCAGCAACGGTAACATCGGCAGCCCCGTGAAGGCCAAGCCACCGACAAAAGCGGCTGCGAGAAACAATGCTGTGGGATCTCGAAAAATCTGCTGCACAACATCCTGCGATAAATCAGAGCTTCGAGACGATCGGGTCGTTAACAATCCCGCAGCGATCGCAATCAGAAATCCGGGCACTTGTGATACCAGCCCATCACCGATGGTCAACGTCGCATAGACTTCAATTGCTCGTGTCACGGACATCTGATGCTGAATCACTCCAATCCCCAGTCCACCGACCAGGTTGATCAGGGTAATCAGGATGCCCGCAATCGCATCACCACGAACAAATTTTCCGGCCCCGTCCATCGCGGCATAGAAATCTGCGTAATCTGACAGTTCTTCGCGGCGAAGTCGGGCTTGTTCAGGAGTGATGAAACCAGCTGCCAGATCCGCATCAATCGCCAATTGCTTGCCGGGCATACCATCAAGGGCGAACCTCGCTGCCACTTCGCTAATTCGCGTTGCACCTTTCGTGACCACGACAAACTGAATAATGACGACGATCGCAAACAGGATCAGTCCAACTGCAAGTTGTCCTTGAGCCACAAATTGCCCAAAGGCTTCGATTACATCTCCCGCTGCATCCATTCCTGCAGTATGAGCCCGAGTCAGAATCAATCGTGTCGATGCGACATTCAGCACCAGCCGAATCAGCGTCATCATAAGTAGTAGCGACGGAAAGGAACTGAACTCCAGCGGTCGTAGCACAGAAATCGTGGTCAGCAACACCAGCACCGATGCGGT
>JBIKZJ010000086.1:0-17262 GCA_044354755.1 Schlesneria sp. | reverse complement strand
GTCCCTCGGCCACTCCTACAACGAATTTGCTTCAAATCTTCTCACGCGTGTTTCCGGCATCGAACGGGTTTCCGCATTCGAAGTCTCGGATCACCCCAGCCAGATTGCCAGCCTGATTGGTGAGATACCCTGCCCAGCAGGCTTTAATGAAACCGAATTCCGTTCGCGATTGCGGATTGAACAATGCGGCATCTGGTGTGCCGAGACGGCGCTCCGGGATGCCGGCTGGCAGCAGCGACCAGAAGGGTTGCGGATCGGATTGGTGCTCGGCCTCGGTGCGGAATGGATGCAAAGCTGGGAAATGGACTATCGTCGCGGGGGCCGACGTGCTTTCGACCCGACAGAAGAACCCGCAGGACTGACAACCAAGGTTCATCGATTGATGGGCCTGCGTGGCCCACAACTGACCATCTCGGCCGCCTGTGCCAGTGGCAACTGGGCGTTGTCTCAAGGCCGGCGCTGGTTGGAACTGGGCTGGGTCGATATCTGTCTGGCAGGAGCCTGTGACATCGGTGTCACTCCTCTGTCTCTGGCAGGGTTTGGTAATTTGCGAGCCCTTTCGCGTAAAAACACGACTCCCCATGCGGCGTTACGTCCCTTCGATCGTGAACGAGATGGGATGGTGCTGGGCGAAGGGGGGGCTGTGTTTGTGCTGGAACGAACTTCCGCCGCTATGAAACGTGGGGCTCGCCGCTATGCCAGTGTTGCCGGATTTGGTGCCACGAGTGATGCTCATCACATGGTGATCCCCTGCCCGGAACCGAAACAGGGGATCGCCGCGATGCGACAAGCGCTCGCCGATGCTCAGGTTGCTGCGGCGGAGGTCGATTACATCAACGCACACGCGACCGGAACACCCGTCGGCGATGTTTGTGAAGCAAAAATCTTGCAAGCAGTCCTGGGTGACTCGATCAGTTCGGTCCCGATCAGCTCAACCAAATCACTCACCGGTCATCTGCTCAGTGCCGCAGCGGCCATTGAAGCCGTCGCCTGCCTGATCGCTCTGGAACGCCAAGTCGCCCCACCTACGGTTAATCTGGAAGATCCCGATCCCGAATGTGCAATGTTGAATCACGTCTGGAAAGAACCCCGCCCTGGGGACATTGATGTGACCGTCTCGAATTCCTTCGGCTTCGGTGGAAACAACACCTGTCTGGTACTGAAAAAAGCGGCCTGATCCCGAATTGGCCCTCGGGATCTCAGGCCCCCAAGGACTGAGGTCCCCTCAGGAAGTACTCGTTCGGCACAGTAAAACGATGACTCAGTAAAACGATGACTCAGTAAAACCGTTTGATCGGTCAAACCGTTTGATCAGTCGAAAAGTTCGTGGGCGACCAAGTCAGCATAAGTCTCGCGCCGACGAATCACCGAGACGTTCGCTCCATCCACCAGCAGTTCCGTCCCGCGAGGACGCGTATTGTAGTTGCTGCTCATCGTCGTCCCGTACGCCCCGGCACTGAAGGTGGCGAACAGATCCCCTCGTTGCATCGGGGGGAGGAAACGGTCCTTCGCGAAATAATCGCTCGATTCACAAACCGGGCCGACGACATCGGTCTTCTCGCAACCCGGAATTTCCCCCTCAACATCGGCAGGCATCGGCACTGCGGGTTTGACTGGCCAAACACGATGAAAAGAATCGTACATGGCGGGTCGGATCAGGTCGTTCATCGCACCGTCCTGAATCACGAACAGCTTCCCCCCTTCCCGCTTGGTGAAGACCACGCGACTGATCAGTACGCACGAGTTTCCCACGACAAACCGACCGGGCTCAAGCGCGAGTCGACACTTCGCCTGACGAACCGCCGGAACAATCACGTCGGCATACGCCGAAGCGGGCAAGCCTTCATTTCCGCGATAGCTAATCCCAAAACCACCACCCAGATTAATCCAGTTGATGTCATGGCCGTCACGACGGAGACCCTCAACCACTTCGATCGCCTTGATTCCCGCCGCCGCATACGGATCGGTCGTCAGGATGGGCGAGCCCAAATGCATGTGAATCCCCTTGAGCGCCAATCGTTTGTCTCGCAAGACTTTCGCAGCCAGCTCACGGAATCGTTCAATGTCCATCCCGAACTTGTTTCCCTTTTTGCCCGTGGTGGTCTTGGAATGCGTCTTGGCATCAATGTCCGGATTCAGCCGCAGCACGACGCGGCCAACTTTCCCCATCGAGTCGGCCACGGCTGCGATTGCGTCGAGTTCTTGTTCGCTTTCCACATCGAACATCAGGATGTCGTTTTCCAAGGCAAAGCGAATCTCGTCATCGGTCTTGCCGACCCCGGCAAAGACCACTTTGCTGGTATCCCCCCCTGCGGCCTTCACTCGGTAAAGCTCGCCTCCCGAAACCACGTCAAAACTGCAACCCGCATCTCGAATGACTTTCAGAATCCCCAGCGTGGAATTGGCTTTGACCGAATAACAGATCACCGGATCAACCGCAGCAAATGCGGTCTGAATCTGTTGCAGTTGCCCTAGAATAAACGACTTGGAATAGATCCACAGCGGCGTGCCATACTGTTCGGCCAGTTTCGTTACCGGAACATCTTCACAATAAAGTTCGCCATCGCGATAAAGAAAGGGCTGCATCGGTTGAGGTTTCTTGGGTCAGGAGTCGAGCAATCAGGGACGCGTGCAGATGACATGAGACCTGTCCGCTCTGAGATTGGATCGTGGGTTTGGAACAGAACAGAATAAAACAAAAAACGCCCAACAACCTCCGCAGAATGAGCGGGCGAAACCGCCCGCTATCCACGGTAATCACCGCCACCGACATTCCCCTGGGACAGAGAAGTCGGCAGCGACTGGGGCATCAACTTTGGTGTTTGGCCAGCAATTCGGCAATTTGAACCGCGTTGGTGGCAGCACCTTTACGCAGATTGTCACTGACGCACCAGAACATCAATCCGTTAGGGTTGGTCAGGTCTTTGCGAATCCGTCCGATGAAAACCAGATCACTGCCGGTCGAAGTCTGCGGCATCGGATACCCACCATGGGTTTCCTCGTCCACAACCTTCAACCCCGAAAAGGCCGAAAACAACCGTTTGGCTTCTTCAACCGAGACGGGCCGCTCGGTTTCAACCAGCACGGTTTCACTATGACAATTGGCGACGGGAATACGGACGCAGGTCGCGGAAATCCGAATCGAGGGATCCCCCAGAATCTTGCGAGTTTCGTACACCATCTTCATTTCTTCGCTGGTGTAACCCTGTTCCTTGAACCCACCAATTTGGGGAATGGCATTAAATGCAATTGGTGACTTGAACGTCTTCTGTTCGTAAACCGTTCCCTGCAAATTGGCTCGCGTCCCTTCGATCAGGTCTTCCGTCCCCTGTAACCCCGCACCACTCACCGCCTGATACGTGCTGACAATGACCCGAACAACTTTTGCCGCGTCGTGGAGCGGTTTGAGCGCCATCACCATCTGCGTCGTGGAACAATTCGGACTGGCGATAATCCCTTTGGCGTTCAGGGCATCCTGGGGATTGATTTCCGGGATGACGAGTGCCACATCGGGATGCATCCGAAAAAAGCCCGATTCATCGATGACTTTGCAGCCCGCCGCGACCGCATAGGGAAGAAATTCCGCCGCCACTTCGTCCG
The DNA here is from genome assembly GCA_044354755.1 of Schlesneria sp. GTDB lineage: Bacteria > Planctomycetota > Planctomycetia > Planctomycetales > Planctomycetaceae > Schlesneria. The sequence continues at coordinate 13,662 of JBIKZJ010000086.1, read as the reverse complement.
GGGTGCTGGCAATCACCACATCCACCCCTTGAAAGGCGGCGGGCTCCAGCAATTCGACGGTATATTCCTGCCCTTTAAAAGTCAGTTTTGTTCCAGCACTGCGAGCCGAAGCCAGAAACCGATAGGTTTTGGCCAGCATGGGACGTTCTTCAAGCAGTTGCAGCATGATCCGACCGACCGCACCGGTCGCACCCACCATCGCCATCGTTCCAAACACAGTATTGGTTCCTCGACTCCACTTTCAAAACGGGGGTTCCCCGGCAAACAATCAGCAATCACACCGGGGTGTTGATACACTGCCTTGATAATACTCGTTTGGTTTACGCCGCTGCAATCATTCGCAAACGATCCAGCAAACCGATCGATTGAAACAACCCAGACGGGGGCCGCTTATTGGGAATGATCGCCACAATCGCTTCGGTGCTGCGCACACGTTCCTCACTCACTCAGAAACCGAACATTCGATTCCCCGATGGAATTTTTCGCCCGCTTGAATAAACTCAGCCCCCTCTGTGGAGGTATTCGGAGGACATGGGTGAACGACGGCCGGAAGCAAATCACCCGCAACGTCAAACGAACCCGTGTCGGTAGCCCTTGAAGCCAGCGTTCGCAAGAGGGTGTCGAGCACCTCATCGAGGTTTTTCTGGATGTCCTCCGTCAGGAAGCGGAGCACAAAATAGCCGTTTTCCTGCAGCAATCGATCCTTACGCCGATCGCGACGATAGGCGTCCAACGTCTCCAAATGTTGCCTGCCGTCAACCTCGATCACCACACGCGCATCGGCACACAGAAAATCGACTTCCATTTGACCGTTCAGGTCGAAGGGAATCGGTAATTTGGCATTCAAACGAAAACGACCTTGGGTCTGAGATAACGTTTCCAGGCGACCAAACAAAAACGCTTCGGTCGCACTTCGGGCGCCCGTCACCACCTCGTTGTCGGCGAGGTTCTCTACAGTGGCGTCGGCGAATAGCGTTGCCAACGGTATCTCGACCCCATCGCGGATCAATCGGGATACGGTAATAGCATAGTCACGTTTCCATTGGGGGTCGACCGGTAGCGGAACCTTTTCCGGCCAGCCAGCGATCGCATGCCCCGGCAGCAAAATCTGGTATCCGACGGCTTCGTAACCTTGGCAGCGTCGATCGAACATCCTGGCGAACATCGGAACCTGCAAATCCGCATAGTCATAGACCTGTACCTCTTGTTTCTGCCGGTGACTGCGATGTAATCGCCCGACGTACTGAGCGATGGTTCCGTGCCATGAAATGGGAAGACAAAGAAACAATGTATCGAGCCGTGCATCGTCAAACCCTTCTCCGATGTATCGGCCCGTGGCGAGGATCACACGTGGCTCATCCGGGTGAATCTGCCGCAATCGCGAAGTCACCGTCCGAACTTCGGCGAGACTCATCCCACCACGCAAAACGAAGATCTGCGGAATCCGTCCCGACAGCTGCACAAACAAGGTGTCGAGATGCTCATTCCGTTCGGTCAAAATCAGCGGCGATCGGCCAGCGGCAACCGAGGCGACGACATCTTCACAAATCTGATGATTACGGGTTTCGTCAGCAACCAATTCAGAAAACAGCTCTTGAAATTCGACTCGTAAGTCTTCTACGGGGACACGCAATGGGCGAAATCCGGTCGGCCTTACCCAGACCGTATGCTTGAAAGGACGGATGGCCGCTTGCCGTTGTGCATCAACGTGAAATCTGACCGGACCACATTGCATCAAGACGATCGGATGATGACCATCTTTGCGACGGACCGTTGCGGATAAGCCTGTCACATATTTGGCTTGAGCCTGACGGACCACTTGCTGAAAGCTCTGCGCTGCCAGGTGGTGACATTCGTCGACGATGATGTGCCCGTATTCCGCGACACAGGCATGGACATCCCCTTTTCGCATTAGGCTTTGAACCAGCCCCACATCCAGAACCCCAGTCCGTTTTTTTCGACCACCCCCAATTCGCCCGATCGATTCAGGTGGCAGCCCGAGGAACGCGTTCAGGCGATCCACCCATTGTTCCATCAACTGCCGACGATGAACCAGAACCAGCGTATTCACTCGGCGTTGTGCGATTAACCAAGCCGCAATCACCGTTTTTCCGAACCCCGTCGACGCCGACAAGATTCCGGTATCGTGTGCCAGCATCGCACCAGCAGCAGCCGATTGTTCCGCAGTCAGGGTCCCTTGAAACACTGCCAAGAAAGGCGTTCCCGAATAGCGATCGTCCTGAATTTTTGCCTCGATCTGCAGATGTAATAAGAGTGATTCGATCTCCCCCAGGCAGCCGCGCGGCAGAGTCAGATGCGACTCGTTCTCTTCCGCACAGGCGATGATTCGTGGTTTGCCACCGGTCGGCAGCCTTAAGGCCTGCAGCTGAAGAAACTCATGATTTTGGAATGCCGCCAGCCGAATCAGTCGATCCTGCAATCCAGGTGACAACGCCCCCTTCTCGATCTGGATTTGGTTTGTCAGCACCAATTTGACCGACTTCGGTAAGGGAAACTCGCCGCGAACGACGGGCTGTTGACGGGACGTGAACGAAAATTCCGCTGCCGCACCTGCCTCTGCGTCCGTGGCAACCAAACGGATCCCGAGAACCCCCCCATGATTTTCCCTGGCGTGGGTGATTCGCTCGGCAGTGGTACCATCAATTCGTCCGAGTGTCGACAAAAATCGCCACTGGTCTGCATACGGAACCCCCTGTGGATCGACAAAAAGGCTGTTGCCCACCATGCGCGGACGTTTCTGTAGAGGTAGCGGCACCAAACTGCCAAATCCACCTCGAGCCAAGGTGTCCTGACTCGGAAAAAAACGCTCGTACAAATCGAGACCCAACCCCGGTCGACGTTCCATCGCCTCCGTCAAAATGGCCGAACCCAGTTTTCTCGCCAGGACCGCTGGGATTGCCTCGGTAAAAAACAGCCAAAAACGCCCCCCGACTCCCGAGCACCTCCGCTCGGCAGCCGCTGGTAATTGCAGCCGTTGACACGTTTCCAGTACGGATTGAATATCCTGTACCCAATGCTGCCGCTCAAAATCGATCGCCAGAAAATAGCATTGTTCATCGAGCCGCATGGGATAAATTCCCATCGCAAAAGCTTTCCCGTCCGGGGTTTGGCCGCAAAGGTGCCAGTAGAGCACTTCACTCGTAACCGGTCGAAATCGCTGATGCGCGCAAGCCGTACATTTCACTCGCGGTTTTTCGCATAACCCCCGGATCCATTCGTGATCACACGCCGGAACGTAACCAGAATAGCCGGTTTTTGAATTCTCAAAACGGGCCGCGTAAAGATCGTCACGACCTCGAAACAACGAACGGAATAACGCGATTTTTGCCTCGGTGGGCGAGTCGCGATGGACAAGCTGACCCACCTGAGATGGGGTGCGGAATCTCGCTATACGGCACCCCCGCTGGAAATGGTCGCGTCGACGTTCGAGGCCGCCTCGGACGACACGTTCGAAGTGCTTGAGCCGCCGACATGCGCTGCCGATCGTTGTGCCAATTTCTGGATTTTATCGGGTAAAATCAGGATCGAGTGAATGAGATCCACCAGCAGATAAGCGAAGAGAAAGTAAATATAAGCAAGCAGCGGGACCGCAGCGCAACATAAAGTCGAATAACCTGAAGAGTACGCCAGATTGTAACTGGTCGAGAGTTCTGAACCCTGCGCGCTGGCGGTGGCGACAAGCCAAAGTGCCAGAATTGTCCCGATCAGTGACAACGCAGTCCCCAGCCCAAAAATGGTCGGAACAAAGCGCAGAGGCAACATCATAAAGAACGAGACGATTGAAATGGCGTTCTCCCCGACACTGGCCTGACGAGAAATGGAGATCCCGAACGCACCAGGGTGCAGCAGCAAAATCCCGAGCTGCTCAACCGCGAGAAAAATCGCAATCCCAGTGATGAGATAGAGAATTTGATCGAGTTGCTGCCACATCCAGACGGCCCCGCCCAGCCCCACGACCCCGCCCACGAACATCATTAGTGCCATGGAATCGAGAAAGGCCGTCGAGGACATCCGCAACGAGGTCGTTTGCAGTAGCTGCTTGAGCGCACTACAGGATTTAATCGCACTATATTGTAATACCAGCGCGATCGCGGCAAACCCGATTCCCAACAGACTCAATTTGCTGCCAACGCGCGCACCAAAAACAAATCCGATGATCATGTTCAATACGATTGCGAGATAAGTCGCGTAGCGACCAATTTCGACCGAAAAATCGCCAATTTTTGAAATCAACGATTCGTCCAAAATCCTTCTTAACGCGGCCAACAGATGGTCCAAAAAATGAGGGGCATCGTCTGAATCCTCCGAATCGAAATCCTTCAAATCATTCCTGGATTTCGGCAATGAATCACGGATCTTCGTCAGGGGCCGATCTTCGAGTGCGATCTGGAACAGAGGAACTCCCTGCAGTTCCGGAACGCTCGACACAACGCTCCAGTCCCCCATACCCCGTTTCCAAACCAAACTCTCAGCGGTGAGTCGTCCCCGTGTCAGTTGCTCTTTGATCTCATCCAACAGGACCGGCCCCCGCTGTTCTTCGTTGAAGGTATAGTACCACCCCGACTGATTCTCGTTGGCCCCTTCCCTTCCAGTCGCTGGCGAAGCCGATTCGGCACCCGATTCGAACGTAACAGACGCGTTCAAGTCGGACGCCGAAGCATTGTCGTCTGCTGCTTCCGCTTCCTGCTCAGCAGTTTCTGTGCTGGGGGTAGGCTTTTTGCGTGTTTTGTTGGCGGAACCAAACAAGGGTTCCAAAGTTCCCGCAGATTGCCACGTCTTACCATCTTTCGAGATTTCATTCGACTCGCTGAATTGACCGCGAATGCGAAGGGTGTTGAGTTGCTTCAGGCTATAGGGACCCAGAACCCGACCACGAATTTTAATGAAATAACTGCTACCGGAACTTGCCATGAATCAGCCCTGTCGCAAGGGGGATTTGTTTGATCGTGAGTAATCAAGTGTACGAGTACACGGTCGATGCGGAATACTGGTCGATTTCCCAGCCCGGTCGATTTCCCAGTGACCAGCATCGGTACTTCCGCGCGGTTTCCAATTTTGCCCTGAATGGGGTTGCGTGAACAACTCAACCGAACCCCATCAGTACAGCCCCCATCAGCACCGCCCTCTTCAGTAAAGCCCCTCATCAGGGGTATCGTCAAGGGATCGCCGGGGTCGTGTCTAACAGTTCTGCGGCTTCTTTTCCGGGTTCCGAGCCGGGTGCTTCCGTGACCGCTTTCTGGAATTGCTTACGAGCCCCGATGTAGTTCTCTTTCTTTAGCAAAACTTTTCCCGAGTCGAGGTACGACTGACTGCGGCGAGTTTTGTTTTCGATCTCTTGCTGGTCTGCGGCCGCGTTTTCCCGGATCATTCGCTCTTGATCCGATTTCGCTTTCTCGCGGGCGGCAATCACATTTGCTGCCTGGGCTTGTTCCGACTGCGCTTGCTCGGCCTCAGTCAACGGAAGTAGATTCTGACTGGAATCCGCTGCCGCTTTACCGGCCAGCAGTTCCTCCGGTGTAAACGGATTGAAGGGCTCGCACCGATAAAGATTGACCGCCGGCTTATCAAATTCCTTAGTTCGTTGTGTGTTATAGATGACCATCTCACTTGGCTCGCCAACGATAAACAGGTATTCCGGAGGAATGGAAACCAATTGCTTGACTTGAAATCCCTGATTATGTAGTCCAACGAGCCGACATCCGATGAAATTCCCTGGAGGTGGTGGATCGGGGCGTTTTTTCAAATCGAGATAACCCGTCGGACAATCATATCCATCGATATCCCGGACAACCAAATGGAATGCGTCCAGTTTGCCGATTTGACCCATTTGGAATTGGGTCAGATCCAGCGACCCGAACGGGTGATCGATCCATTTAATTAAGAATTCCTGATCCTCCTCCAAAGACTGGATTGCCTCGTCTCGTGCAGCTTGATCATCTTGGATGACCGCCTGTTTCAGGGCCAGTCGAGTCTCGGTAATCCGATCAATCCGTCTTTTTAGTTCTGCTCTTAATCGTATTCGTGCCAGTCCCATGGCCAGTTCCATGTTCAAGACTTGACGGTAATCGGCCGGGCGAGGTTGTGGGCGAGGTGGGGAGGAAACGTCGACCTCGCGTGAGATCACAAACTGATCCAGCAGGGATCTCCCTTGGGGGAGCCGACTGGCAAAATCTCGCAATGCTTCGAGTTCTTTCGGCTCCAGCTCAATCGTAAAGGGACCGATATGCAAGGCCACTGCCGTACCCTTGATCACATCCTGGAATTGATCCAGACGCAGCTCGGTCGAGACGGCATGCTCACGCTCGCTGTGACGCGGACAATTCAGCAATTGGCCGTCAACTCGGATCAGGAAATGATCAACGTCTTTGATCCGATCCTGTTGCTGATAGAAAACAATCCCTAAGCGGATCGTATCGTTGGGTGTCGAGGTTTCGTTATCACTCACTGTGGATGCAAAGAGATAAAAAGGCTCGACATCGAGGTTTGCTGCGACATAGTAGAAAACACATCCATCTTTCGGTTCTTGTCGTTTCAAGACTCGATACGGATGATCAAAGGGTCTTGGTGCAGGGTAGACCACCTTGACTTGCGTCGGTGCTGGTGTGAAAGCCTTCTGTTCGAGGCCTTGACAGAAATCGGCTGCGGATTGCTCTAGGAAAAGCGGTCTGGGGGTAGCACCAAGATCACGTTGAATTTGTGCTCTGATCGTAATAATCGCGATCGATTCACACTTCGCGGCCAACTCAATTTCTTCTCGGCTGTATCGCTCGAATGTGACGTCGATACCATTCTTCTGGTCTTCTTGTTGTTTTTCGATTCGAGCGTGTTTTTCCTGTATTTTTAAAAGTTGATCGACTTCACTCTTAGGTATAAGCCCCTTTTCAAGATCACCTATCTCAACTCTTTCACGAAGTTGGCGGAGGATTTCTTTCGAATCGGCCGCAGCTTGATTGATCGTGTGCAGGTCGATGATCAACTCGTTAGTCTTCGCCCGCTTATTGATGCGAGAATCAATCTTTCCGGAAAGCGAACTCTCTGCTGGAGGGGGATTCGCCTTTCCGATAGCGTTTGCGAGATTCTTGGGATCGAGATCCTCGATCGTCGCTGTGGTCCCCGGCTCAATCGTCGCTGCGGTTCCCTGTTGATTTGGGTCGAGTGAATTTGTGGCAACTCCATCTGGCTGCGTAAAATCGGCGACTTTCGCAGTCACCCCGCTGGGCATAACGGGGGCCGATCGCCAGTTCAGAAACCCATATCCAAGCAGAGCGAACAGCAGTCCACACGCGACAACGCCGATCAAGAGACCCACTGGAAGCGATCGTTTGCCCGATTTCCCGGATTGTTCCGCTGTCGCCGGTTTTCTTTTGGCGGTATCCCCCGCCAGGTTTTCTGGCTCGCTCCGTTTGTTTCTATCCAATTTCTCTGGGCGATTCTGGGAGCGAACTTTCGCAGGGCCAACTTTCTCTGAGTTCGCTTTCTCTGGCCCAAGTGGTGGGGGAATTTCGTCCAGCTTACCGATGACGAACACCGACTGGCATGCGTTGCAACGGGCATTGCGGCCAACACTTTCGGGACTCACTTGAAACGACTTTTCACACTTCGGACATCTTGCATGAGACGGCATCGCTGGCTCTTTACATCGATGGTTGGGGGTTTGAGCGAGAAATGGGAACGACCTGTTGCATCCTCGCCGGTGATTTCATTGCCTGAAAAATCCACATGCAATTTCCTGTCGCAATTGATACCGTCCTGACCGATTTAAGGATAACAAAAATATTTTACAGAGTTCTGCGGTTGATTCAAGCCTAAATTTCAACGACAAAAAAATTTACTCGACGACCGGGAGATCGAAGGGATTTTTTCCGACTCTCACCAGCACCGCAGCCTCCGGTCACAACATCGCTGTTTGGCTGGTGCCGTTCAATCTCTGGCAACAGAGGATGACGTAGCTCGTCTGATTCAAGTCGCGCCCAACCGGGCCGTTGTGTGAGCGGAATCGTCGTTTCGTTGGCCCCACCCGGCGGGAATTGAGCCGTTGTCGCAATTGATGCAAACGCAGCTTCTTCAACCGGCCTTCAAGTTTGCCAACACTGCCGGCGGATTGTCAGCGCATGCCAAATGGAGACCCCGTCATCCGATACCGATTCTTCAAAACGAACCACCGCGATCCGCGGCGGGCCTCTTGTTGTTGTATTCCACAGATCAATCTCGCAATCCCAACTTTGAAATCACGTCGCAAAAAGCGACCAGCGGATCATTGACCGCTGGACTCTTCTTCAGGCATTCTTTTGAGCATCTCGCTGATAAATTTCGCTGACTCCAGAGATCCTGCAATTTCTTTTTCGGCCGGAAACTTGCTGAACCGGACGATCCATCCCTCGCGTCCAAATATCTCGCCGTGTAGTCCATCCGATTGCTCGGCAATTGGCTTCCCGTCAACGACGACCTCGATCCCCATGTCGTGATCATGGCATTCTTGAATCGCAAACAGAAAGTCGTGCATCGCCCTGATGAGTACGTCATCAACCAATTCGAACACCGTTATTTTCAGTTCGGTACTGAGATTGAAGACCTTGGTCTCAAGCAGCTGTTGATCGGGGGCTTTCCATTTTCCCTCGAACATCCCCTGAAGGCATCCCAAAGACTAATCTCGGAAGTGCTCGACCAGCAATTTGCCAAATCGGTCGATTGGTTTCATCGAATCCTCCAATAATCCCAACAGACAGGTCACGGACAAACGCCGTAGAAACCCGCATCGTCAAGGGGTCAATGACAACAAACATCAGGTCGCACTGGCGGTCATTCGAATGGCATTTCCCCGTTCGGCAAATGAAAACACACCACTTCGTCCGACATGCCAGTGTACGGCATCCCAATCATTCTCGTGCCCCCTCGGTCAGCTTCAAGAATCCATGGCCGATTTGACGAAGGCGATTGAACTCGCACCCTATTGGGAACTCCCCTTTCTTAACCGGGGTCAAGCTGCCCTCTTATTGAAAGACTGGGATCTTTGCGTGCAAGACTATACGATCGCCATTACCACTGTCGAAGGTCGAAACGATTCCCGCAACAATGTGATGCTGGGCCGTTTGTACTTGAATCGCGGTTCTGCTTATCGGTCACGAGGCGATTTCGCCCAAGCCGAAGCCGACGCGCAAATTGCTTCGCTCAAGGATCCGAATCTCGCCTACATCATGAAAGAAGTTGGAAGAGAGCCGATCGAGTGACCGACAGGACGACGGGGAGACGAGAAGAGTTGAGGGAACAACCGCAGCACACGCGAACCGTTTCGATCGAGCCATCCTCGCCATCAATCCGCTCCAAATCAAACCGGATCAAAACCGAAAACAACAAGTTCAGCAAAATCACGTCACTTTTTTTAGCACGGGGTCCCCACCGTTTTTTCATACGATTTTTCGCTCGTCCGGACCGTGCCTGCGGCGATCGCAATCCGATTGGCTGTAGCACCTCGATAAAGGAGACGACTACCATAAAAACGGAAATTTGTTCGTCGCGTCCTGTGGCTGACTTTGCTCGTCGTCCCAGAACTTTCGCCAATCGTGCCAGCTGAGTTCCTGCAGGTGAAACGCGAGTGACTCGAGTGGAATCGGGTTCAGACCTGCCAAACGGGCCAAGGCTCGGGGGCGTGGATACGTGATGGGTTGATCTTCGAGTGAATAGCAGACCTCCTGTTCGTAATCCTCGTTCGGCCAGACGATCAGTCCGCTGGCGTTGATGTCATACCGAGGAATTTGCGGGGATTTTGGAGGTCCGTTTTTGGGTTTCGACGTGGAAATCATCAATTGATGTTCAACCTGTTCGCGGACCAGATCAACCGCCGAGAGTTTAAATAAGCCTGTTAAAGCGACTTTGAACACGGCGGCATCACCCGGCTGAATCTCGTCCAACCACCCCGAATCGCTCACCCTCGCCACCAGCCAACTTGATTGTTCGGCAAATTCGAGTTGCACGGGTCTCGTCGGGCGGGCGACATCCTGAATGTGGATAATGATCCGATTGGTAGCCAATTCCACCTGCTTGATCGACAAATTGGTCGCGTGGAATGTCCGACTTTCCCGCAAAAGGGCAATCAGTTCGCGTTCGACAAATCGTTGCAACGCGATCGATTCATGATGCAGACGATCGGCGTATTTCGCCGTCTTATTGAGCTTGTGAGTTTCCACCGATTGACGAGCCGCCCGTCGCTGGCTGGCAAAAAGCCTGGGGATCGTCCCCGAATGAAATCCGGGAGAAAGTAGACGGAATAAGGTTTCGCCATGACCACCAATCAAGACGGGATCGAGTTTTCCCGAGCGATTAGCTTTATAGAGTTTCCAGTTTTCCTTCAGTTCCCAAGCGAGAAAACCAAATACACCTGGGATACTGGTCAGAATCAAAGTCGAGATGAACAAGGTGGTTGGCTTGTCGAAAAATTGATTTAACACGGTAAACAGAGGGTAGGTCAGTGTGGTGAGGCAGAGTTTGTGTGAAACGGTCACCACCGGAAAGTGTTTGATCGGATTCAGTTGAGGTTCAATCAGCAGGGTGACACAGAATCGAATGAAACCATGCAGCACGGACCAGACCATACCCACCACGGCTTTGATGGCGAGTGTCAGATTGGATTCGCCACTACGAAATCGTAACCATTCATCAACGGCGTACAGCACCCGTTCCAGGCCATCCATCAGCGTGCGGAAAATATCGATGATCAGAGTCAACAACCCCATGACGAGGTGAACCCGAATCCGATACCAGGTTCGGCCAAAGAATTCCCGCGACAGTTCTTCCGTATCTCGTCCCAGCCGTGAATTGAGCGTCAAGTAAGCGGCGATGAAAATCACTAGTCCCCACCAACGATTTAACGGGCCGTAAATTCCGAACCAGGGGAGTATCAGCCAAAACACCAAGGTCGCAATCACAGGTGCCAGGACAAATCGTCGAACCAGCATCATCGGAAAACTTTTGAGCAACCAGTCGACCCAGCGCCAACGCAAGATTTTTCGGGGGACATCAATTAAGACGACCGTAATCGCACTCCAGGCGGTCTTCAAACACCAAGTCACAGCGTGGCGAAAGGGTGGAAAATGGATCAACGCAAAAATCAAACAGCCCAGTAAAAACATGGCTTGATGGCTGTAAACATGGTACGCATGAACCACATGTGCAACGGGTTGGACGGATGCGGCGACCGTTTCGTCGACGATCATGTCATTCAGCGGAGCCACCGCAGCCTCGTCGGCAACCGTATCGGCGACCTCGCTTGCGACCGTGTCTGCAGCCGTGTGGGCAGACTCGTCGGCGATCGTATCAGCAGGGCGATGGATCTTTGCAGAGGGTCCCTGGGCATTTCCCAAAACCAGATGTGCGATTTCCTCGACGGACATTAACAAGAGAAAAGCGAGTCCAAAGGGCAAGGCGAGATAGCGCGTCACCCAGCGCCCCCAGGGGATTCCATAAGCGAGCGAATTGGCGCTTTGTAGCCAACGGAGATAAAACGGGCCTCGCTGATAGACTCCGTCGAGCGAGACGGACAACGATTTGTCCGCCTGCAGTAAGGGGTCTCCCGCAAAAAATTCCCCGACATCTTCCAGATCCGACATCTTCAGCGAATTTCGGGAAATCGTATCGCGTAAACTTCCCAGCGTACTGAAGCCACGACTGAAGATCCCGTCTGCCAGTTCATGGACCATCTTCTTCAACGCGACTCGCTCGACAATACTGGCCGGGACCAGTCCAGCATCGGTGAGGGCGCGATGAATGATCGGTTCAACACGGTCTCGCAAGAGGTACTCGGCGCTTCCTGCCGCCTCGTGCAACAGATCTCCCAGTTCCCGGCGTCCGTCGGCATCAATTTCGACATTGGGAACGCGTAGGGTTGCGGTATGCAGGTGCTTCGACATCATCACGAGACGCTGATTTGGCAGAGGGCGTTTGAGTGGAGTTTTCCCCAAACTCAAGACCCATACTGGCAAGTCAATCTTATAAATCTCTTGCTCGTGATCGAAGCAGACGGTTTGCAGATCGTAAAGTAATCGGGCGTTGGCATTCCAAAATCCGCGTTGAGCCCCCGGTAGCAACCGTTCACACATCCGTTGCCAGGGGAGTGCCGCTGCGTCACTCATATCGAGTGCGAATTGCAGTCGACGAACAAGGTGATCAATTTCCTGACGCAGTAATCCCTGAGTCTTGGCGATCGCTTCTTCAGGGGCCACTTCGAGTGCCGACTGGAGCACCAGTGCGGCTCGCACGTGATTCAGCTTGGAATCGAGTTTTTCGGCTTTACGAAGGAGTCGCGCATGTTGCCATGCAGAACGCGTCCGCTGGACCTTGGTTGCCAAGGCCTGCTGAACGGTCGAGTCGTGCAAATTTCCTGCTTGAGTATCGGCCATCACTTCAGGGGCAAGGTCCGTGGGTCGGGTTTCTCTGAGCAACACAGCGGCATCGCACTCAGCACCAATCACCTCCAGAACGAACGAGATATCAGGGAGCGATGGAAAGTAAAACGGAATTAATCGGGGGACAAACGCGAGCAACTCCTGATAAACCGCGACGAACTCGGCATAAACTTCGCGGTCATTATCGGGCTGTTTCAGCATCTGTTCCGCGCGAAGAACCGATCGAATTTCATCGAATGCGGATTGGCCAAGTTGGTCGATCCGGCGACGCAAATCTGCGGCCGACATTCGCCCGCGCGAGGTGCGGGTGACCATTTCAAAATCAATCCGGGCGTGGAACATCAGTCGCCAGTAGTGGCGTTGCAATTCTTCACGCGTCATGGTTTCGAGCTGATCTTCTTCCGGCTGGGAGATCAGGATGATCTGCCCCGGTAATTCGGCTTGATCATCGACGCCCAATTCGTCCCTGGCGACCAGCCAAAGGAGTCGGTCACGTTGAATCACACAGCTTTTGCGATGCGGAGGCTGCTGTAACGGGTTGGCAATATCGAGTTCATTCTGTAAGACTCGACGTACGACCCTGGGCATCACGAAAAAGATTCCGACCTGCTGCTCACGAAGTCGTCGCTCGACCTCACTTGCCATTCGTAACGAAGCAGGGATCGGTGGGGAATCCGATTGAGCAGTCATATTTCCTCTCGCAGTCCGGAAGCGGGCATCGATCAAAATGCCTCCCTGACGCGTTTGATACGAAGCACGGACAAACAACACCCTTAATTTACCGAATCGCGTCGTGAAAGCGACTAACGGTTTTCCGCAATCCACCGTTTTTACTTGGAAACAGTCTCGGCGAACAACGGATTCCACAGGAACACTCTTACTCATTGTCGAGAGCGGTTCATTGTCCTGAACGGAGTTCGCTCAGGCTATCGGTTGCGGGCGAGTGCGGCAAGGGGCGGGATGGCATCTGGCGATTGACTCCGGTGTCAATGATCAAAACGGTGAGGATGGTCACAATAGCCAGAATAGTGAGAATGGGAGGGGGCGGCGGAGAGATCCTGGTTTTGCGATGGAATCAGGACTTCTCGGGTCGGCTTGTGAAAACGGGGGGTGGATTCTCTGTTTCCCATCTGTAGGTTGACGCGTCGGGGAAAGAGACTTACCGTGGAAATCCATGCATAAATTGATTTTGGCAACGGGAGGTCCGTATGACTGGCGAAACGTCACTGGTTCCAAAGTCTAA
>JBIKZJ010000454.1:0-5172 GCA_044354755.1 Schlesneria sp. | reverse complement strand
AGAAATCGAACTATGTCTGCCGCATTCGGGATAATAGCGTTTACGAGATTGTTAAAGAGGAGAAATCAACAGGGTCAGGACTCATTGACTTCGAAATACCATCTTCTTAGACTCATATGATGCCACGACCAAGACGAGCCGATGAAGCAGGAGGGTTATACCATGCACTCAATCGTGGTAATGGCCGGTTGCAGATCTTTTGGAAAGACGACGATTATTCTGCTTTTGAGCGAATCCTGGCGGAAGGTCTGAAGGAATACAATGTTTCGGTTTTCTCCTTTCAGTTGATGCCGAATCATTGGCACCTGGTCTTGCGTCCGAACGTCGACGGTGAGATGGGCCGATTTCTACGCTGGGTGACCACGACGCACACCATGCGCTATCACGCTCATTACCACACATCAGGCGAAGGGCACGTGTATCAGGGGCGATTCAAAAGTTTTCCGATCCAGGATGACGAACACTTCCTCACCGTCTGCCGATACGTGGAGCGGAACGCGTTGCGAGCGGAATTCGTTTCCCGAGCCGAAGAGTGGCGTTGGGGATCCCTTTGGCGCTGAAACCAGAAACCCGAACCAAAACCGCCATTGCTCTCCTCTTGGCCGATTCCTCGCCCTCGAGGCTGGATCGAACGCGTCAACCAACCGCTCACCGAAAAGGAGCTATTGGCGGTCCGCGACTCGACCAAGAGAGGATGTCCCTTCGGGGATCTTGATTGGGTGGAATCGACCGTCAAACGATTGGGCTTGCAGTCTATCGTGCACCCCAGAGGACGACCTCGCGTCAGAAATCCGACATCATTCAACGACAACGAGTCCTGACCCCTTTGATTTCTCGGGAGGCTGGATGACCCCTCAATATCGCGGGGCGGTTCGCCAGCTGATGGATTCGGATGACGCATTTCTCCGCTGGGCGGCAGGTGCGATTCTCGATTGGACCCCCTCACCCGGCGTCGCGAAACTGCGGATCATCCAAATTCATGGAGATCAGGATCGGGTCTTTCCGGTGTCAAGCATCGCCGCTGACAAAGTGATCCGTGGGGCGGGGCACCTGGTTTCCCTGACACATGCTGCCGAGGTGAATCAGTTTCTGAAGGAACGAATGTTCATGGCCCCCGATTTTCGCAATCCACCATAAACTCCGACCGAGACCTAAATTCAAATCGAAGGGATCGTGTCTTGAGCAGATCGATTCAGAATGCTCTGATCAATTGATGGAACAAATCTTCGTTGATCCCCTTTCGCGGGTCGTCGCTTTTGCGCGTCACCGGGTTGTTCTCAGGGACTGAACGGACTCTTAAACGTTCTGGTGAATTTCCACTGTAAGCCAACTCAAAAACTGATCGTTTGGCCTTTCGGTAAGATGCTTTTTCCGATCCTCTCCGTGACATCGTAAGTCAACACTGAGCAAAAACCGGGCTGTTGACATGGCGTCGCGGGAAGAAACGAGAAAGACGAAGCGCCCAGCTTCTTTGCGGCCTCCGAAGCAGCACCACCCTTCCACGCGGTGATTACCCGAACCAGATCTCACAGTCAAAGACTGCAGGCAGGTCCTGTCCCCTCTCCCCGGTACTCCGGGGAGAGGGTTAGGGTGAGGGGCTCTTCGAACGTCAAGATCACCAGCAACAGTTCGCGATCCTTTCGAATTCATTTTCTGTTGAATCACCAAGAATTCGACGAGATGTTACCGTTTAACGGCAGCGGGAAAAAGACCCCTCACCCTAACCCTCTCCCCGGATTACCGAGGCGAGGGGACACACCCAATCATCTCCGTGACATCGTAAATCACCACTGAGCAAAAACCGGGCTGTTGACATGGCGTCGCGTGAAGAAACCAGAAAGACGAAGCGCCCTGCTTCTTTGCGGACTCCGAAGCATCGCCACCCCGCCAGACAAGACGAAGACCATTGCTTTTCCGAAGACTGCTAAAGCAGTTCCACCCTGCCACGAATCAAGCACTCGGTCCCACACTCGGCAATGATCCCACGAGCGATAACACCTCGGGTGTATCCTCGGCACCGATTGACGCGCTTCTCTTCGGGCGTATCTCCCGGGGACACTGACGTTAGTAGACGCCGGGACCATCCCATGCGACTGGTCGTCGTCAAGATTTGGCCGCACGTCTCGGGAGGGAAATACAAGGGAGGATCATCGGGTGTCGATAGCGATGGCTTCCTGCGAATTGCGACAAACCTGCTCGACGTTCCCGCCGAGATCATCGCGCTCCTGTACGCTTACCGTTGGACGATTGAAATCTTCTTCAGGCAGTTCAAGCATCTGTTGGGCTGCCGTCACCTGCTGAGTCATAACCAGAACGGCATTACGATCCAAACTGACTGTGCGATCATTGCCTGCCTGGTAGATCGCCCGTTGGACCGGACGCAAGCCAACGAAGCGCACTCACGAGATGGTCTGTTTCCACATGATCGGTTGGGCGACCACCGAAGAAATCGAAGCCCACCTCGCGAAACTCAAACTCACCGACGCCAAGCCCGCGAAAAAAGTCTGATTTGACCGCCGCGCTCGGTTGCGCTCCTCGCAATCAGAGTCCCTTAACGCTGCGCGTGATTCAAACCGCACACACTCTTGCGATGCTGCCGAACCTTCTCGCGCAGCAATCCACGAATCCGACACGTCATGAAGTAGAGTCTGAAATGACAAAAATTTCAAATCAAGCCCGCAGTGCAATCGGAGTGCCGAACGGTATTGGCTGCGTCCCCTTTTTGTTTGCTTTTTGTTTGCCGAATTTTTGTCGCGTGCCAATGTGTCATTATCTGTGGATCATAAACGTCAGATAAGTTCCGCGTACTCCCGCAGACTTGAAACCGTTTGGGCGAGTCCCTGGCGTTCCAGCGACGCGAGATACTCTTCCACGTTCATCGGTGGGTTCTTCAGGCTGCCCCGGTGCCGCTTGGCGGCGGCGCAAACTACATTCGGGGCAAGATCAAGCTGATAGGTGAGGAATTCGTCAGGGTGCTGCGCCTCAATGCCATACGGCTTGAGGGCATCCTCCGGGAAATCTCTCAGATTGAATGTCACGATGGTGTCAGCCCCGCAAAGGATGGCGGCAGCGAGCACATGCCGATCATCTGGATCAGGGAGCGAGAGGCCGCCGATCAGCGGTTCGTAACCCGAGACGAGGCAGTCACGAACATGCACGTTCATCAGGTCCCGGATGCGCTCGACTTGTTTTCGCGGAATGTCGGCATGGTCCTTGACCACGTTTCGCATCCACTCCTCGTGAATATCATTGGTCCACCGTGCGTGATACAGATCAGTTACCGCCAGATACATCAAGAAGCTGCGCAACGGTGCCGGGTAAAGAACGCAAGCGTCGTAGACGACCGTGAATTGGCTCATTCTTAGTAACCGAGTCCAAGTTCCTGGTCGATGGCAGACAACTCCTCAAGCGCATTCACGCGATTGCGGTCCATCGTCTGTTTGTATTCCATCAGATCCTTGAACATCACTCGGCGATGCGTACCGACTTTTCGGTATGGAATGACACTCTTCTCAAGCTGCTCAATCAGAAATGGCCGGGAGACATTCAGGATTTGAGCGGCTTGCTGGGTCGTCAGTTCAGCATGTACCGGAATCAGCGTGACCGCGTTTCCCTTGGCCATTTCGATGAGAATGCCGTTTAGCAATCGAAATGCGGTGACGGGAATCGAGATTGATTCT
Source organism: Schlesneria sp. (assembly GCA_044354755.1). Lineage (GTDB taxonomy): Bacteria > Planctomycetota > Planctomycetia > Planctomycetales > Planctomycetaceae > Schlesneria. The sequence continues at coordinate 1,492 of JBIKZJ010000454.1, read as the reverse complement.
TCCGGCTCGTTCTCCGGTTCTATTCGGACTCGAAGCGACTTCTTTGGCTTGGCCGCGAGGAATTTCGTCAACCTACGGCTGGATTCCAGAGCGAGCAGAGCATCTGCGGCCGTGGGTGGGACAGCTTCTTGGATTTCTGCGAGCATTGTGGCCATATTTGTTTCTCCTCTACCTCTAGGAGGATATCGGACAAACGCAGCAAATGCAACAGACGAAGCAGGTGAAAAACAGAAACAAATCCGTAAACATCTGTAATCAAATGACTTGCGATGATGTCGCAGAAATCAAAGGGGTCAGGGTGCGCCAGCACAAGCCAGAGGAATGTAGCGAATGAAAGTTTCGTAATAGGTAAGACTTAGCCAGCCGCCTTGGCCTGGAGTGATGCGTTTGGTGGGGCAACTCACGGATCGAAGCGTTGACAGAGGAAAGACTAGGCCGAGGAAAGGAAAAGGGGACGCAGCCAATACTATACGGCACGCTGATTGCAGTAAATTTCAAATTATTTTACAGCGTGGCACGCTTTTTGTTCAAGACTCCCCATCAACTATTACTGTTTTATAGAGCGCAAACCTACTCGAACCGATTCGCGTAAACTAGCACTGGACGCTCAGAACGACCTCAGCCCAATCGCGTCTGCTGCGGCAGTTTCGTCGACGCCACGATTGACCGAGAAGGACATCGTCGGAATCAAGTACTTCGACCAGTTGCTCCCACTTTTTCAACGACTGCATGACGAGGGATGCGCACGAGACGTGGCAGGGAACCGCGTGCTGCATTACGACCAGTATTGTCTCATGATCCTCGTGTTCTTATTTAACCCGATCTGCTCTTCGTTACGTGCGGTGCAGCAGGCAAGCGAACTGAAGAACGTGCAGAAGAAGCTTGGATGTGAACGCGCCGCTCTCGGTTCACTGTCCGAGGCCGCCACGGTCTTCGATCCCGAACGGCTGGTCGAGATCATTCAAGAGTTGAACGGCCAACTGACCCCCACTCATGGTGGCAAGGACCCGCGATTGGCGAATCTCCCGGGGAGACTGACGTGAGTAGACGCGACGTTGATCAGCGCGATGCCGCGTATCATGACAGCCTCTGTGATGAAGCAGAGCGGTGGAAGCGGATTGGTGAAGTGGCGATTGCACACGCACTTCGAAGTGGATCGTCACATTCCGTCGCGGATTGACGTCACCCGCGATGGTGGCGGCGACAACGATGAACGAGCCGTCTTGGGGCAGAATATCGAGTCCGATCGGCTCTCTGTGAAAGATCGAAGCTACGCAAAGTTTAAGCTGTTCAACGACATTGTCGCGAAGAAATCGAACTATGTCTGCCGCATTCGGGATAATAGCGTTTACGAGATTGTTAAAGAGGAGAAATCAACGGGGTCAGGACTCATTGACTTCGAGAAATCAACGGGGTCAGGACTCATTGAATTCAAAATACCATCTTCTTAGACTCATATGATGCCACGACCAAGACGAGCCGATGAAGCAGG
>JBIKZJ010000453.1:0-5190 GCA_044354755.1 Schlesneria sp. | reverse complement strand
GAAGGGGCGGGATGGCACGACGGACATTCATGGCGTGATCTGGCGACCGACGAACTTTGACGAATCTCGTTCGTATCCCGTGATCGAAATGATTTACGCCGGACCACAGGGGGCTTTTGTTCCCAAGTCTTTTTCGGCCTATTATCCGACCCAAGGACTGGCCGAACTGGGGTTTATTGTCGTGCAGATTGACGGCATGGGGACGAACTGGCGATCGAAATCATTTCATGATGTTTGCTGGAAGAATCTCGCCGACGGAGGTTTTCCGGATCGGATTCTCTGGTTGCGGGCCGCCGCCGCTCGGTATCCCCAGTTCGACTTGAGTCGCGTGGGATTGTACGGAGGTTCGGCGGGTGGACAGAATGCATTGGCTGGTCTTTTGCATCACGGTGATTTTTATCAGGCTGCCGCAGCGGATTGCGGCTGTCACGATAACCGAATGGACAAGATTTGGTGGAACGAAGCCTGGATGGGATGGCCGATCGGACCGGAATATGCCGCCAGTTCGAATGTAACCCACGCGGCAAAGCTGCAGGGGAAGTTGCTGCTAACGGTCGGGGAACTTGACCAAAACGTCGACCCCGCATCAACGATGCAGGTCGTGAACGCACTGATCCAGGCGAATAAGGATTTCGAGCTGATCGTTTTTCCGGGGGGTGGCCACGGGAGCGGTGAAAGCCCATACGGTGATCGCCGCCGGAAAGATTTTTTCGTCAAGCACCTCCTGAAGGTGGACCCGCGATCGAATTGAGTTCGACGTGGATCCGTCCTGATCGCTTTCTTTCGGTCCAAATTTTCTGCGTTGAAATGCGGAAAATCGTTTTTAACGCAAAGACGCCAAGCCGCAGGGACGCCAGGAAAGCGATAAAAGGATCGGGTTTTGTCTTCCTTGCGCCCCGGCGTCCCTGCGCCTTTGCGTTAAGATTTACCGTTTTTAACGCAGAGGCGCGAAGCCGCAGGGCCACCAGGAAAGCGATAAGCGGATCGGGTTTTGTCTTCCTTGCGTCCCAGCGTCCCTGCGCCTTTGCGTTAAGATTTATGGACAATCCCCACCGTTGGGACTAGGTGCTGTTCGGCCGTGCGAATTTTTCGATTCGTACGTTTTCATTAAAACTCGGGGGTAGTCATGATTGTGGCCAGTTCGATTAATGAATTCCGGTTCCAAGCGACTCAATAATCGACACGCATCAAATAGAGTCCCTGTGGTGGAGCGGTTTCTCCGGCGTGGGTGCGGTCACCGGTCGTCAGAATTCGATTCATATCATCCGGGGTCCAGCGCCGTCGACCGACGTGAATTAACGTACCGACGATCGCCCGAACCATATTGTACAAAAACCCGTCGGCTTCGACATCGAAACAAAGGAATGGGGCTTCCGCCGGGGAATCGGTCCCCTCAGGCAGGAGTGACCCGGCGGTGATGGAACTCGCAGTGATGCGGCCTGCTTCGGGACGCGATCCTTCGGTTGGATCCCAGGCATTCCAGCCTGTGGTCCGAGTGACGGATGCGTGGTAGATCGTACGGATACTGGACGAACGATTCGGCCACTGCGTCTCGAAGCAACGAAAATCGTGTGTCCCCACCAGAAATTGGACGGCGGCGTGCATTGCCGCTTCGTCCAGCGGCGAACGTTGCCAGAGGACCGCGTTCCGCAGAAATGGGGTCCGAATCCGGGTGTTGTGGATCACGTAGCGGTACCATTTTCGCTTGGCGTGATAACGCGCGTTAAAGCCGGTTGTCGCCTCTTGCACATCGCGAATCACGATGTCCTCGGGAAGGTATCGCGGCAGCCCATGCAGAAACCCGTGACAGGGAGCGGTTGAACGCGTCGTAAAACTGGCGACTTGGCCGACCGCATGGACTCCGGCATCGGTTCGGCCCGATGCCACCACCCGCACTGGCTCGCCGGTAAACTCGCCCAGCGCCTGCTCGACCACCGCCTGAATGGCAATCCCGTTCGGCTGGATCTGCCAGCCACAGTAGTTGGTCCCGTCGTAAGCGAGCGTCATCCGCAGTGTCCGTGTCCCCTCGGATTCTGTCCCCTCGGATTCTATCACGTCGGATTCTGTCACGTCGGATTCTGTGGGGGATGTCGCATCGTGGGGCAGACGCGGGTGCAGGTCGAGGGGAAGCGGGTCAGCGTTCAAAGGTGTGTTCCGCTTGCAGGTTCATCGCAGGTATTTGACAATTTCGGCAATTCGACTTGCCGCGGCTTCGATTTCATCCCGTGTATTCAGATGACTTAACGTCAGTCGGACTGCCGAGCGATACCGCTCGGGTGCCAGTCCCATCGCGACCAGAATCGGCGTCGGCTCGACGGAACCACTCGCACAGGCACTCCCGAGCGAGCAGGCGATTCCTTCGAGATCGAGTGCCACCAGTAAGGCTTCGCCATCCGCACCCGGAAACGAGATATTCAGGGTATTGGGAAGTCGGCTGGCTGCCTCGCCGTTTACAATCGCGGGGGCCGCAATCGCCTGCAGCCGTGCTGCGAAGTGGTCGCGAAGCTGGGACACATGCGCGGTTCGTGCGGCCTGAGTCTTGTGCCAGAGCTCGAGCGCCTTGGCCATACCGGCAATCAGGGCCACCGGTTCGGTTCCGGCTCGTCGCCCTGTTTCCTGCAGCCCACCGACGGCGAAATCCGGGGTCAGTCGGACACCCTCACGGATCAGCAAGCCCCCCACACCTCGGGGACCATGAAATTTGTGGGCACCGAAACTGAGTGTCGTGGCACCGAGCTGACGAAACTGGAAGGGAAGCTTACCCACCACCTGCACACCATCCAGATGCACGGGAAATCCGTAGCGGCGTGCTTGTTCGAGCAGCGGCTCGATCTGCTGGATGACGCCCGTTTCATTATGAGCCAGGATCACTGCCGCCAGACGGACCTGCTCCCACGCAAAGGGGGGATAGCTGGAAACGTCGGCTGGAAACAGGCCAGAACTGTCGACCGGAATGGTTTCGAGCTTCCATCCTTGCCGCTCCCGAATTTTACAAGGCTCCAGATTCGAGGGATGCTCGCCCGGAGAAATCAGCAGTGTCCCCGTCTTCTGGGGGGTCAGTCCCAGCACGGCGAGGTTATTGGCTTCGGTACCGCCACTGGTGAATAGCAGTTCGGCGGGAGTTGCCCCCAGCAGCGCTGCGATTTGTTCGCGGCTGTCTTCCAGCACGCGACGCGCCTTGCGGCCGATACTGTGTCGGCTGCTCGGGTTGCCGTACGATTCGCACAAAAGCCGCGCGACCGTTTCGCTCACTTCGGGCAACGGTTGCGTGGTCGAGTTGTTATCGAGATAGATCTCAGTCACGCTGGTTGACCGCCCGCAAGTTGCCGTGCGCATCGAAGGCCATGTCGGCAGGCTCGCTGATTCGCTCGAGGTCACTTCGTCCAGATAATTCGGGCAAGTAGGCTTCGCTCACCAGAACCTCGGCGAGATGTAACGTATCCTGAATTTGGATGACGCGAGACTGGGGGGGCTCGACCAGACCGCAGGTGTGCAGGGCATTGGTGACCACTTCGCGGTCGGTTTCGTAAACAATCGGCGTCATCGCGGCCGTCGGATGCAGGCCCGTGATACAGTTGATGGCTGTGATCTTATGATCAATCGCGGTCGCCGTTCGCTGGTTGGTGAATTCGCTGAGCCCGATTCCGGTGGCGTTGCCGTGAGTCTCGTCGGTTAATCCCCGGACGAAGATCCGTTTGCAGCGGACCGTATCACGATCCGTTCCGGCATGATCATTAAACTTTCGTCCGACGACATTCGTATCGAGACCCGTTCCGCTGATGTTCTTTCCGATCTGGTCGATGATCAGTAAATCGGCACGAGCAAATGGCAGTCGCGGCAGCCATTGTGTGGCGAGTTTCAGCAGTTCTTTTTCCCGTTCCAAAAACCGTTCGGGGGGGACACCTTCGATCAGTGCGGTTTCGTCATACGCATTTTCCACGATGGCCAGCCCACCGACCACGCGACATTTGGCGATCACCGAGGCGGCGACGGCGGTGATGATCTCCATGAAGCTGTAGTCGGCGATCGCACGGTGATAAATTTTCGCCCCTTCGTGTTTGCCAAGTCCGATCAGCATCATCTTGTGGAGACCGGATTCGACTTCACCGACAAAGCCGGTGTGCGGTTTGACTCGCCCGACGATCATCACGTGATCGGCTTTCGAGGCCTGTTTGTCGAAATGGACGGGAATTCCTTGTGGCGTGGTATCGACGATGACCGTTTCCATCGAAGCCCGGATTTCACAACCCATCTGTTCGGCGGTGATGCCGTAGTGTTCGAGCAACTGAGCCTGTCCGGCGGCCGTTCCGCCACCGTGACTTCCCATGGCGGGAACGATGTACGGCAAGGCCCCCAGTCCTTTGACGTGATCGACCACCGCTCGCGTGATCTCGCCAATCCGGGCGATACCACGGCTGCCGGCGGTAATGGCAACCGTTTGTCCTGCGTGAATCCGCTGATTCAGCTGCAGTGCTGCGAGTTGTTGGTGAGTCTCACCAGCAACATCTGTCACCGAGCGGGCATCAAACGTCTGACGCAGACGAAACATTTTTGGAAAATTCGACATACCGTTCCTGTATTCTCGCTCTGTATTCTCGCATTGTGCTGCCGGGAAACGTCAGGTGACGTGGTTCCACCGCCTGAGACCAAATTCGGTGAATGGGAGTCTCGACATTTAGTTGATCATAAGGTCTGGCAGCGCAGATTGCAGTTCCGCCCGTGCTCGAGCGGAAACCGAGGTCGATCCAAGACTGACTCGTTTCAACCCCTTGATCGTTTTCAGGATCGAAATGACCGGATCGCCAACCCCCGGACACTGATCGATCAGGACCACTTCCATCGATTTGGAGTTTTTTAACGACCTCAGCCCGGAACCTTCAATCCCGGCACACTTCGAAAGATTGATTTTCTGCAGTTGTTTCATCCCCTTGATGAGATTATCGAGGCCGATATCGTTCATCAGCGGGACTTCACCGATATTCAGTTCTTCAAGTCCTTTCATGGTGCTGATCGCCTTAGCCCCTCGTTCGTTGAGCGGGCAGCCGTAAACCCCCAAGTAGCGAAGATTTTTCAATCCGCCCCCCTTCATCACTTTCACCAGCCCCTCGCCGGTGATGGAGGTGCTGCCGATTTCCAGGTATTCGAGCGGTTCGAGTTTCGCCAAGGCGGCCAGACCATAATCGGTAATCG
>JBIKZJ010000659.1:0-2622 GCA_044354755.1 Schlesneria sp. | reverse complement strand
AAGGAACTTGCCGAATTCGAACAAAAGGGAGAACTTCCCCGCCTGATTGTCATGCGACTGCCAAATGACCATACGTCGGGAACCAAGCCGGGAAGCCCAACCCCAATCGCCTACGTGGCCGATAACGATCTGGCGCTGGGGAGAGTTGTCGAAGGACTTTCCAAAAGTCAATTCTGGAAATCGATGGCCATTTTCGTCGTCGAGGACGATGCCCAAAACGGATCCGACCATGTCGATGCCCACCGAACCATCGCTTACGCGATCAGCCCTTACATCAAACGACATTCCGTTGATTCGACCATGTACAGCACCTCGTCCATGCTCAGAACGATCGAGCTTTGCCTGGGACTCGAGCCGATGAGTCAGTTCGATGCGGCAGCCAGACCGATGTCGCATGCATTTACCGAAAAACCTGACCTGACCCCGTATACGCATCGCCCCGCCACAGTCGATTTGGAGGCCAAAAACCTGGCATCCGCTTGGGGAGCAGAGAAATCGATGGAACTGGATCTCGAAATCGAGGATCGGGCTGACGATCTCGTCTTCAATGAAATCATCTGGAAAAGTGTCCGAGGTGCCGATTCGGAAATGCCACCTCCCGTCCGTGCCGCATTCGTTTTCCCGACTCAAAAACGAGAAGAGGACGAAGACGGTGATGCACATGATGACGACGACGATGAATGAGTCGAATGGGTTTTCCGGATCATTGCGACATAACCTTATTTAAGAAAACGGTTTCCGTTCTGTGATGTCATCTCCATGAGGCACGGTCGGTCACCCGTGGCGGGTCATCAACCACGTTTTCTCCTGGAATTCCCATAGCTGCAATCCACCCGGTTTGCTAGAAACCGGCTCGGACGGTGAGCGGCGTGGATCACTCGTTTCGTCAGAGAACTGGACCCTCAAGGGACCAGCGATGGCGGCGGCGATGTGCTTCCATGGGGCCGTTCACGTCCCTGGGTTGTTCACTGCTAGCCGCTCATTTCGTCATGGAAGACGTATTATGCTCCGCGGGTCACTGCCAGCGTTGACATTTTTGGTATTCAGCATCGGTCTGGGAATGGGATTCTCGTGGAGTCAGGGGCTCATTCCCTTGTCTTTAAGTCCCGCGAAGAGTGGTTCGCTGAGCCCCGATGTACAGCACCAAGAACCACTTCCTCCCCCCAACCCACTCGTCGCTAATTCCGGCAGTCGTCCCCGAAAGGCCGCAGCAGAATCGATTCCGGATGATCCTGCGGTATTTGAGCAGCAAACCGAACCGGACGAGGATGTCACCGTTGTCGCCAACGAAGCACCATCCCGTATCGAACCCCGCCCCCAAGTGGTCACCGCGAATCGAGAGACCGAGGATTTCTCGGACGAGAGACCGAACGATCCGGAACAGGGTTTAAAATTGATCCCACAGGTCCGCGAACCGGCACCAGTCGTCGCGGTCGCTGAGCCCGCTAAGGAGCCCAGTCAACCTGCCCCACAGCGAATAGTGAAAACGGTACGCAACCGTCCCGATCGTGAAATCCCGTCTGAAAGCGAGGCTGCGTCCGGCACGAAATCAACCCTTTCGACGGTCCGTAACCGGGCAGTGACTGTCGCCGCCCACCAGGACCCCACCGAAAATCGTAATGCAGCAACTCCGTCAAACGAGTCCGATCCGACTCCTGCAGACCAATTGGCCGTGGCGATGGAGAAGCTGGAAGCAGGCGAGACCCCGGCAGCTCATCGCGCACTCTCAAAACTGTACTGGAACCACAAAGAGTACCGCCCCAAAATTCAGGATCAGATCGAGACGACGGCCAAAGCGATCTTTTTTCAATCCCAGCCACACTTCATCGAACCTTACGTGATCCAACAGGGTGATCGGCTGGAGGCAATTGCCAAGAAATATCAACTTTCGTGGGAGTACCTGGCCAAGCTCAATCGAACCGAGCCCAGACGAATTCAAATTGGACAAAAACTGAAGGTGCTAAAAGGCCCCTTTGGTGCCGTGGTGGATTTGAACGACTTCGCGTTGACGATTCATCTGCAAGGATATTTCGTGAAGCGATACGAGGTCTGTATTGGGAAAGACGGATCGTCTCCGATCGGCAAATTTTCGGTACTTAACAAAGTCGAGAACCCGCCCTATACCGGTCCCGATGGCAAGGTGATTGCAGCGGATGATCCTCGAAATCCCCTCGGGGAACGTTGGATCGATTTAGGTGAAAGTTATGGAATCCACGGAACCATCGATCCCGATTCGATTGGAAAAGCCGAATCACGCGGCTGCATCCGCCTTCGCGACCAAGATATTATCGAAGTCTACAACTTCCTGGTGAAGGGGTCGGAAGTCGTGATTCGCAAATGATTCGCGATGAGTGGTAATTTCACCTGCTGGCCAGACCAATCCCACTTCTTTACTGTCCATGTACGGACGCGAGCAGCGATCGTCGTAAGCACTCAGCATGAGGAGATTCTTTTTACGCCCGGAAATTTCGCGAGAAGAGTTCTGGAAATACCGCTTTCGAGAGTTTGGGCAAAAGAATTGGGTCATGCCGCTTGTGCCTGTAATCCGATACTTATGATACGGGGTTGTCGCTGAAGTGCCACCGAAACGAGTCAAGCAGTAACGCTTCTGCCGCCGATAGT
>JBIKZJ010000085.1:0-17334 GCA_044354755.1 Schlesneria sp. | reverse complement strand
CCAGCTCTCAATCCTGTCAAAAGGGGGAGACAAATCCTGAAAATCCGCGAAAAAGGGAGAGAAATCGCTTTAAATCTCCGCTGCGGGAAGCAATCACTTTGCAGTCCGTAATCAAGCGAATAAACGGCACTTTCCGGGATATTTTTCGAAAAACCGGGAAACAACTCGAAATTTTTGATGTGCTGACGATCCCCCTTGCGAGCCAATCGATAGGAAGCTCTTTATGCATTGGCTGCGTGAAGATTGAGGCTGTTTTTTGGTTATTTTCTGCGAGGTAAAGCCATGAAAATTCAACAGATACTGTTCGCGGTGCAAGCACTTGGTGTTTTTTTAGGGATCCTCGGCGTCTGCGTGATGATGGCCAAAATTTTTCAATCCAAGCTGAGGCGAACTCGACGAAAATTGTTTGAAGCCCTCAGGCGTGACCCGCTCGGGAAGTTCCTGATTCGCTGTTACAAGCGAAGGTCGTTGGGGACTGCGAAGGTCCCCGTCGTGATGTTCGCTCTTTCGGTGGTGTTATTCACGTTTTCCATTTCAGCAAATCTGATTCACGCGAGATTAATCAGTCTTGGCGCCCCGTACGAGCGTTTCGTTGGCCATCATCGATTCGTCGATCTCACTCACTGGAATCGCGACTATTCGGCGATCTCCAACCTGACAGATATCGCTTCTCTGAAAATGGGGGACCCCCGCGTTACCGACGAAACGCTCGAAAATTTGTCGAAACTGAATAATCTCATGGATTTAGATTTAAGCAATACGCAGATTACGGACGAAGGACTGAGAATCCTTGCACAGCTGCCGAATCTCCGATACCTTGATTTGGAGGGGACTCAGATCACAGACGATGGATTTCGCGACCATTTGCTTTATAAGGAAAGTTTAACGAAAATTAACCTGATCGGAACGGGCGTTACTGATGAGACGAACGCCGAATGGAGTTCGCTGTCTGGAAAACGCAGACTGATCCTTGACGGCAAAGCTGAAAATCCCTACCAACTCCGGAAGAAATCGGTGCAGCCTGCTCTTCCCTCCGAGCCTGCGACTTTGGCCACGAAATTAGTCTTCAATTAATGATACGGCTGGCTTTTATGATCGTAATCAACGATATTATCTTTGGTTTGCGTCGTTGCTCAGCCAACAGCGAGTCGACCAATCTACTGTTCTTTTCACCTGCTGACCCATTTTTTATGGTGCGGCCATTTTGAGGCGACTTCGAGTGGTATTTACTCAGTTTCTGGCTCAGTTTTTCGAGATTGCTGCTCACCAACAGGGGAAAAAATCCCGGCTCGCCCGGGGGCGACGCCCGGGGAGAAATCCACAAGCCATCGTTGCAGAAACATTGGATGCGCGGTTAACACCGACGGGACTGACGGCCGTTGCCGATTCGTACACAGTGCAATTTGACCCAAACCGTCTGTCACCAATTACTTTCGAGGTCCTTGCCAATGATACCGGTGGGGTTGGAATGGTGAGAATCACCAACATCATCAGTCCTCCTTATGGTTGTGCCATGATCCGCTCGCCAGGAGGTGATTTTAATCACTACGCCATTTGTTTTTATGTTCCTGCACTGTACGTCGGAAACCAATCATTTCAATACACGATCTGTGATGAATCCGGGGCGACATCAACCGCAACAGTTTCGTTGACGCTGACGAGTTGGTTCGTGAATCAGGCGGATATTAATCCGACCCAAATCACTGAGATGACTGTGAGTACGGTGATTGTGTGACTTGGCTGCAAACGGAATGACAGTAGCTGATTGCAGTTTGTCATTGAGTCAGATTGTACGAAAATTTCGTTCGAACTCTCTTTAAGAATCCTGAATTCCATGTAATAACGTTGATTCGATTAAGTTCGTTGAGTTTGATTGTTTTGTTGACAGCGTGAACCTTGGCAGCCTGGAATTTGAGAACGCTTTTCAGGCTGCCTAATTTGTGTTCCGGTTTGCTTGGCCCTGATGGAATCTCATGCCCCGTCCACTGTTATTGCTGGATATTGTTGGCCTGACTCATCAGATGCTGGGTCCCAACACGCCCCATTTGCGAGAACTTGCAGCATCTGGATTTGCCAGACCGATGGGGACTGTTTTACCTGCAGTCACGTGTTCAGCGCAGTCTACGATTCTGACAGGAACGCTACCCCGTGAGCATGGTGTTGTTGCCAACGGCTGGTATTTCCGCGATCTGGCCGAAGTTTGGCTCTGGCGGCAATCAAACCGTCTGGTAAAAGGTGCGCGAATCTACGATGAGGGTCTTCGCCGCGCCTCAGACTATACTACGGCGAAAATGTTCTGGTGGTACAATATGTACGCCAACGTCAACTGGTCGATGACCCCTCGACCCAGCTACCCTGCGGACGGACGAAAGGTTTTTGATTCGTATAGCCAGCCTCCCGAATTAAGGGATGAGCTGCAATCCCAGTTGGGGGTTTTTCCGCTGACGCGATTTTGGGGTCCAGGGGCCGATATCACCAGTTCTCGCTGGATTGCGGATGCCTCGGTCGAAGTCATGCGGCGTCACCGCCCCAGCCTGACTCTGGTTTATCTGCCCCATCTCGACTACGGCCTGCAGAGACTCGGTCCGGATGATCCAAAAATTATGGCCGACATTCGGCAGGTGGATGCCGAGGCGGGAAAATGCATTGCCGCCGCCCGAGAAATCGGTGCTGACATCATCGCCTTGTCCGAATACGCGATTACAGCGGTATCCCAGCCGGTCCATATCAACCGTATTTTACGGCGGCATGGATACCTCGCCGTTCGCCGGGAACCACTCGGTTGGGAGACGCTGGATTGCGGCGCCTCGCGAGCATTTGCCGTGGCCGATCATCAGGTGGCACATGTCTATGTCCAGCGCAGCGCCGACATCAAAGCGGTAAAGCAATTGCTCCAGCAGACCGCAGGAATTGATCTGGTGCTGGACCGTGCAGAGCAGCGATCGTTTGGGTTGGATCATGAGCGATCCGGTGAATTAGTCGTCATTTCGGCGCCTGAATCCTGGTTCACGTACTATTTTTGGGAAGACGATCGGCTGGCACCCGACTACGCCCGGACCATCGATATTCATCGCAAACCCGGTTACGACCCGATGGAATTGTTCATCAACCCCAAACTTTCGTTTCCGAAGCTGCAAATCGCTTACCGCCTCGCCCAGAAATTCACGGGATTCCGCTATTACATGGATGTGATTGGACTTGACGGCAGCCCTGTGAAAGGGAGCCATGGCCGGTTGCCGACCCCTGGGCGTGAGAATTACGAAGGGCCTGTGTTCATCAGTTCGAGCCGGAGCATTGAGACCGACGACATCCCGATGACTGCTGTCAAAGAACTGGCCTTGCGACTGCAATTTTCGTCCTGACTCGATGGTCCCGTCCTGACTCGATCGGAGCCGGTTCCGCTCAACACTTCCGGGCATGCGATCGGCACTTTTTGCTGGATTTCCCCGTAGTGCAGGCGAAATCACCCGTCGTTTCTGAAATTTACGCAGGTTCTCGTTAAGTACTGCTAAATCGCTCTCGACAGAATACCCCTCTGGATTTATACCCTTCGCCAACACGTCTCTCTCCGTCTTGTTGCAATTCCTGTTTTCCATTTTCCTCGCGAACCTGAATGGCAAGCCGCGCAGTCGCCTTAAATTTTGAGGTGGGCATATTTTGCGCTGTTTTCCAGGCAGTTCGTCTTTGCGTACACGTTTCGCACCTCTGCGATCACGCGTGCGGAAAGGGTGTTCCTGATGTTGAACTCGCTTCGATTGGCTTCGATTTCACGGCGTCTTGGCCATCACCTCTTCTTCTGCGGATTGGCATTTCTACTGCTGACGGGAGGTTTTTCACCCGCAATCACGGTCGCCGAGGATTGGGTGACCGTGATTCGGGCTCAATCAGAGATGGGAATTCCGCCGGAACCGATTGGCGAAGAGGTCGATATTTTCCGGGAACGAGCCATGGAGAAATCCCGACTGCAGCGCCGCGAGGCGAAACAGCGGAAAAAGGGTAAAGCCCCCCCCACCATGAAAAACTTTTTTTCTATGTCGGCACCGAATGACCCGGCTGATGTGAGCGATGGTTGGGGAGCAATCGGTCGGGGTGGCTATCTGGCGGGCAAAACATTCGGAAGAACGGATTCGATTGCTCCGCTGGAAGTGATGCCCTATGTCCTGTCAGACGAACATTTCCTCTTCTCTGATGTGCGAGGGTTTATCTCCAATTACTCCCGATTCGGCGGAAATGCCGGTATGGGGTATCGCTATTTGCGCGAGGACTGGAATGCTTGGGGTGGTGCGAGCATTTGGTATGACGCCGATGACACCACTTCGAAACTTTTTCAACAGATCGGGCTCAGTTTTGAAGCACTCGTCGATCGCTTTGAATTGAGAACCAATATTTACCTTCCGTTTACCTCTGCCCAGACTTATTCCAATACGGTGGGGGCCGAGCAGATCGTGGGGAATCAACTTTTGTACGGGCAGGCGGTCAACCAGGGAGTTGCCCTCCGCGGGGTTGATTTTGAATTTGGGTACAGTTTGCCGATTCGGGAACGGAATTGGTTACGCGGGTTTGTGGGGGGATACCATTTTGAGGGGGGAGCCAAAGGGGATGTCAATGGCTTCAAAACCCGCGTTGAAGGCGTTCTCAATAATGGTGTTACGGCCCAGCTACTCTATACAAACGACCCACTCTATGGCAGCAATGTGATGGCAGGCGTCTCACTCCAATTGCCGCTGGGAACAAATCACCCCACCAGCGGCTGGAAGCATAACACTCCCTCTCCCTTCCGTTTTGTGGAACGAAACTACAACGTGATCGTCAGCCGTGAGCAAGCCTACACTGGCAGCAAATTGGCAATCAACCCCATGACAGGCAAGCCTTACCAGATCGCTCAAGTTTACGATCCGGGTCCGTCAAACGCATCACCCATCGCGGTGAGTCCCGACGATGGAACCACCGCCAATCCCTATCGTTCACTCGCGGCCGCAATTGCCTCGGGCAGCGATGTGATTTACGTCCGCAGCGGTTCCACAATCAGCGAATCGGTCACACTGTTGCCAGGCCAACACCTGTTGGGCGAGACCGCAAACCTGTCGCTGAAATTAGCCGTTGCCGGGGGTGAAACCGCCTCTCTGCCGCACCTCTCTCAAGCCGCGGGGTTGGGAAATGCAACGCTGACCCCTCACTTTGAAAAAGTTCAGGGGTCAACGTCCCCCTCGATCACTTTGGCTTCCAATACAGAAGTTGCAGGTTTCAATTTCAACAATACGGGGGGGAGTGGAATCGTCGGCACGAACGTTTCCGGAACGAACCTGCATGACCTGACGTTTAATCAGATTGGTGGAGATGCCATCCGTCTGACGGGATCCTCGGGCAATGTGAGCATGAATAACATCCAGATCAATTCCACCTCGGGTCATGGGATTGTCTATGACGGCGGAAATGCGCATCTGCTGTTCAACGGTCAGGGTAACACGATCACCTCACAGGGTGACGGATTCGTGCTGATGAATACAAACGGGGGATCGATTCAACTGGCAAACCTGTCGGTGAAGGCGACGGGTGGTACAGGCTTAAGAATGAGTAACGTTGGCACGAATGTGACGATTCCCTCATTCTTCGCAACGCAGACGTTTGGGCCTGCCGTGGCGATTTCGGGGACAACCGGTACCGTTTCCACGTCTGGCGGGGTCTCAACAACCACCTATAATAACTATAACTTTACTGGCTACACAACGATCACCGCGCCGAATGGTATGGGGTTCAGTGTCAATAGTTCCGACGCATTGATTAATGTCAATAACTTGAATATCACTTCCAACTCATCTTCTCCTGCACTGTCGATCGTGAATGCAACCAGTCCGTTTTTCGTCGGTAGCATGAATCTGAACACGAACAATGCGACCGCATTATACGGACGAGGTGTCGGGTTATTGCAAATCAACAACGGGGCAATCACCACCGTCAATGCCCCGGCGATCGACCTGCAAGGTTCGACGATCAATTCCGCGCTGACCAGCGTCTCAACCAATGGCGGCCCTTTTGGTATTAGCCTGGTGCAAAGTCAGGGGAATCTGACCATTAAAGGGAATGGAGCACTGGGATCAGGCGGGGTCATTCAAAATACCGGAAAAGGATTAATCACCAATTCGTTTGGGATTGCCAATCTCACGTCTGTCGACTTTACCAATAACGCATTGGGAATTCAGTCGGAAAAAACGAGTCAGCTGGTTTTAAGCGGATCTCGGATCACCGGATCGACCGGATTTGCCATCGACTCGATGAATGATGCCACAATCGTTGTCCAAAATTCTCAAATCACGGGAAACGGCACGATCGCTGGGGGTTCGATTCGCGTTCAGGCTGATACGCTCGGCACGTTTAATTCCCAGATCTCTGGTAGTACGATCACCGACGCGAATGGAACCGCGATTCAGTATTTGACGCTTCCCAACGGCGCGGGGGCTTCGCTGGCCTCGACGATCCAATCCAACACGATTACGGGTTATCATGGAAGTTCACCAATCATCCATACCAACTGGAATGGCCCACAAAGTCTGCTCGTTTCCAACAATCGGATTTATGCCCAGGCTGCTGGGATGACAGGTGTTTTCATCCAGGAACCTTCGGCAACGGCCTCGGTTAACGCACAAGTCAGTGGTAACACCATGAATTTTGCCGGCAGTCAGGGAACAGGTCTCTCGGTGATTGCGGCGGGAACGTCCAGCCTGACCGTTGCCAGCAACACGATCAATTTCCAGGGTGTCAGCGGGATTGGGACTCGTTTTTCACTGGCGGGATCGAGTACAGACTATATCGCTTCCAACATCATTACCGATCAAGCTGGCGGAGCGACCGGTATGTTGTTTGACAACGTCGCCGCGAATTCGCGATTGCAAATTGATGGAAACACCATCAATCTGTTATCAACGGATCTGACGCCGCATCAGGGAATCATCTTCTCGAATGTGGCTCCGACGATTCAGTTCACCGGTACGGTCAATAACCTGATTTACAACGCAACGACATCACAATCCCTGTTTTCCGCACCAGTCAACTCGTGGACGGGTGGATTCTACATCAACGGGCGGCTTCAATGACGACGAAAATCACAGTTCTTGGCAACGGTGCGATGGCAACGGCCTGTGCAATTCTGCTGGCGGAACATCCTGACCAACGAGTTTCCATGTGGGGACGAAATCCCGAGCACGCCGATCAGATTCAACAAACCCGTGAAAACAAACGGCTGCTCCCTGGGGTTTCGCTGCACGAACGAATTTTCGTAACAGCCGAGATTGAGCTGGCCTTGAAGGACAGTGAATACATCGTCGCCGCGATCCCCACGCAATTTCTTCGCAAAAGTCTCAGTGACATGCGTCCGTCATTGAACCGTAATCGGCCCATGATCAGCGTCATCAAGGGGATTGAAAACGAAACCTTTATGAGGCCCAGTGAAATTATCACCGAGGTTCTCGGCAGCCGGGCTGTCGTCGCCGTTGGCGGTCCCAGTCACGCGGAAGAAATTTCACGCCGCATGCCTGCCACGGTCGTTGCGGCCAGCGGGGATCTGGGGTTGGCGCGACAAGTCCAGAAAATGTTCAATACCGAACGTTTCCGCGTTTATACCAACCTCGATCTGATCGGAGTGGAACTGGCGGCGGCTTTAAAGAACGTAATCGCGATTGCTGCCGGCATCTCGGATGGACTGGGATATGGGGATAACGCGAAATCATCACTGATGACGCGCGGACTGGTGGAAATGACCCGATTCGGCCAACGCTTTGGTGCCGAACCGGGGACTTTCACGGGACTAGCCGGAATGGGAGATCTGATCACAACCTGTGTCAGCCCGTTTGGTCGAAACCGGGGAGTTGGGGTGCGGCTGGGCAAGGGAGAAACTCTCCAGCAGATCCTGGCCAGCATGGATGCGGTCGCGGAAGGGGTTGCGACGGCGAAAAGCGTTTTCGACGTCGCCGAACAGGAAGGGATCGAAATGCCCATCACGACAGAAGTTTATCGCGTCCTGTACGAAGGGCGTTCCGCAAGTGATGCGACTCGATCACTGATGCTACGTCCGTTACGGTCGGAATAGCCCCGAGTCTTTCTCCAGTGATGGGCTTTCCACAAATCGGCTCAAATCCGCTTTTGTCAACTCGGTTGCGTGATCCGTTGGGGACTGGATGACGTTCCTGTTGAAAGGAACGAACGCAAAAATCCAGAAAGCCCTTGTCATGAACCTGTTTTACATTGTCTGCTCGGTTTCCGGAGTCACTCTGCTGGCGTGTGCTGCAACACTTTCGGCACTTGGGCTCGGAAGTGGTTGTTTGTTTTCCGAAGAAGAAACAGAAGAAGTCGGGCAGGAGACTGAGTCAACGAGTGTTTCCGGCCTGAGGCCGCCTGTTTCTGATACCGCCCGGCCCGCTGAATCTGCGGAGAAACTGATCAAAACCGGCCTTGATCGCGTCCGTAGCTTGGGAGTGGCGATCGTATTTTTTGGTCTGACGGGGTGTGTCGGGGACGCCAGCCAGTTCACCACGATCCAGACCGCGGCCTTGTCGTTGTTAGTGGGTGTCGTGGCTTACTTCGCTGCGGGGTTCCTGACGTGGATCCAACTTGATGAAACTGTTCGTCACCAAGAAATCGGCTGCGAGGGGGATGGTCCGCACGCAGCAGATCCAATAAGAGGCCTGTCGAGCCGGGTTTGACCATGTGCCGGTGTTAACCGATGGCGTCGTCGAGTCGTTTGAGTAATCGATCGATTTCACCGCGAGTTTCGTGATCGAGGCTCCATCCATAAGGTTGCCGGCGGAGGTCTGTCGCAAACAAGCCCTTTTGGTGCATCACATACTTTTCGACCGCCAGAAAGCCATCCAGCCCCGCCTGCAGTTGCAGGCTTACCAGGGCACAAATGGGAAAATAGAGTCGATAGATTGCCTCTTCATCCTGCTGCTGTAACGCTTTCCATAAGGCAACAATTCCAGGAAGAAACTCCATTCCTGGCATGGTTCCGACGATGCCGCGACGTGCACAATCGACCAGACAGACGCCCCCCGATCCATCGAAAATCCTGGCCATCCCACTGGTGGCGTCCCGCAATAATGACAAGTTGGGGCTAATCGGTGCCGCTTCGGGCTTAAACAGGATCTTTTCGTTACCGAATCGTTTCAGCAAGTCCACACTTACATGCAGGGGGATCGGTTGTCCCACATACCCCGAGGCATCCTGAACGATCACAGGAATCGAAATGCTCTCGGCCAGTGCGACGAAGTAATTCTGGACGGCCGCCGCAGGGGCTCGCGTGGATAATGGGGGGATGGCCATGACGGCTGCGGCGCCCGCTTTTTCTGCAATTTGAGCGTATTGAATTGCCTGTTTTGTCGACTCGGCCCCGACGCCAGCGACAAAAACCCCGCGATCCTGCACCATCTCCCCAAGTCGCTCGGTCAATTGTTGTCGTTCATGAAACGTCAGACGCAAAAGTTCCGAAACCATTCCGGTGGCAAAACCATCGGCCCCCGTGGCAAAAGCCCAATCGATTTGCTTTCGGAGACTCGCGAAATCAATCGAGTCATCCTCCAGAAAGGGTGTGTGGGCAATGGGCAAGACGCCATGAATGGGCTTGGACATGTTTGCAGGGTCCCTATTGGCCACAATGACCACGTTCACAGATGCTGCCACACTGGCAACAAACCGTCTCAACCACGCACTTTTGGATCGGTTTTTCCACCGTGGTCGTCGTTTTTTTCAATTTCTTTTTACAGTAAATCTCACCACAGCGTGGGACTTGTACGGTCTCACAACGCCGACCACCTGGAGCACAGGAATCTTCGAAGAGACGTTCTTCGGTCCCACTTTTCCCCGGCAGGCAAATCTCTTCTTCTTCGACGCGGTATTTTGTCTCAGTCACTTTTTTCACGTCGGAAACAAGGCGACAAACCTTCTTGAATTGGCTGCCGCCACAGTGGGAACAGGGAACCGCTCCCTTGCCAATCCCGATACCAAACAAACCTGCCTGACAGGGAATCGAGATGGCAAGCCCGCAAACAAGTGCTATCAGAAACGCTCTCATGGTTGTTTTCTCCCGCGCGCCCTGCGTTGAAAATGGGGTTGTTTCCCAAGCCGAACACTCTGCTGGTCCTGATCTTGAGTTATTCGACCGGCATCCTCGGGAAATCAAGCCTATTCCGTTCCGGTGGAAAAGTCGAATCTTTTCAACAGCCGTATCTGCCGAAACTCATCGGGTCCGTCGGCCCCTTTCGGAAACCGGAAAAGGGAAGGTTTGCTGGTTTCGTGTGGCTTGTACTCGAATCCCTCGTCCAGGATACCTATAATGGACTTTCGAGAATAGCGCTTCGAGTTTTCTGTTGGTTTACGCGATTCACGGTTCGCATCGTGTTCTCAGGATCAGACCGCTCACATGACTGCTGAAATTGCCCCTCCAGATGGATCTGACGACGCACAGTCGGTCGGAATTGTGCAAACACAATTTGTGAGACTGTTCGAACCGCCGTCGATGTTGACCCTGGAAAGTGGTTTCCAACTGGGGCCGATCAATGTCGCCTATGAAACGTACGGGGAACTTTCGGCGGATCGCGATAACGCGATTTTCGTTTGTCACGCCTTGACGGGTGACGCCCATGTCGCAGGCAAGCATTCTGCTGACAGCCGCAAATCGGGCTGGTGGGATGGTCTGGTCGGCCCTGGTCGAGCACTCGACACCTCCAAGTATTTCATCATTTGCGCGAACGTGCTGGGGGGTTGCCAGGGGACAACGGGCCCGAGCTGCCCCCATCCTGAAACGGGTCAGCCGTATGGTTTGCGATTCCCCTTCATTACGGTCGGTGACATTGTCGAAGTTCATGTCGCGCTGGTAAAAAAATTGGGGATCGACAAACTGCTCGCGATCGTCGGTGGTAGCCTCGGTGGAATGCAGGTGCTCGACTGGGTAGCCCGCTATCCGGACATGATCCGATCAGCGGTCTGCCTCGCTTCTGCGGGCAAATTGTCGGCTCAGGGAATCGCCTTCAATGCGGTTGGACGGAGGGCCATCACCACCGATCCGCAATTTCAAAATGGAGATTACTACGGCTTAGACCCCTCGAAATACGGTGAGGTCGGACCTCGTGCAGGCCTGGCACTGGCCCGGATGGTGGCGCATATCACTTATCTTTCGGAAGCTTCGATTGAACGGAAATTCGGCCGTGATCTGCAGCACAGCGATCATCTCGCGTATGACCTGCAAAGCGAAACCGAATTCAAAATTGAAAGCTACCTGCATTATCAGGGTAAACGTTTCATCGAGCGATTCGATGCCAACAGCTACCTGTATCTGACTCGGGCCATGGATTATTTCGATCTGGCGCAGCGGTATGGGTCTCTCCGTAATGCCCTGGGCAAAACCGAGGCCCGATTCCTGATTACCTCGTACCATAGTGACTGGCTGTTTCCTTCCAGTCAAAGCCGTGAGATCGTGAGCGCCCTGCTGGAAACCCACCGACATGTGACTTACCTGGAACTGGAAAGTGTTTTTGGACACGATTCATTCCTGCTGGAAATCCAACAACTGGAAGAACTCGTCACCCCCTTATTGCGCGAGACCTTTCGACGATATCGCAAAACCATCTGAGTACTCGCTGTACTTTTCTGTGAGAACCGACGGACAGGAACTGGACATTTTTGCTCCCAGCGACCCGAGCCAACTTTCATCCGAGTCAACTTTCATCCGAGTCAACTTTCATCCGAGTCAACGGAGTCATCCCGTGCGAGGTTACAACCTTCTCGATCCCACCGCCGCCTTAACCGACCGCTTGATCATCGATCAGATCGGCCGATCCAGCCGTGTCATCGATCTTGGTTGTGGTGATGGTCGGCTCCTCTGCCGTCTTCGAGACGAACTCGGCTGTTCTGTTCAGGGTGTCGAACTCGATCACCGCGAAGTGATCGAAGCGATCTCGAAAGGGATGCCGGTGATTCAGTCCGATCTGGATCGAGGTCTCAAAGAAATCCCCGAACAGTCGTTCGACTTCGCGGTACTCAGCCAGACTCTGCAACAGGTTCGACACCCGCAAGAGCTTTTGAATGAAATGCTGCGGATTGCCCGCCGTGCCGTAATTCTGGTACCCAACTACGGACATTGGTGGATTCGGGTCCAGATCTTGTTGCACGGAAGAACTCCGATCACCGGCTCGCTTCCCTATGATTGGTACAATACCCCCAACCTGCACTTTCTCTCGATGATTGACTTTCGCGAACTCTGCGAACGGATGAACTTTAAGATTATTCACGAAATTCCGATCATCCGCGGAAGCGCCACCAGAAACGCCTGGGCCGCCAATGTTCGGGCCGACAACGCCCTCTATGTTCTTGAACATGCCTGAGATTCCCAATTGGTTTTCCCAACATCTTTGAACAGGATCTGACATGAAAAACGCCATGAACACTTTTCTCACGACTCTGGTCGTCGCGACCCTCGTCGTCGCCTCGTCTCTATGGGGGGTTGACGCCGATAAAAAAACCAGCCGTGAGGGGCTGGAACAGGCCTTCGCGAAAAAACTCTCCGGAGCCGTCCTGGCAGGTTCATTCAGTATCGACGGAAAAGATGCCGAGCCGCATAAACCCGATCGCTATCAAATTGTGACCGCAAAAAAACTCAGCGGCGATGACTGGGTCATCACCGCCACCATGAAAGTGGGGGAAAACCAGCTGGATATTCCGATTCCGATCAAGGTCTATTGGGCGGACGATACACCCGTGATGTCGCTGACCGATTTAACGATCCCCGGCGTCGGGACATTCACTTCTCGCGTCATGTTCTACGGCAATCGCTACGCCGGAACCTGGCAACATGGTGAAGTCGGTGGCCACATGTGGGGAATGATCGAAACAGCCAAGGCGAAATAAGAAACGGTTCGATTAACGCGGCCTTCCGTTGCGATCCCGCTGCGATGCTCGGCACTTGCTGTCCGAATGAGATCCCAACTCGACGAGTTTCACTGAGAGCAGGAAAGCTCATCGATTACGAAGCGGGTTTGGGTTCTTCTGCAGCGATTCCTTCTTGAGCAGGGATCGCTTCTTTAAAGGTGACGACGGCAACCTGATCGTGGCCGGTGGCATACAGGGTATCTTCCGACTCGTTGAAGACGAATCCATGCACGTGCATCGGCATCTTGAGTTGATGCACTAGCTTGCCTGTGCTCGCATCATAGAACGATACGAATCCACCGTTGTCACCGCCGGCAAAAGCAAACCAGTTTCCCTGACGCGGAAACACAATCTGCTCGACCAAACCCTTGTATCCCGGGTCCGAAATCTCGTGGACTCGCTGCTGCGTTCGCCAGTTAAAGATTTCCACACGGGACGGACCGTCCAGATGGTCAATATTGCCGATGGTTCCAATTCCCCCGGCCGCCACAAACTGACCGTCCGCTGAAAACGAAACGCTCCGGATTCCACCAATCGAATGTCGGCGTTGCTTTGGGTCCCATGTATACATGACCGGGGCTTCCAGTTCGGCCAGCGACTGGCCGCTCGCGGCATCCCAAACGACCAGATGTCCTGTTCGATCCCCTGTGACAATCGACTGACTGTCTGGCGAGAAGGCGACCGCATACAGCATGGACGGAAAATGATGCGGTGTCTCGGATTTGTGCCCAGCCAAAGTATGGATCAACTGGCCAGATTCGACATCCCAGACCTTGCACAACATATCGTCAGCAACGCTCGCGATCCGCTTGCCATCGGGCGAAACCACCATTTTTCGAATCCACCGATCATGGGCGGCGAGCGTTCGCACCGAGCGGCGCTGCTCCAGATCCCACCAGATCAATTGGCCGTCATAGCCACCCGTGATCAGTTGTTGACCGACAACCACCGATCCCATGACATAACTCTGGTGCCCATCCCCTTGAAACTCGATCAATTCTGGCTTTTCCAGCGCTGCATCGATTTCATAAACCTTGAAATCCGATCCGCCAATGAACAGCCGTTCGGTCTGTGGCAATCTCGCGATACAAAATCCGATTGACTTTAAACGAATCGTTTTGGCGACGGCGAGTTTCAGGGGGTCTGCAGACATCAATCAGTCCTTGTTTCAGGGGCCAGTTGTTTCAGGGGCCAGCAGCAGCAGCAGCAGTTCGCTTTCGATTGTCGTGAGAGGATCCCGTTGGTTTACGGCCCCTTCAGGCCAGAATCTCTGGGATCGCTTTACAGCCGAAATCGACAATCGGAATCGGTCGCGCTCCGACCTGGTATTCCTTGGTAGGATCGATCCCCACAGCCGAAAAAATGGTTGCAAACAAATCACCTGCTTTGGCTTCACCCTCAACCACCGTATGACCATCCGCGTCGGTTTTTCCGTAAACAGCTCCACCCTTGATGCCACAGCCGGACAATGACGCACTCCAGGCGTTGGCAAAATGATCGCGACCCAGACTGGGGTTGATCTGAGGTGTTCGCCCAAATTCTCCGAAGGTGAGCACCAAGGTATTTTCCAGCAATCCCCGCTGCCCCAAGTCATCCAGCAATGCAGACATTCCCTGATCAAGGTCGGCACATAGTTCACGATGCGTTTCAAAGTTTTGCCCGTGACTGTCCCACCAGGCCCGCGCCACCTTCACAAAGGGGACACCCGCTTCCACCAGTCGCCGCGCAATCAGGCATTGCTCTTGGAACTGGGTTGGCCCATAAAAATCCCGAGCGGACTGCGACTCTTGATTGACATCAAACAAGGTCTCGCTCGACATCAGTCCGCGAACTCGTTCATAAGCCATGCCATGACTCGAAACAACCGAACGGGGATGGCGGTCCTGAAATTGCTTGGCCAGCAACCGCTGAAACGCCGCTCGATCGGTATGATCGGTCTCGGAAATCGAATCGAGTCTGCGGATATTCGGCGGGATCATGCTGTCTGAAAGGAACATCGGGGCATACCGCGCCCCCAGAAATCCAGCTCCTCCCTTATGACGCCCTTCGGTCTCGGAATAAAGCGAAACGTAATCAGGGACCTGACTATCGGCCCGGCCAAGTTCACGAGCGATTAAGGCTCCCAGATCCGGATAATCGATGGCCGCTTCTTTGGCGCGTCCTGTTTCCATCAATGTGGTCCCGCCACCATGATCCCCATTGCGAGTATTCAGCGAACGGATGATGGCCGTGGTTTTCATCCGCTGGGCCATCTTCGGAAGCAGTTCGCTGATCTGCACGCTCGGAATGTCGGTCGAGATTGCCCGGAACGGCCCACCGGTGATTCGTCCCGGTTTGGGATCCCATGTTTCGAGTTGACTGGCGCCGCCTGCCAACCACAGCAGGATGACACTTTTCTGCTGCCGTTTCAGTTCTGCGGCCAGGGTCGGTGTCTGCAGCGCATCGAGAACGCGCATATTGGCGGCGAAAGAGGCGGCACCGGCCAATGCGGCGGAACCGAGAAATCCACGCCGAGACAGATCGTGCTGCGAGAGATTTCGATTGGGAATATCATTCCTGGCCATCTCATGAACCTTTCAAAACCATCGAACCTTGAACGCACAAATTTTGTGATCCGCAATTTCAGTGATTAAACCGCAATTCAGGGCTGGCCAACAAGCTCCACACAAACTGCCGCAGACCGAGCACCGGATTGGCGGCTTTCTGAGTCAGGAAGTCTTCACAAGCCGATCGCTCTGCCGGCAGCGCGGCCCGCCCCAGGATCGCCCAGAACGCAGTCTCGATCTGGGCCGATTGGTCCGCTTTCAGTTTGAGGCTGCCGATCAGCATTCCCCCGTCATCGCGTACGAATTCATCCCACATCCTCGCACTGTTATTAAATAACAATGCTTCATCGACGCTGATCTGGAAATTTTCCCCCGGTACCTCGAATTGATTCGCCAGATCATCACTGTTTCGCTCAAATTCGTCGCGGCGATTCACCCATTCTGGGGAGGAGGTCACCATCATCGTTTCCGGATTCAAACTGGCAAGCCGCAGCGACAGCGAATATTGCCGTGAAGACAGCGGCCGCACCGGCGCCAATCCGAATTGCTCGGGTCCTGGCGGATCCCCTGCCGAATCCCAGACGCTGCTTCGTCCGTAAGCCTGACTCGACACAATTCCCCGAATCAGTCGCTGCAAATCATATTGATGAGCCACCAGGTCACGGCTGAGCCAGTCGAGCAGTTCCGGATGACTGGAAGGATTCGCCGAGTGCATCTGATCCAGAGGATGAACCAGGCCGCGACCGAAGTACACCGCCCAGATTCGGTTGACCGCATTTCTGGCAAAAAAATGATTCTGATCGGCTTGCAGGGCAAGCTCCACCAGCTTGGCTCGCGGGCTGAAGTCGGGTTTGGGAGGTGGCCCCGCTTTATCATCCTGCGTCTGTCGATGAACGGCGTCGTTCTCTTCCTTAATTTGTTCGGGGGTCTTGGCGACCGCAGGGGGTTCTACAACGGTCCCCGTCAGAAACATGATGCGAGCCAGTTTTTCCTCACCTTTGGTCGTTTTGTACTTGACCTCACCACTGAATTTCTCGGCAACGAGATTCGTTTTCGTCAGATAGATTCGCTGGAAGAATGAAGACATCCCGAAGTAGTGTTCCTGTTTCCAGTCGTCGACCAGCGGATGGTCATGACATTTGGCGCAGCTGACATTCACGCCGAAAAACAGGCTACTCGTGTCATTGGTCAACTGGTCTAAATCGCGTGCTCGCAAGCGGAGGAACGTCAGCGCCGGCTTGATGGCGGCATCTTCTTCGTTACCGGTCATCATTTCTCGAAACATTTGATCCCACGGACGATGCTCACGAATTGCCTTAAACAAGTACTCGCGCCATTCTCCTGGGCTGTTCCGCTGACCGTCACTCAAGAGACCTTCGAGGCTATTGCGAAAATGAAACGCAAAATCCGGACTGGCCATCAACCGCTCAATCAGCTTTGATCTCTTGTCCGTTTCTGTTGACGCAACATAGGCCTGCGCTTCTGACAGTGTGGCGATTCTGCCGGCCAAATCGAGGGTCGTTCGCCGAATCAGGGTGCAGTCATCAGCCAGAGCCGCTGGCTGTTTTTGTTTGGTATCCAGCTGCAACTGGATGTAATGATCGATCGCTTGCTCCACCGGCGTCTCAGCTGGCAGCAACTCAGCTGGCAGCAACTCAGTTAGCAGCAACTCGGCCGACAGCAACTCGGCAAAGTCGGCGCAGCGATGCATGACAACCATCACCATCAGCATCCAGCAGAATTGTCGCAGCATGGGCGGGCTCTTTGGTAAGTTCACTCGAATTCACTGGCAGGTGGGATGATCAAGCAGAGTCTGGCCAAAACGCTCTAATCCATCTGATCGTCTTGATTCGCTCATTCAGACTAGCCGGATTTG
>JBIKZJ010000084.1:0-17377 GCA_044354755.1 Schlesneria sp. | reverse complement strand
CTGATCACCAGACTGTAATACACTTGTTGCCATGATCTACCTCAACGGTCGAAACGGAATAATGACCTATACTGCTTTCGCCCAAGGGGATCGATCCACAATCCCGGCGAAGGATTCATTTCAGTGCTTCTAATACTTTAGCTCTTTAATCGCAGAGATTTCAGGAATTCCTGAAATCGTCCCCGTTCACGCTCTGCCAAACGGGCATCACCATTGAGTTTCACAAACCACATCTGCCCCTGATCTTCGATGATCACGCCAAAAATCGCCCGATCCCCTTCAATCATTTCGTACAAATCACCGGTCATTGAACCGACGGGGACTTTTTTCGCGGTTGCGGCAAATTCGGCTTCGGTGAGCGGCATCAGGCCAACCTGCCCTCGCCACCGATTCACATTCTGCAGCTTGTCACCCCGCGCCGGCGTGACCGTAATGCCCACTTTGGAATCACCCTCGGTCGCCTGCAGCGAAAGCGTGGCGAACATCACTGAGGGGCCTTCGGTCCACCCTTCCGGCTTGTCAAATTCGGGTCCCGCCGAGGGGTCGGACGAACGCTCGGTCCCCCCTTCCGATTTTGCACCCTGAGTTTTTGTACCCTGAGAAGCGGCAAACGGCATTGCCGAGGGCTTGGGTTGCGGGCGTCCGATGATGTTGATCAGGTAGCCCATCCCCCCTGCAACCGGGATTTGTTCTGACTGCTGATTCAGGTCATCGCCGTCGATCGCGGGAAGCGATAACTGCCCACGCCAACGATTGAGATTCATGACGACCTGATCGGTGATCGGGAGGTCCGGGCGGGACGGAAATTTGGTCACCGTCAATTCAAGCTTCGCTTCCCCATCCAGAACCAGAGTCGCAAACCGCATGTCATTTCCGGGAAGCTGCTGCCAGCCTGCGGGGAGTACCCAATCCGGTTTATCCCCGGCAGAAAATGTCAGCGAATGCAAAAAATCGCGAACATGGTTTTCACGAGCGGCAACCGCCTCTAAATCACCTTGCAATTTGAAAAACCAGAGATTCGCGGGGCGAGGCAAAACCAGCCCGATCATCCGTTCGGGTTTGGGATGCTTCCGCTGATAATCGGCGAGGAATTCCGGGGACTGCAACGATTCATGCTTGGGAACGGTATAGGTCGTGATCGGTTCGGAGTTCTCACAGCCGCAGAGGGTCAGCACGGAACTCAACAGCAGAGAACCGATAGGTAACCGTCCGGTCACGCGCGGGAATCGAATCAAGTTCTGAGTCATGAACACGGTGTGATACTCTGTCTTGAGGCGGAATACAGGGTCTTGAGGCGGAATACAGGGTCTTGAGGCGAAATCTCAGGTCAGCGATTCAGGTTGGCAGGCGAAGTCACGACGCCGTCGGTCCCGAGGGAAAATTCAATTCTGACACGTTACCGGCGGGACGATTCAGCGGTTACATTGGAGTATAGCCATGGATCGAAGGGAAAGCACCACTGTCAAAATTGACGAACCCCACCCTGGGAACCAGAGAGCCCCTTTACGCGACCCATCGACGCTGGCTATTCTGAGAGAATTCTCTGGATGTTGATTTGCCCGTCTTTGTCAGAATTCGGAATGGATCTTATGAAACGCCTTGGACTGTTTGTAATCACTTTGATGGGGCAACTGGTCGTCTCGGTTGCGTCAGCGCAAGAAGCGGCTCCGGTTGCCAAGCCGGTGAGTTTTTACCGTCAGGTACGGCCAATCCTGCAGCGGCATTGTTCAGGTTGCCATCAACCGGCCAAGCAAGGGGGAAACCTGCTGCTGATTTCGTTTGAGCAGCTCCAAAAAGGGGGAGACACCGGCCCCACCTTCCACCCAGGAAATCCGGACGAAAGCAATCTCGTGAAGCAGATTTCGGGGGAAAAGCCGGAAATGCCCCCCAACAGTGACCCGCTCAGCCCGAAGCAGGTTGCGATCATTCGGGACTGGATTTCCCAGGGGGCGACCAACGACACCCCCGCCGCCGCCAAAGAAGAGATTTCTGCCGAAAAGCCGCCGGTTTACACGAGCTCTCCCGTCATTACCGCCTTGGCTTATTCACCCGACAGCAGTCTGCTGGCGGTTTCGGGTTACCACGAAGTCTTGTTACATCAGGCAGACGGAAGCGCACCGGTCGCTCGACTGATTGGACGTTCCCCCAAGATCAGCTCGATCCAATTCTCACCCGACGGAACAAAACTCGCCACCGGTGGGGGAGCTCCTGCGTTGTTTGGCGAAATTCAGATCTGGGATACCGCCAAGCGAGAACTGATCCGCTCGGAAACCATCGGCTTTGACACCCTGTACGGCATCAACTTCAGTGATGATGGATCGCTGTTGACCTACGGCACCTTCGATAATCGAGTCCGGGCGATTCAGGTCGCTGATGGGAAACAGGTGATGTCGATGGATGCCCACACGGATCTGGTGTTTGGCACCACCTTTTCGCTAAAAAATGATCACGTGATCAGCGTCAGCCGTGACATGTCGATGAAACTGACCGAACTCAAGACCTCACAGTTTATCGACAACATCACCAGCATCACCCCCGGAGCACTGAAGGGAGGGCTGATGGCCGTACAGCGACATCCGAAAGAGGAACAGGTACTGATTGGCGGAGCCGATGGTGAGCCCAAGCTCTACAAGATTTTCCGTACCCAAGCGCGTCAGATCGGCGACGATTTTAACCGGCTGCGAGGCTATGCCAAGTTGGACGGTCGCGTCTGCAGCCTGCAATTCAACAAGGACGGTTCGAAGTTCGTGGTCGGCAGCAGCAATGCGACGACCGGAGCTGCGCGGATTTACAAAACCGATGTGGAGCAACCCTTTGCCGAGTTAAAACCTCATTCGGCCGGAGTTTTCGCGGTGGCGTTTCGTCCCGATGGCCAACAGGTCGCCACGGGAGGACTTGATGGCGTGGTGCGGATTTTTAACGCAGAAACCGGTGAGTTGCTCAAAGAGTTTTTGCCGGTCACGATCACCCCCAGCATCGCAGCCAAACGCTGATCTGCAGCCAGAAAAGACAGGATTCACCACAAAGACACGGAGACACAGGAAAAAGACACGGAGACACAGGGAAAAAGAGAGGGAACTTCAAAAAAGGGGAATTTACGAAGCGGGAAGTTTCAAAAGAAAAACTCGCTCAATCCAACAGATCGCGAGCATAAACCTCATTACAGGTTCTTCCCCTGATCTCAATCCACCCCTTCCAATCGCTCCAGAATTTCGTTCGCCTCCGCGCCTCTGTGCCTCCGTGGTTAATCTTCTTCTTCTTCTTCTTCTTCTCACGCCGGCGGCAATCACCCAGCCCCCAGGACTTCAATCGCCTGGAATACCGATTGACACGATTCGGCAACTGGGGGTAGAAACCGCCATCTTCCCCAAGAACTCGTTTATTTGATCGTGATCACTTTTCCTGCGGACTCGAAATTGTCTTCGCATCGTACTCTTATTGCGCGGCATGCTCAGTTACCTTGCGTGGTAACGGTGATGAGTCTCTTTGCGGTTTTCGGCTGCTCGTTCTTCCCCGTGAACACCGGTACGCCCCTGCATTCCACGGGAAGACCAGTTCTTCCCCCGATTCAAGCGGCTCCTGAATCCATTCAACTCGAAATCTTTTTTTTAGAGCGACCGGCGCAAGACCATCTGTTAACGACAGATCTCTGGAAAGAAGTGGATCAATTGGGGGGGCTGTCGACGGAAACACGCGATTCGCTCACCGCCAACGGGCTTCGAGTCGGAAATGTCAGCTCCAATCCTCCCCCCGCCGTACAGAAGCTATTGGGGATGTCAGCAGAAATTCCGGCCGATTCCTCCGAAAACGCCAGACCGATCATGGGACGACGACAATATCTGGCCTCCGGAGTCGAAACCGAAATTCCCACGGGAATCATCCACGAGCGATGCGAGTTCCAATTGCGTGAGGGGCAAACCACCAGACGCATCGAGTACGACAATGTGGGTGGCGTATTGCGGATGAAGGCCAACCGACTGCAGGAAGGCTGGGTTCGCATCGACTTTCAGCCAGAAATTCATTTCGGAGAAAAGCAGATGCGCCGTGCTGCTGCCGAAGAGGAGTGGGAACTTCGGTTGAGTCAGAAGATGGATATCCGTTTTGCGCAGCGTTTCAGCCTGAAAATGAATGTTGGTGAGATGGTGATGATCACCGCCACCACCGAGGACGAAGGAAGCCTTGGGGACCGATTTTTCTGCCATCAGGACCGGGGATTGAAAAAACAACGGATTCTGATCATCCGCGTTGTGGATTCAGGCCAATCTGCTGCGGGCCTCGCCCGATAGTCCCTTCTGATCCCGTGCCACGGCAAGCTGCTGTTCGTCAAGAATCCGCACGCCGGGTGGAAAAATCACACGGCACCGTTTCCCTTTACCGGAAACATGCTGCACAACCACCTGCTGACCCCCGACCAGAATCGTGAAGGTTGACCCCTTCACTGTACGCATACCCATCTGTTGCCCCTTATCTGTGGATCTTTCTTCGCGGCAAAATTTTGTTTGATTTTACCAAAAAGTATGTATTATTTCAAATCAACCACAACAGCAATTCAGGTCAATCTCATGAGATCTCAACCCTGACTCGACTCGCGCGACCGAGCTTCAGACCTCTTCAATTTCGTAATCGGTAGAGGCTAGCTTGAGGTGATAGCGACAACCCTTAACCGAGAAAAAGAAGTCCCCCGGAATACAGGTTTCACCACCCAGCGCTGCGTCGACCTGTGGTATGACAACTCGCCCCGCAGCGTCCGTTGCAGATTCAATCAGCCACTCAGCCAGATCAGACTGATGTCGCTGAAATCGTTGCCACTCCCTCGCAGCAGGCTCCCATTCGGTGCGGCAGACCCTCAGCTGAGCTTCCAGTTGAACAATCCGCTGCTGACTTTCCCCAAGTTTTTGCTGCAAAACATCTTGCGGCGTGAAGACCAAGGAATCCATGACGACTCTCGCCAAAAAGAACCATGATTAATTAATCACTCAAAAAAACAATCAAATTCACAATATTTTTTTATTTTTTTTAAAATATACGCAATCGATTCATTTTTGTCAACTGAAAAAATCGGAGATATTTGCCTTGCTCTGTTCATCAGTTATAATCTAAAAAGTGTTGAGACGTTTCGGCTTATCAACGTGATGTTCAATGATTTAAAAAAAGGAACCCGAGAAGTGCCAGTCAAGTACGAACCCAAATCGGTCGACGTCGTCACCAGTACCGCCGATTCCCTGAAAAAGGCAACTGAGCAACTGACACAGGTTGCTTTTGAAATGCAGCAGCATCACATGAAACAGGCCCTGTTCCCTTGGACGCAACGTCAGTGGGACTGTCTGGATGTGATCATCACGCTGGCAAATCAGTGTTTGGCGGTTCTCCCTTCGCAAATTGTTGCCAAAACTCAGAATCGCCCCTCGCAGTATGAGGTCATGCAGAAGCGGTCCCGACGTGATGGCGTTTTGCGTAAGCCGAGCGCAAGCGCTGACGGTAATGGAGCAGCCAAAAAACGGGGACGCCCGAAAAAAGCCGCGAAATAACTCGCTTCGTCGATTCGTAGGTTTTCGGCCCGCTACAGTCCTCGTGGTTGGGCCCAAAGCCTCGATGAGAGGGATTGAGTTCGTGAATTTTGGTCTGAACCGGGTCGAGTCCCCCTCGGCAAAATTTGTCGTGATGACGAGGCGATGAATCGTGAAAACGATTTTAACGCTGATTCCAATCGACCAGAATTCGACGAGACCCGAGAGCTGATGGGGTAACTGAAATGCAAATCGATCGACCAACCCTGACAGCCCGAAGCAGGCCCGAAGTTGTCATGAGTACCATGCCCGCCTCGTTGGCTGCATTATCCGAGGTCGAATCGGCACTCAATTTGTGCGAAATCGAAGGGGTGAAACGAATTCTCTTTTTCGATGGCGTGTGCGGATTGTGTCACTGGTCGGTCGATTTTGTCCTCAAACGCGATGTCAACGGCAAGATTCAATTTGCTCCATTGCAAGGGGATACCGCTCGCTCGCTGCTAGCACCCGCTGAGATTTCCCAATTGAATTCGGTCGTCTTCTGGAATGCGGGACGCGTCGAGCGAAAGTCATCAGCCGTTGTTCGCGTGCTCTGGCAATTGAGTCTGGGCTGGCAATTGGTTGGCACACTTCTTTGGCTGATTCCGTTCCCTCTCCGTAATCTCGGCTATGACCTTGTTGCACGCAATCGGTACGCCTTGTTCGGCAAAAAGCCCTCTTGCCGTGTCCCCAGACCTGAAGAACGAGTCCGATTTCTTCCCTGACCCCGTTGATCGATGCTCCATGAAATTTGAATTTTCGCAGGTTGGGCGCAAGCTGACCGGCCACAGCGGCATCTTGGAATTGATGGAAGATCTGGGTCGGGCAATGACCGATCATCCCGAAATTCTGATGCTGGGCGGGGGAAATCCGGCCGCCGTCCCAGCCCTGCAAGAGCGATGGCGGACGCGGATGCAAGAATTGCTGAGCGAACCTGCTGAGTTCGATCGGATGCTGGGAAACTACGATCCTCCCCGAGGAAACCCGCGGTTTCTTCAGGCTTTAGCAAGTCTCTTAAAACGTTCGTTCGGCTGGGATCTCCACGAAGAGAATCTCGCCGTGACCAACGGCGGTCAAACTGCGTTTTTTTACCTCTTCAATCTGCTCGCTGGACGATTTGAGGGTCAGCGGCACCGCAAAATCCTGCTGCCACTCTGCCCCGAATACATCGGCTATGCCGATCAGGGGATCGACGATGAGATGTTTGTGGCGTGCCGCCCAGAAATTACCTGGCCTGACGGGCCTGAATCGCGGATTTTCAAATATCGGATTGATTTTGCCGCTGTCGAAGCCGCTTTCGATCAACATGACATTGCCGCCATCGCCTTATCCCGTCCCACGAACCCGACGGGAAATGTTCTGACGGATCAGGAAATCGAGACACTGGCCGAGATCGCCGCAAAACACAAAATTCCCTTAATGATCGACAATGCATACGGAGCCCCTTTTCCCGGTGTCATCTTCACCGAGGCCAAGCCTTTTTGGGCCCCGCATGTGATTATGACGCTCAGCCTCTCGAAACTGGGATTGCCAGGTACGCGAACCGCCGTCGTGATTGGTCCACAGCAGATCACATCGGCCATGGCTGCCATGACGGCGATCAGCGGGCTTTCGAACGGAAATATCGGCCAACAACTGGTACGTCCCCTGATTGAATCGGGTGAAATTCTGGAACTGGGGCCACGATATCTCATCCCGTTCTACGCCGAAAAGAGTCGCCTGGCGCAGGGCTGGATCCGTGAATTCTTTACAGAGGCCCAAGTCGACTGGGCTTTGCACGCCAGCGAAGGGGCCTTCTTTCACTGGCTTTGGATCAGAGGCTTGGGAATCAGTTCCCGCGAACTTTATGCGCGACTAAAAGCTCGCCAGGTGTTGATTGTCCCTGGCGAGTATTTCTTTTTTGGGCTGCGCGAGGATTGGTCACATCAGTACGAATGTCTGCGGCTGAATTTCTCGCAGCCGGCCCATGTCGTCCGCGAAGGCCTGCGAATCATCGCCGAAGAAGCCGCCAAGGCCCGCAGAATCTCAGCAAATCCGGGATTGACAGTCTGACGAATTTGGCACAGATTCCGCCCGGAGTCGATCACGCCTTACATTTGTCCTTTTTACTGCGAATCCTCGGCCCACATGAGCGTTACCTGCTCAGTCACCGCACCGGTCTCACCTCCGACGTGTCGACCCAAGACACTGTCACGGGGGAGTGGCGCGCTGGCATTGGGGATTCGTATCGCTGGGGCCGGGGGAATGTTTCTCAGCCAGATCGTCCTCGCACGCAGCCTGGGTGTCACGGCGTTCGGCGAATATTCTCTGGTCATTGCCTGGCTGCAAGTGCTGACCGTCGTCGCAAAACTTGGCCTGGATAATTCGTCTTTACGATATGTTTCCGAATACGTCACCAAAAATGATCTCGGCCGGCTACGCCGCTTTCAATGGGAGGCCCTGCAGGCCTCCCGGTGGGCCAGTCTGGCTGTGATGCTCGGCCTGATCACCGTCGCCCTGTTCTCTTGGCGTTCGCTGGGTGAGGGAGTGGCCCCTTGTCTCATCGTGGTCGCCTTCATGATTCCGCTGGTCGCCATCCGGCAGATTCAAGAGGCGAGTTTGCGAGGGATTGGGTTGTTGTTCGAGAGTCAGATCGGCACCGTGGTTTGGCCCTGGACCCTCTGCCTGCTCGCAGTACTCGTCTGGCAGACAACCCTCTTTCCGATGACTTCACTGGTAGCAACTTCGCTCCATTTTCTCGCTGTCACCGTTGTCTTTCTGATGGTGTTGACCTTTTCGCGGAGGTCGGTCCTCAGGCAAGCTGGCGATTCACCAACGGGGATTGATTCCTGCCGCCAGCAGTGGACCCATACGGCCCTCGCCTTTCTGCTCGCAGAAATTTTGATCGCGTTCAAGGGCCGGGCAAGCGTGGCACTGGCGGGGCTGCTGCTGGATCGGGATGCGGTGGGACTGTACGGGGCGATGGAAAAGTTTGCCGACGTTTCGATTTTGGTGAGCCAGTCACTGGGGCTGGTGATTGCCCCCCAATTTGCCTCGCTTTACGCGGCGGGGCGTTATGCCGACATGCGCCGCCTGATGTGGCAGGGGCAGATTCTGGGGCTCTCGACGACCCTTCCCGTCGCCTTTGCCGTCGCCTTTTTTGGTGACTCGATCTTTTTGTTGTTGGGGCCCGGTTTTCGCGAGGGCTGGGGGGTGCTGATCACACTGCTCTGTTCGGCCTGTATTGCCGCGTTTTCAGGACCAGCGGCTTATGTGCTGCAAATGACGGGGCGTGAGCGGACGATGCTGGTGATCACCGCAGCCAGTGCGGCCACAAATATTTTACTCAGTCTGATCCTCATGCGTGTTTACGGCCTGCTTGGGTTGGGAATGGCGCAGATGGCAACCAGTTTTGTCTGGATGGTGGGCGTTCGCTGGAGTTTATCTCGGCATCCGGTTTGGCAGCAGGTCGCGGCTGACGCCGCACTTCATCCGGGTGATGGTCCGCAGGAGGTGTCTCGATGAGGGTGCTTTGGCTGTGGATTCTCAGCGGGATTGTGGTTTGGCCGGTTCATTCGACCATCGCGACGGTGGGTGACAAACCGATCGATATGATGCTGTCGGATCTGCTGTTCTTGATCCTGCCGATTGCCTATCCGTTCATTCGCTCAAAGCCGACTCCAGCTCAGTGTGCCGCAGCGAAGGGACCGATTCGCTGGTACAGTCTGACTCCGACTCTTGCTTTGATCTTTATTATCTTCGTCACCGCCGAAGCGGCGATTGGCCTAGGGTTATCCGGAGAAACCGTACGGATCTTCTCGGCCTTTAAGCTCGCCAAGCCGGTTGGATTTGTGCTACTTGGTCTGTTGCTTGGTTCCTGGAGCGATCCGCTGGAATTCATCGACATTTTTAGTCGGTCGTTTGCGGTGATTGTCGGTCTGACGTTCTTCTTCACGATCACGGATCCGAGTTTCCCCCTGGGGGAATGGGGCAAGTATCTTTTCCAGTTTGAATTGAGTGGTTATCCCAATACACCCATGACTTTCTATGGGGTGCTGGTTCCGCTCATGATTGCGGCAGCCGATACGTCTCGCTCGCGTGCGATTCGGCTGATTGGCTGGGGCTTGGCCGGGGCGGCGACCTTAATCATTCTGGGTTCCATGTCACGTTCATCAGCCATGGCCCTGTTTTTTGGCACGGTGATTTACCTGGCAACGACCGGTCGACAGGCGTTTCTCGTCGGTTGTTTCATGGTTGTATCCGTGCTCAGCATTGTCGGTTTTGGTCTCTTTTCGGCGTTGCAGGAAACGCAGGTCGTTGAGGTGTTGACTGAGCGGATCCAGCATCGTGTGGAACGGAGTACCGAACAGGATGACCCGTCATCGGGTCGATATGAAATCTGGCAATTTACTTTGGAGCTTTGTGCCGAACGGCCGATTTTCGGCTTTCTCTTCGAGTCATTCTCGCGCTATACAGGGGATGTCGACACGCCGCATCAGCAATATCTCGAAGTCCTGTATAAATGCGGCGGCCTGGGGCTGTTGCTCTATTCGTGGATTCTGATCAGTTGCCTGACGATCACCAGGCGGCTGTTAAGGCTCACCCTGCGGGGATCCCCCAACTGGCATCGGCTTCACGCCATGTTCGCGATGATGATTGCAGTGATGCTGGGAAATCTGACCCAGCCGAACCTGACTTATTCGCTCACCGGAAATATGGTGTTTTTGTTATTTGGCTGTCTCTGCAGTTCTCGTGCGGTCGTCTCTGTCTCACAACTCGCCGGACCTGCCGTCCGCCGTTTGCAACCGCGCGTGCCGATTCCCCAGCGTCGAGTGGCCGCCTGAGGCGAGCTCTCGCGGAACCCGTGAATTTTTGAGAGGATGACGAATGGAATCAAACGTGAATACGGCTGCCACACCCGCGCTGGCCTTAACGAACACCAATCAATCGATCCCTCTGTCACATGCCGATCATCTACGCAGTCAGTTCGAAAGCATTCGTCGCCAACCCGAACTGGCAAAAGATCTGGCCTGTTTTGCACCGGGAGGCCCGCTCCATTCGATTCATTACATCGCGAACGCGCACGGCGTCCACGTGTCACGCTGGCTGAAGGTCCTGGCACACACTCAGGCCAACATTACGATCTCGACCGCCAATCCACTTCCGGCGTACGCCAGCGACTATGTCTCGGCCGAACCGGTGTTACCCCGCTGGCTGAAGATTCCGATGGTGCTGCGTTATGCGTTAAGCGGTGTGGCGTTCCGAATGACTCGTTCGCGTTCCTCGAGGGGGCTGGTCCATGCCCATTGTGCTTCGGGAAATGGTCTGGTGGCTTGGCTAAGCGGACAACGCTATGTCATCGGGACTTACGGCTCGGAAATCTACGCCGCCAAGCAGCGTGGATGGATTTATTGCTGGTTGATGAAACAGATCCTGCAAGGGGCAGAAACGATTTCGGTCGGTTCGACCGAAAGCACGAAGATTCTGGTCGAACAATTTCAGATCCCACCAGAACGGATTTACTTCTTCCACCTCGGATACGACGATACGACCTTTCGGCCGCTCGAACGTTCGCAGCGAATGCAATTGCGACGTGAACGGCAGTTGCCGGAGGATGAACCGATCTGGGTGGTGAACCGCCGCTCCACTCCGCACTACCGCACACGAGAAGTCGCCCAAGGCTTTCTCGAATACTGTCAACAGGGTGGTGCCGGTCGGTTAGTGTTGATCAGCGGAGATCACACCCCCGAGTACACGCAATCAATCTGCGAATTGATTGCGTCGCACGCGGCGGGTGACCGAGTCGTGGTTGTCGATCGGATGCTCTCGGCCAAAGAACTTGCCTCGTGGCTCCAATTGGGTGATTTCAGTATTTCAGTCCCGAAAACCGATAATTTTTCGATTTCGACACTCGAATCGATGGGATGCGGAACGACTCCGATTCTGGCAAATCTTGAAGGCTACGAACTGCTCCGTCCGTGCCAGCCGGTTCGCTGGATGACGGACTTTTCCCCGAGTGACTTCGCGACGGTGTTCGCGAAAACCGCAGCGGTCTGGCCGCTGCAGCTCGAGTCGCAAAGAAGAGAATGTCATCAGTTTGCCCAAAATGGCTTTTCGACCGAATGGGCCATTCGTGCCATTGCCGCGTTCTATCTCGGCACACCCCTGCGACAGATGGAGTCTCTGCAACGTGCCGCTTGAACGAATTGTGCTGAAGCACGCTTTATGGACGTGATTTTCTTGCATTTTGTCACCCGAAACCGATAGTCTAGGCAAGATTACTCGCCAGAAGCGTGCTCAAACCGAATCTGCTGGCGAGTCCCTGATCGCGTTGTGTAAGGGTGAGTCTCGTGCAAAAACCAGCCTTGGCCGCAATGACAGACGGTTCGATAAACGGGGCGGTCTCTCGTCGGGGCCTGCTGCAGCTAACCGGGGGAACTGCAGCGACTGCGTTGTGGTCAGGCCTGTCACAGGCCGCGGTCGCACAACCGACCGCTTTCGCGAAGGCTCGTTCGGTCATCATGATCTTCAATTGTGGCGGCCCCAGTCACATTGACCTCTGGGACCCCAAGCCCGAAGCGGGTGCTGCAGTGCGGGGTCCATTTGCCCCGATCGATACCAACGTTGCAGGGATTCAGGTAACCGAACTGTTGCCGCGGCTGGCCCGAATGGCGGACAAGCTAGCGATTTTGAGATCGGTCAATCATTCGCAGGCGAGTCACAACGCGGGGATGTACTGGTCGACGGTCGGTCGTCCCTATCGGATCGACAGCACGCTGATCAACCCCACTGCAACCGATCATCCGAGTCTGGGTACGCTGGTCGGCTGGCTGGCTCGAAAAGATGGCTACAGCAGTGGTGTCCCACCGTACGTAATTGCCCCCTATCCCCATTGTGACAGCACGGTCTATTTGACCCCTGGCCAGTTTGGTGGCTGCCTGGGGATGCACCATGATCCGCTGGTTCTGGACGCTGACCCGAACGCGGTCGATTTCCAAATGCGAAATTTGAAGCGGGATGCGAGCCTGACGTTGGACAAGTTCCGCGAACGACTTGGGTTACTGGATCAGCTCAATCGTCATGGATTATCGATCAACTCGACCGCCGCCGCCGAGATGGATCTCTTTCAGTCGCAGGCGGTAACGATGGTCACATCGGACCAGGCCTCGAAGGCCTTCGACCTGTCTCAGGAATCACCGCAGTTGCGTGATCGATATGGTCGCCACACCTGGGGACAGTCGCACCTTTTGGCAAGACGTCTGGTGGAATCCGGTGTCCGTTTTGTTTCGGCGGTGAACGGCCGCAGCATCATCTGGGACACGCACAAAGAGAACTTCAGCCGGATGCAAAAGAGTCTTGTCCCGCCGATGGAACAGGCGTTTGCCACGTTACTGGATGATCTCGAATCGCGTGGGCTGCTCGACACGACCCTGGTCATCTGGACGGGTGACTTTGGCCGGACGCCGATCATCAACAAGGATGCAGGCCGAGACCACTGGCCGCAGTGCTATTCGGTCGTGCTGGCAGGGGCTGGAATCCGGGGTGGTCAGGTTGTGGGGCAATCCGATAGTACGGGGTCGTATCCTCAAGTACGTCCGATCTCGCCAGCGGACATCAACGCGACGGTCTTCACGGCGCTCGGGTATGACCCGAAAAGCATCACCTACAAAATGGCCGACGGACGTCCGATCCCGCTGTCGGAAGGGAATCTGATCCGCGAGATTTTATAAACCTTGCCGTCGAGTGATTTCCTTTTCCCTCATCACGATCTGCGTGTGACACCCATGCGGAGCCCCCTGAGAAATCGGGCAGAAATCGGTTTCATCGCCAGAGCGGGGTGATCTCAGATTGAATCTCGCGAGTTCGTTTTTCAACACTTCTTTCGTGCAGTTCATTTGAACGCAAAGGCGCCAAGACGCGGGGACGCAAAGCAGACAAATACAAAAGCGGATTCGATTTTGCGTTTCGGTCTTCTTTGCGCCCCTGCGGCCTGGCGTCTTTGCGTTCCCATTCTTTGCCTTCAGAGCGTTCCAAATTCTTTGCATGGCATGAAAGCTGCTGACCCTTAGATTTGCCTTCTTGGGCGACCGGGGATTCGAGGGAAGAACAGCACGAAGGAATGATTCGATGGACAATCGCTGCCAAGGATTTTCGAGAAAATGCTGGGCTCGAGCCATGAAGTCCCCCGTCACGATCGTTATTGGAAATTCGCCAGCTGATCAGTTTTTGATCGGGGACAAACCCCAAACCGAGGGAACAACCCCCACGGATATCCCTGAGCATATCCTGAATCAGGCTGTGTCGCATCAGGCTGTGTCGCATCAAGCTGTGTTGCATCAAGCTGTGTCGAATCTGGCAAAAATCCCTGCCGCTGGAATTTTCACCCGTCTCAACGTCAGGAGTGATGACGATGGCCATCACGATGACGAAAACGCCTCACAGGGAATTGCTGTCAGTGGTTCCCTAACCTGAGCGGTTCCCTAACACAAAACCAAGGAGTATCCACATGTCCACGATCGCAGCAGCCAAGCGTAGAACCAGAAAAACGATTCGCTACCGTTCGTCCCGGATGATCCTGGGGCTTCCATGGCTGGATATCGCTTGCGGGCCTGATCTGGCCAAAGGGGAAGACCGGGGGATTGCCAAAGGGATCATAGCTGTCGGCGATCTGGCGATCGGCGGGATCGCCATCGGTGGCCTCTCGTGTGGCATCATTTCCATCGGCGGTTTGGCCGCTGGACTGTTCACGGTTGGGGGCGTTGCCTTGGGGGGCGTGGTCCTGGGAGGAGTCGCGATCGGTGGATTGGCCCTCGGCGGTGTTGCCATCGGCATCGCAGCAGCAGGGGGAGTCGCAATTGGTTTTTTCACCCGTTGAATTCGGTTTTTGTTTTTTTAAGACACACACGACCCCTTAAAGGAGTCACCGCGCTCACTGAGTCATCATGCTCACTGAGTCATCATGCTCACTGAGTCATCACGCTCATCGATGACCCGCGCCACACGGACGCTGCAGTGACGGTGATTTTGGCTTCACACCCTCAAACGGCGCACCGTTCGATTCACGAAACCATTTTTTGCATCGAAGACCACACGGAAGAAACCACAAAATGGCAAAGAAATCCAAGACTGAGCAACCCTCTTTGGGAGAATTCACCAAGTCCGGAAATAAAACTCAACGAGTCCGGTCGGCTGCCCCCCCCGATGACGCGAACGTTCGTAAGTTCGACGCGCGTCCTGATTTCGTCGATTTCCGTGATCAGATGTACATTCCCACATTGATCGAGGTCCCTCCCGAACGGCCACTTAAAGCGTACCTCAAAGTGGAGGTCCCCGTACTTGACCAGGGTACCGAGGGGGCCTGCACCGGATTCGGTTTGGCAACCGTCGCCCATTATTTGCTCAAGTCTCGGAAAATCCACCCCGACACCGATCCCGTCAGCCCCCGAATGCTTTACGAGATGGCGCGTCGTTATGACGAATGGGAGGGGGCTGATTACTCGGGGTCTTCTGCACGCGGAGCCATGAAGGGATGGCACAAGCATGGTGTCTGTTCCGCCAAACAATGGCCCTACGACGCGGCACAGCCCGCCGGAACATTGACGGATCCGCGCGCAAAAAATGCCGCCACCCGTCCATTAGGTGCCTATTTTCGCGTGAATCACCGAGACCTGACCGCGATGCATTGCGCGTTGGCCGAGGTGGGGGTGTTGTTTGTGACGGCAATCGTGCATGCCGGCTGGAATCAGAACCAGATGGAAGGTAAGTCGGTGGTCGGTTATGACGGATCGCAAGAGATCCTCGGGGGCCACGCCTTTGCATTGGTCGGCTATGATGAAAAGGGATTCTGGCTGCAGAACTCATGGGGTCAGGATTGGGCCAAGAATGGCTTCGCGCAATTGACTTATGATGACTGGTTGGCACATGGCACCGATGCCTGGGTCGCGCGACTCGGTGTTCCCGTGGCGGTACATAGCGGAAGTGGCGTGGCGGTCGTTAACTCGGGTCTTGCGGCGAGTTCAACCTTTTCTGCATACAGCCAGATACGTCCCCACGTGATCAGTATCGGCGAGAACGGCAAGCTCAAAAAGACCGGGACTTATGCAACCAACGAAGAGGATGTGCGACATATTGTCGAAGAGGATATCAAGAACGAAATTAACGCTTGGCCGAAAAAACGCATCCTGCTCTACGCACCGGGGGGCCTGACCTCCGAAGCTTCCGCCATTCAGCGGACCGCGGATTATCGTGGCCCACTACTGAAAAACGAGATCTATCCCCTGGTCTTCTCTTGGAATTCCGACTATTGGTCGACCCTACAGAATATCCTGCAGGATGCACTTCGAGGACGTACGTCAGGAAGTTTCATCGATGCCGCCAAAGACTTTATGCTCGATCGACTTGACGATGCGTTAGAACCGATCGCGCGAGCATTGA
Organism: Schlesneria sp.; assembly: GCA_044354755.1. Taxonomy (GTDB): domain Bacteria; phylum Planctomycetota; class Planctomycetia; order Planctomycetales; family Planctomycetaceae; genus Schlesneria. The sequence continues at coordinate 1,418 of JBIKZJ010000084.1, read as the reverse complement.
GCGGAAAATTGGCGTGGAAAAAGATGAAAGACAATGCGACTGATGCCACGACCTCAGACGACGGGGGGCTGCGTCACACCGCAAAGTCGATCAACCAACTTTGCAATGACGTACCGGGGATCGAGTTGCATCTGACAGGCCATAGCGCAGGATCAATCGTTCTGGCCTCTCTCGCACAACTCTTGTCGACCCAGGGGACCATTGGTGACGGACCGTTAAAAGGGGTGGTAGGATATGGCCGTAAGATCAAGACCTGTACCTTATGGGCACCCGCGTGTACGGTCAGCTTATTTGTCGACACATTTGTCGAAGCTCTGGAAAGTGGTCAGATCGAGAAGCTAAAAATCTTCCTGCTGAGCGATCCTGTTGAGCAGGCGGACAACTGCAACAAAATTTATAACAAGTCCTTGCTTTACCTTGTGGCACACGCCTTTGAAAATCCCGCACGAGACTATTTCCAATACCCCTTCGGAGTGCCACTACTGGGGATGGCCCGCTCGTTTCACTTCACCGCACGTGAACTTGGGTTTCTGACGGCTCAGGACAAAGCGGCGGTCTTGAAGCTCCAGAGTTTGACTGCTGCGGGACAAATTGAAGTGATCCAATCACCCAATTCCGCAGCTCCCGCGACGATGGCCGCATCAACCTCGCAGCACCATGGTGACTTTGATGATGACCCAGCAACATTTCAATCGCTGCTGGACACCATTCTTGGCCAGCAAATTGCTCATCCTGTTGCGACCTCCCGAGCGGCGTTGGGTGCTGGCGGTACATCCGCAGTGCCAAACAATGTCCCCTTTCAGCGTTCGGTTCAATCGTATGCGGATCAGAGGCGAAGACTGGAACGGACTCTGTAATTCGCGGAACTGAGCTCGAACGGAATTTTGCTGCGGGTCCCGAACGGATCCGCAGCAAAATCATTTGAGCATTTCAATCCGTCGCTGGATATCGATGTTCACGCTTTGATACCGTGTCGACAGCTTGCCAGGACTGAACATGTCGGCCCGCATCTGTTCCACATCTTCCGCTCCAATCGCACCGGTCAAGACCGAGCGCAGGTAGTTCTTTCCCAGTAAAGAGGGCTGAAATCGCTGCAGGTCGTAGAACGAGGGATGCACGTGACGGGCGTGGATCTTCCCCCATTGATCCCGTAACTTGTGCGCCGCCAGCGAATCCAGGAAGAAACCCCGCTCTTGTGACCATTGTAAGGTCGCCATGGCGTTGTTTCGCCCCTCGACCAGCAGGTCGATGGCTTTGCCGCCGAGTTGGACCGCGTGAAAGCGATCAAATCGGATCGGAAATCCCCCCCGCTGGGTGTGCCCCACCTTTCGCGTGAAGATCGCCGAATCGGCAGACTCGTGCTTCCGCCGCGAGCCGAAATAATCGTCGCCGAACCGCAGGCAAAGCAAACGCTTCAG
>JBIKZJ010000452.1:0-5218 GCA_044354755.1 Schlesneria sp. | reverse complement strand
CAGTTCTCAGTTCTCAGTTCTCAGTTCTCAGTTCTCAGTACTCAGTACTCAGTACTCAGTACTCAGTACTCAGTTCTCAGTTCTCAGTTCTCAGTACTCAGTACTCAGTACTCAGTACTCAGTTCTCAGTTCTCAGTTCTCAGTACTCAGTACTCAGTACTCAGTACTCAGTACTCAGTACCTTGATACTTCTCCTCATCCTATTCGTGTTATTCGTGTTATTCGTGGTTCAAAATCTTCGCCTTTTCCTTCGCATTTTTCTTCGCATTTTCTGCAACGGGCTTGATTCAAGACGTAAGCGGAATCAACGCAGCCTGAAAACGACCGCATTCCAAGTGTTAATGACACAGTTTTACGCAGAAGAGTTCTCTCGTGCGTCGCTCATCGCCTGAAATAATCCTTCCCACGTGGCCACAGTCGCCTCAACCGCAATCGGCAAGCCGACTTCCCGAGCGGCTGCCGTGGTCACAGGACTGATGCTCGCCAGTTTTGTTTTAATTCCCAGCTGGGCTTTCGCCTCGCTCGTCAGCCGCTGGGCCAGATTCCGCGCGATCGAGGGACTCGAAATCCCAATCCAGTTCAACTCACCCCGTTCGATTTGTCGTAATGCCGCCGTCGGGAACTCAAGCACATCCCGATTTTGATAGACGATGACTTGAGTCAACACCGCTCCCGCCGCAGTCAGCTCATTCGGTAGCACATCCCGGCCCCGGCTGGCTCGAGCCCACAACACCTGCTTCCCCTTGACCAGAGGAGCCAGCGCGGCAGCCAGACTTTCGGCCCGAAATTCGGCAGGAACCAGATCAGCTCGCAATGAATATTTCGCAAGCGCTGCGGCGGTGCTGGAACCAATCACCGCGATTTGGGCGTGTGCCAGTCGACGCAGATCGTGGCCGGTGTTCCACAAGCGATTCAGCAGGCCCTGAACACCGTTGACGCTGGTAAAAACGATCCAGTCAAATTCGTGGAGTCGGGCGATGGCGGCATCAACCTCATCCCACTTTTCGGGACACACAATTTCGATCGTCGGAAGCAGCACCGGAGCGGCTCCCAGTTCCACCGCGCGGAATGCCGCTTCGTCCGCCTGCTCTTCGGGACGAGTAATCCCAATCACCTGACCAAATAGCGGACGGTCTTCAAACCAGCGGACCTGCTCACGCCGGCGGACACAATCGCCGACGATCACCAGCGAGGGGGCGTGGAATCCTGCTGCAGTCGCCAAGGTTGAGATCTCCCCCAACGATCCGGTAACCGTTCGCTGGCTGGGACGTGTCGCATGGCTCACCACACAGGCGGGTGTTTCCGCTGGTTTTCCCGCGTGGATCAGCGAGTCGGCAATCGACGGCAGCCGATGCAGTCCCATATAAAACACCAGGGTTCCAGGAAAGGCGGCCAGCGCTTTGTAGTCGAGCGAAGTCGATTTGGTCGGATCTTCATGTCCCGTGATAAACGCGACGGCCGACGCATGTTCACGATGCGTCAGGGAAATTCCGGTATAGACCGCAGCGGCGGTGGCGGCGGTAATCCCAGGAACGACTTCAAACGGAATTCCCGCAGCAGCCAGGGCGGCCGCTTCTTCTGATCCACGCCCAAAAATAAAGGGGTCTCCCCCCTTCAGCCGGACCACCGTTTTTCCCGATTGAGCCGCTTCGATCAAGCGTTGATTGATTTCTTCCTGACGAATCGTGCGCCCTGTCGGACCTTCAGCCCGGCAGGTCCGCTCGGCCGAGGCCTGGCTGTGACGCAAAATCAGGGGATTGACCAGCCCGTCATACAGCACAAGGTCTGCACGGGCGAGGCATTCGGCACCGCGCAGCGTCAGCAATCCGGGGTCACCGGGACCAGCCCCGACCAGATAGACTCGTCCGACCGGAAAAGTAGGATTCTGTGAAGCAGGCATAAACAATTGTGAACCTTCAGGGAAATCGGACGGTGCCCGGTCGCGCCAACAGGGCAATCCTCAACATCGCCAGCGGGAGGTTTATTTCACGAGACTGATCACCACCAAATTGTCCCGATGAATCACTTCATCGTACGGGATCGAGCCGAGTTCACGAGTGATTTCATCGGTTCGTTTTCCCGCAATCGCCTTGGCCCCAGCAGTATCATAATTTGTCAGCCCCCGCGCAAACTCGCCCCCGTGTTGATCCACTAGCGACACCACCTCACCCTTATCAAAATCCCCTTCAACGCCAACAACGCCGATGGCAAGGAGCGATTTCCCCTGTTGTTCAACCGCTCGACGAGCTCCCGCATCCAGTACCAGTCGCCCCTTGGGGGGCATGGTATAGCCGATCCAGCGTTTCCAGGCAGAAACGCCGTCCCCGTCACCCAGAAACAACGTTCCGATATCGGCCCCCGACAATATTTCGTCGAGAACCTTCGGGCGTTTTCCGTCGGCGATGATCACATTCGTCCCCACGGCGGTGGCGGTCCGAACCGCTTCGAGTTTCGTTCCCATCCCACCGGTCCCGCGAGAACTTTTTGAGGCCCCCACGAGACTCAACAGCTCGTCGTCAAAACGTTCCACCAGGGGAATCCGCTGACTGGCAGGATTACTCGGATCCCCCGTTAACAGTCCGTCGACAACGGAAAGAATGATCAGCAGGTCCGCCTGGATCAGCCCGGCCACCATCGCAGCGAGGCGATCGTTATCCCCCAGCTTAATTTCCGCAGTGCTGACGGTATCGTTCTCGTTGATAATGGGAATCACCGCATATTCCCCCAGTGTTCGCAGTGTATTGCGAACATTCAGGTAGCGTCCCCGGCTTTTGAAATCATTCGCAGTCAACAGCAACTGTGCCGCATGGTATCCATACGGCCGCAATGCCTTATCGTAAATATGGATCAAATGAGCCTGTCCAGTCGCCGCCGCCGCCTGCAGGTGCGACAGATCTTTCGGACGTTCCTTTAGTCCGAGCAGTCCCATGCCGGCCCCAATCGCACCGCTCGAAACCAGAACCAGTTTGCACCCGGCCTGGCAGATGTGGTGAACCTGTTCCGCCAGCGAGGCGATGCGGTCGGCATCAAGGCGATCATCGTCGGTCGACAGGACGTTGGTCCCCACTTTGACAACGACAGTTTTGAGCTGGTTTAAAACCTCACGTCGGCGATCAAGCGTCATCGGAGCGATTTCTTTCCTGAGATTCCTGGCGGATTCTGGCAAAAGTCTGGCAATATTCTGCCTAATGTCGTCATTCCCGACGGCGGATCGAGTTGACCGTCAGGGAAGGGGGGAATTCTAGCAGCATGCTTCAGGGATCGCGATTAAGAAAGCCAGCCAGCATCCGGCCTTGCCGGATCGTGCGACCGCGAATCTGCTCGGGCCTGATTGTTCGCCATCCCTGCGGCAGATCCGCACGACGCTGATAGATCAGCACAGAGGATTGCCCGGCGGAATCGGGCTGGTACTCTTCCATTTTGATTTCGTGAGCCCGCAGCAGCGGCGACTGGCGACGATATTCGGCCGCTTGAAACTGATGTAACGTCGGCATCACCGCCACCGTGGCCCCCCGAGGGACCTCGTCCACCAATTGTTGTAACAGGCTACGAGTAATCCCCTCGCCCCAATAATCGATTTCCAACTCGGGTTCCTCCCCCGCCAGTTCCGCAATCCACGGAGTCAGCTCGTTGTAGTAACTGAGGTGACAAGGGGACATTCCCACCAATGGCCAGGCCGAACAGGCCAGCAGCGTGCCATAGATGCCGATACACAGGGGCCGCATGCCGATCCGCTGGTGAAGCCATTGCCACAACGCGACCCAGCCTCGACCAACGAAAATCGACCACAACGGAAAACTGGTCAGAAAGAGTCGCTCACCGTCATAGACGGCGACGCCCGGCAACGCGAAAACCACCAGCGGAAACAGCGTACACGCCAGCAATAACAAATCTCGACTTCTTGCGGAAGGATCGAGATTGCAGCTGTGGCACGAGGAACTTCCTTGCGGCGCGGGCTGACTGCCGGTCGCCCCAACATGAATGGGATTCGCGGCTCGCATCGATGAAACCGACACGTTTTGCCGTTCCCGTCGCCACAGCCCGAGCACCCCGAGTCCGTGCAAAATCAGTGGGACGGTGAGTCCAAACATCACGAACGGATAGTGCCAGGGGACTTCTTTGTCAGCGTACTTCTGCCCGAAATACCAGACCTGAATCGTCGCCCGCTGGGTTGCTCGTCCCAAGTATTCCCACCCATGTTCCAGCGGAGCAAACCACAGATAAGGCCAGCTGAGATAGAAAACCACCAAGCCGGAGACTCCCCAAATCATCAACGGCACCACCGCCTGAAACCGCCACCGCCAGCAAGCCCAGCAGATCACCGGGATCGGAATTAAGACCGCTTGAATCTTGGTCACCAGCGCCAATCCAAGAAAAACCCCCGCAAGCATGGCCCGCCTGCGACAGGGAGCGGTACCCCCCGTCCACCACCCGGCGACGGCGAGCACTGCCGCAGTACAAGTCAGATTGGTCATCGTCTCCAGCGAGGCGACATGAGCGTGTCCAAAAAGTCGGGGCATGCAGACCAGTGAAATGGCCGTCATGACTCCTGCCGCAGTCCCCGACCACCGGGTCGCAAAACCCCCTACCAAAAGTAGGGTCAAGGCAAACGCCGTTGCCGATCCCGTCCGAGCACAGGCGGTCACACAATACCCTTCGGGACTGAAGGGGGGAAAAAGCGCCCAAGTGACATGGTGGTGCACGCCGAGCCACCACCGCCCCAGTGGTGGATGATCGGGATTGTATCCATGCTCACGCCGATACGCTTCCTGAGAAGTCCCAGGAATCAAATTCAGCCAACCGAGCCCCCGTCCCTGCTCAACCAGATAAACCCCTTGTTCGACATTGAAAACTTCATCAATGGTCAGACCCGGACCTTCGGGCATACCGGGGTAACTCCCCGCAGGATCCAGCGACGCAACAATACTCAGCCAACTCAGGAGCGCCACGACCCACACCGGCCAAATCCTCGGCGATCGAGTGCTGACGTTGGGAATCACGGCAGGATGCATGGTGTTTTTTCAAAAAGGAAAATGCCGAAACCGACAACCAACAGACTCACAACCAACAGACCCGCAACCCAGTGATAGCGAACAGGCTCAACATCAATTCGCCATCAGAAAATGAATTAGTATAACGTGAATCAGTCCCCTCGACATGCGATTCCACCGCCAACAAAGAAACACCGAAACAAAGAGTTGTCGCATCTTCTCTCCTT
>JBIKZJ010000450.1:0-5254 GCA_044354755.1 Schlesneria sp. | reverse complement strand
ACAAGACAAGCAGCAAACAGGACGAGCAGCAAAAAAGACGACTTCGGATCACTGATCCGTCCCCTTTGGCGGCCATGACGATCGGACTGGTCGGTCTCGACTGGCTTCGTAATCACCTGCACGCAGCAGCGTTCAGGCAAAACCACGGAATACGGCAGTCGATTCGTGAATCTCACCCTTTTCGAAAAATGCGAAGAGTGTCAACCACGAATAAAACGAATCGCACGAATCGGAAAAGAAGAAATTTCAAGCTTCTGAGACCTGAAACCTAAAAACTGACAACTGACAACTGACAACTGACAACTGACAACTGACAACTGACAACTGACAACTGACAACTGACAACTGACAACTGACAACTGAAAACTGAATCAGTCAAAGCAACGTTGGTGCTGTTGCCTGCTGTTCCATTCCATCGATCAAGAATGGCCTCATCGGGAAAAAATCGCCGACGGCGGCGGGTTGAAGCTTCCGCTGATCTCTTCCGAGGGCTATGTTGTCGACAGCATGACTGAATCGGACAGAAACTGGCCACGGAAAGAACTTCGGATATGAAGCTGGGACTGATCAATTCCGCCTGGGCACAAGCGGGGCGCGAGACTGCCTGGGGGATCGAGCAAACCAAGAAACTTGGTTTCGATACGATCGATATTTTTGCCGATCCTCTCGACATTGATGTCCGCGAACGACAACTGATCCGCCGTGAATGCGATCGATTCGGACTGCCGATCATCTCGTTGTGCTGCGTGGCTGCGGGCTTGATTGATTTTAATCCCAGCGTGCAGCGTTTCCATGTTGACCGGGTCGGAAAATATCTCGATCTGGCTTATGAACTTTCCGCTCAAAACGTGCTCTTGGTCCTGGGTGAATACATTTGGAATCGGGAAGTGATCCCGCCGCAGGAACAGTGGGGATTCGCTGTCGAAAATTGTCAGCGGCTGGGGGACTATGCCGCGGAGCTAGGGTTGAAAATCGCCTTGGAACTCGAACCCTTTCCTCTCTCGTTATTGAATAACGTGCAGAATATGGTTCGGTTCATCGACGATGTGGATCACCAGGCGGTTCGGGCCAATATCGATATCTCGCATCTCTGTCTGGCACAGGTTCCCGCTGAAGAACTACGGCTACTGCAGGGAAAGGCGATTCACGTGCATATCTCGGACTGCGATGGGAAGGTTCACGGTGACCTGCCACCCGGTCGCGGCGTGGTTCAGTTCGAGCCTTATTTGCGAGAAATTGCCAAACTGAATCTCGAGGGGGCGATGTCGATTGAACTGGAATATAGCCCGGAACCCGATCAGATCGAAGCCTGGGTCGCGGAAGCCTACCGGGAAACTCGTCGCCTAATGCAGGCTACTGGTTTGAGCGACTGATACCCGAGCGACTGAATTGGCGTGAGTGAATTGGCGTGAGTGAACGTAGGGGGCCGACACGATGCAGAGGACCGCTCTGAGCCGGCAAGCACTCGACAAACGGTCCGATCGAGGACATCAGCGAAATCAGCGAAATCAGCGAAATCGGGGAAATCGGGGAAATCGGGGACATCGGGGATTACGTTAAGACCGCCTCGTCCCGACCCGTAAACACCAGTTCGGTCGCCTCGTCATCGGCAGGGATTGACGCATTGATCCCCTGTTTTCCCAAGGGAGTCAACTGATAACGGATGCCGCCGTCACGACCGGCGAGGTCGAACTTGAGGAATCCATAGGCAATCAGTTTTCCGTGGATTCCGGACAAATCCGCTGTCGGAACCTCTTCGGCCGTCTGGACCCGTGGCACCCACCCATCGAAGTCAGGGGTTTGGTTTCGTCCCTGTGACTGGATTTGGTAGTAAACGTTCAGGACGATGGCCCATTTCGGGTTTCGCCGCAACTGTTCGAGCTCAAATTCGTCCATGCCGAAAGTATCGGCACCAACGCGCCGCGAAGCCGATGACGTGTTTCGATTGAGTTACGACCGTTACGAGCGGTAAAGTTTTCCAAACCGAAGTGGTGATGCTGCCAAGCGACTAGCGTGCGATCGCTTTCAGAATCTCTTGCACGCCCCTCGCGGGATTTAATGCCGTAATACCAATTCCGGAAACAACTTTGGTGATATTGTGGTCGACTTCATCACTGCGGCTCCAGCGAGAGCCATCGGCGGTGGTGAGATAAGCGGACAGCGTGTGGTGACCGGTTCCAGGCCGCTCGCCAATCAGATGAATGATCATGCGGGGTCCCGCGAGGCCAGCGAACAGCGTTTCGCCGATGCGATAACCGGCACGAACGCGACCGCGATTGACCACGAACGAGGGCTTGGCAACCTGCAACCCAGACTCGGCCAAACGGGGTCGCAGTGCTTCGAGTAACGGAAGCAGGTTCCCTTCGTCCATTAAAGCGAGTGCGTTCAGGCCTTCCGAGATCACGATGACGGTATCGGCTTGCCCCTGATCGGTCACCCGCCATTGTTTGATTCGTTGCAGTGACTCGTCGGATAACCGTTCTCCCGAGGCGGGATGCAGAATGTAATCGCTGCGATCAACCGAACGGGTGAACAGCGGAATTGGATTGGGAATTCGGTTCAGGAACTCGGCCTCCCACTCTTTCCAGATACATTGCTTGGCATCGTCGTAAACGGTCTGAATCTCGGCCTGAATTGACGGAGCCAATTGAAACGGCTGATCACCGTATCCTTCGGCGATGAAGACGCCACGGCTGCGAACTTCGTTAATCCGTGTTGCCGATTCGTCGAGAATTTCGGCATCGGTACGGGGGTCTTGTTTCCCGCGACAGTATTGCAGATAAACCCAGCCCGGATCGCCAAAATGTTCGGTCGGCTGGCCCTGTTGATCGATCACGTTTAACCGCTGAAAAAAGGCCCACATCCGATCATCAACGCGGTAGCCGAACTGGTTGCGCAGGCGGACATGGTCCTGGAATCCGGTGGTCAAGTATCCCAGCATGGGGTCGATCTTGGTCGGTAACGCCATCAGATAGGCGGGATTGGCGGGGGCGATCTGTTCCAGGCACCAGTCCAGATCATCGAGTGAAATTTCCATGTGCAGAGTTGAACAGACATCCAGGCCGATGGTCAATCCGTGCAGTTTTCCCATTACGATGTCTTCCAGGCAGCAACGGACCAGTTGTTCACGTGTGCGGAAGACTTCCGGGCCGATGAATCCCGCGACATCGTTCAGATGCAGCCAGGCCTGCCCGACAGGAATCTGTTTCGAGGTGGCGATTTCATGAGCCATGCCACGGGCGAAGCCATACTTGCGCGACTCGTGAAAGACCATGTCCGTTCCGTGTCCGTGGCCGTTGGTAAAATCGGCCCCTTGTCCCGATTCCAGATACAATCCGAACCGGCCGGTTCGGCTGCGAGCGTATTCCGCCATTTTTTCGACACTGATATCGAACGTCGTGTTGGCGTTATCGTTTCCGGCAATGCTTTGAAACCAGAATTCGGTTGCGCCCGGATGGACCCGTTCGACTTCCGCCTGAATATCAATATGCGCCAGCACACAATGGGGGATGATCTGATCGATTTCGAACGTTTTCAGAATGTCCTGGAGTGCCCGTTCGACGGCCGCCACCGAAGCGGGGTCACTGGAAACGGGGTTCGTCCCCAGCAGAACATCACCGACGGCATAGGAAAAGGCATTGAAAACCTGAAACCGGATATCATCCAGGTTGTCGGTGGGCGAATTTGGCTGGACGCGAGCCCCCAGATACCCCTTGTCGCCGATCCGGGAACCCTGCAGCGGATGGAAGATGGTGCTGCCGAGGGCGATCAGTTCGTCGTTGGTCATCAGGCGGACGAGACAGGCAATCAGGTCACTCGTCAGCCCCGGCAGTAACTCATGGATTTCCGTGGCGGTTGCGGTGAGTAAATGGTGTTTGAGCTCGCCGAGGGTTTTGTTGTTCCAGGCTTGTCGGCGTTCGTTTAGCACGAAGCGATCGTTCCACTGTGAGAGGCGATCTTGCCAGGGGGGATGGGCCACCAGGTCCGCAATTTTGGAATTGGCGAGCAGTTGTCGCGCCCGGATGCGGGAAGGCTCATCGGCAGCAGCCACACCAACAATCGCGTCCCCTTCTTTGAATTCGTTCGCGGCTCCCAGCAATTTTCGGTAGAGATCCAGTTCAAATTTTCCCGTTTGCCGCAGTAGATATTGGAAGAGGTCTTCCCCTTTGTTTGTGGGGACGACATCGACCCCCTCGAACAACGGATCGCCCCAGGCGGCAGGGACGCAAATACCACTACCGAGAACCACGGGTACTGAAATCGCTTTGAGAAAACGCCGCCGATCCAACATCTTCAATCTCCGATTCTCAATACGTTTTCGAGGGTGGCCGTTTTGTGACGACCAAGGGACAGACGCAATTTTTCTGCGACAAAACCCTGTTTTTCAGGGACTGACGATCTTGGTGAGCGGATGGGATCAGAGTGGCCCGGAAATCGGCAGGGGATGGAAACCGGGTGTTTGTCCCCCGGATTGGCCCGCAACGATGACTTCTGGTCTGATCATAGGGTCTGATCGTATGGTCTGATCGTATGGTCTGATCGCACGACAGAGTTCAGCGAAATTCTACCCGAACGAGATCCCCTTCGGCCAGAGATTCTCTGGAGGGGACTGGTCCCAAGTCTCAAGTCCCAAGTCGGGCTTCCGTTTCGGTCGCAACCGGGGCACAATAATGGGTTCTATCAGTCTGTTGAAAAACGGGGACTGGCTTTGAGTAAAATCAAAAAAGCCTTGAATGAGAAGCAGTCTGAGGTGCCTGTCCCCCGTTTTTCAACAGACTGCTATGGCCTGATCATTTGTGCAACTGAGGTCCTGCTCATGTTTGACATTGGTTCGTTTCGAGCTTCCACCTGTCAGGGGATTGGGCGTCGGTCATTCCTCAAATGGGGGGCGAGTATTCCGGCAGGGTTGATGCTGGGTTCTCCGCGTGTACTGCATGCCGCCCCGGCGGCGAAGGCGAAATCGGTGATTTTCGTCTGGCTGTGGGGGGCTCCCAGTCATATCGATACCTTTGATCCGAAACCCAAGGCCCCGTCGCAATATCGTGGTCCGTTTGCCACGATTGCGACACAACAGCCGGGTGTTCACTATAGTGAATTGTTGCCCGGGCTGGCGGCGCGGAGTGACCGATTTTCGCTGATTCGCTCGCATGTCACCAGTCAGCCGGGTCACCCCGATGCCGGGACGGTCGGGTTGACGGGATTTGAAGAGCGGCCGGAACCGGTGCAGCCCAATTTTGGGGCGATCGTCGGGAAG
>JBIKZJ010000449.1:0-5262 GCA_044354755.1 Schlesneria sp. | reverse complement strand
TAGCATCCGGTCATAACCCTGATCGGCATTCAGGGATTCAATGATCCAGTCTCGCCATCGCCAAATGTGTGGTTTGCTTTCCCGAACTTCCGCTCCGTACCCATCCCAGTCACTGTAACGCCAGACATCCATCCAGTGTCGTCCCCAGCGTTCCCCATACTGGGGGCTGTCGAGCAATCGATCCACCACTCGTTCCAAGGCCTGCGGATCCTCGTCCGCCAGAAACGCCCGTAATTGGTCTCGGGTCGGGGGGAGTCCGATCAAATCCAGATAGAGACGACGCAGCAAAACCGGCTTCGGGGCGGGGGGACTGGGGGTCAGTTGCTGAACGGCCTGTGCTGCGGCGATAAAGGCATCGATCGGATTGAGCGACCAGGGTTGGGGAACATCGGTGGGGAGCGGCGGACGGCGGGGAATCTGGTAGGCCCAGTGTTGGGCCGGATCTTTGGGAACCGCTTCATGGGGCGCTTTCGCCCCGGCATCAATCCAGCGTTTGATCAGGTCGATCTGGGCGGCGGTGAGCGGTTCCCCTTCCGGGGGCATCCGGGGAACATTGTTGAGACCCTGAACGGCATCCAGCAGTCGGCTGGCCGCACTTTGACCCGCGATGATCACCGGGCCATCGGATCCACCAGTTTTTGCCAATTCCGCTGTGTCGAGTCTCAAATCATGCTCTTGCTTGAGGACACCATGACACGAGTAGCAGCGGCGCGACAGGATCGGCTTGATGTCCTGCGTGTAATCGACCGGATCCTCGGCCATCGTCGGTGACGTGACGCTGGCGAACAGGCATAACAGCACGATCAAAAGTAAGTTATAACGGGCCATCAGAATCAACGCTCCACAGGGGAGTTCGGAACTCAAATCGCATCAACCTGATCTTATACACACCATCCCCCTGAATGCGATGCTGTTTTGGGCTGAAAACGTTTCCGCGAAGGCATTTTTTCGTTTAAGAACGAATCGGTAGCGATCGAGAGCGACTGTGACGAATTCAACGGAGACCGGACCCCACTTTTTTACGCGGTGACAAAACGCTAAACTCCTTCCTATCCCAGTGAATCTGGTGGAAATGCCCTCTCATTATTGCGGATTCGCATTCCAACCGATCTCGCAGGGATCCGTTTTTCCTTTGAATCTCAATCCGATTGTTTGCAAGAAATTTCCTTATGGCCGTTACACCGCTTGATCTGAGTCATCTCAAAGTCTATCCACTCGCTGAGCGACAAAGTTTGACGCGTGCTGACGAGATTGTCGTGGAACCGGATTCTCCGGCGAAACCCTGTTCCGAGCAAATTGCGATGCGGGTTCGTGACTGCGCCCAAAGCATTCGCCGGGCTCGGGAACGGAACGCGAGCATCATGCTGATCTACGGTGCACATTTGCTCCGAAATGGTGCGGCAAAAATCCTGGAACGGATGATGGATCAAAAATGGTTGTCGCACCTGGCGACCAACGGTGCAGGAACGATTCACGACTGGGAATATGCCTGGTTCGGTGCCTCGACGGAAAGTGTGGAAATGAACGTCGGGAATGGAACCTTCGGCACCTGGCATGAAACCGCCACGAATATCCATCTCGCGATCATGGCTGGCGCTCTGGATGGCCTAGGATATGGGCGATCCATGGGCCGGATGATCCATGAAGATGGGGTCACCTTACCCACTACCGAGGAATTGTCTCAAGCGATCTCGGCAACCCCCTCGCATCCGCTGACTGCAGCGCGTGCCGATTTGTTGCAAGCGATGCTGACGCAGCGATGGCCAGCCGGGCGAATCCAGATTGATCACCGCTGGAAATATGCCTCGATTATTGCTCAGGCCTATCGGCATGGGGTACCGGTCACGGTTCACCCGGGGATCGGCTACGACATCATCGCGAATCATCCCGTCTTTAATGGAGGAGCCATCGGCCGCGGTGCCGAATGGGATTTCAAGCTGTTCGGTGGTTCCGTCGAACAATTGGATGGGGGAGTCGTGCTTTCGGTCGGATCGGCGATCATGGGGCCACAGGTGTTCGAAAAGAGCATCAGTTGCGTGAATAATCTTCGGCTGCAATCGGGGCGTCCGGTGGTGAATGGGCATTCGATTTACGTCGTCGACCTGCAAGATGGAGGAGGCTGGGACTGGACCCAGGGTGAACCCCCAAAATCGTCTGCTGCGTATTACCTGCGCTTCTGCAAAAGCTATTCACGCATGGGTGGAGCGATGCAGTATCTGCAATGTGACAATCTGACGTTTATTCATCAGCTCTACAAAGAATTGCAGCATCGTGATTAATCGATGATGGCACCGCGTGGCAGAACGTTGCAGGTTTCGGTGAGTTGCTCAAAATGCAGTTCCACACTGCCGAGATCCAGTTGCCGCAGCACCTGCTGAATGCGCGGTTCGACCGCAGAATTGTCGGTTCCATCTCGAGTCACAAACTCCTCGATCACCGCTCGCAGTGCTTCAGGAGAAAGTTGCAGATGGGGGATCCGTATGGTGTTCGTCAATGGCATCATCCGTGTTGAGGGGGAGTCGTCGTTCAAGTCGGCCTGAGTCTTCATCCCTGTGATTGTCGTCCCCCTGAAGAGGAATGTCCAATCGACCCCATGGATCGAGAACTTGTCGAGCGTCACACTGTTACGTTCAAGGTTTCCCCTTGGACCTGCGCATCAATCAAAGGAGCTTGATTCCGACTTCGACGATTTTCCTGCGAAGAGGCTCTTCCGCATCACACGAATTCGTTATTCTTGGATTGTGGAAGTCTCTTTGACTTGATTCGACTTCCGCGATTGTGTCCCGAACTCCACCAAGCCCCACGAGCCCCTCGACTTCAGGAAAACCGCTTTCCTTTCCGAGGGTTTTCGTTGTACCGTCAGGAACCAGACCGTGACTGTGGTCATCGTCGCTGAAAAACCGTCGGTTGCACGCGATATTGCTCAGGTGGTCGGTGCGCAGACGCGTGCTGCGGGTTGGCTGCATGGCAACGGCTACGTGGTCACCTGGGCCATTGGACATCTCGTCGGATTGGCTCAACCACACGAAATCAACCCGGCATGGAAAGCGTGGCGGGCCGAGTCGCTCCCCATGCTTCCCGAACAGTGGCCGCTGTCAGTGCTCGAATCGACCAAACAGCAGTTCGGCATTGTCAAAAAATTGATTCAGGTCGGGAACGTCGAATACGTGGTTTGTGCGACGGATGCGGGGCGCGAGGGTGAGTTGATCTTTCGTCTCATCTATGAGGCGGCTGGGTGCCGCAAGCCGGTGCGGCGGTTGTGGATTTCGTCGCTGACTCCCGCAGCGATCAAGGCGGGGCTGCTGGCCATGAAGGATGGGCGGACGTACGACTCGCTGGCGGCAGCAGCCCGCGGCCGGATGCAGGCCGATTGGCTGGTCGGAATGAATCTGTCACGCGCTTACACGATCCTGCAGGGGGAGACCGTCTCGGTCGGACGGGTCCAGACGCCGACGCTGGCCATGTTGGTGGAACGCGAGCTGACAATTCGCGACTTTGTCCCCGAAACATACTTCGAAGTGGTCGGCACATTCGGAAAAACCCCCTACTCAGGGACGTGGTTTAAAGCGGGTGAAACTCCGTCGAGCGAATCGAAACGGCTACCCGCTGACGGCGAACTGGCGCGGGCCATCGTTGACCGTGTCGAGCGGGTCGGCAAGGGGATTGTCCAGTCCGTGACGCAAGAGCAACGTCGGATTCCTCCCCCGCTGCTCTACGATCTCACCGAATTACAACGACACGCCAACCGCCTCTGGGGCTTCAGTGCCAAGCGGACACTCGAAGTCGCACAAGAGCTGTACGAATCGAAAAAACTCCTCAGCTATCCCCGAACCGATAGTCGGCATTTGTCGTCCGACGTGGCAGCCACACTGCCGCAGGTGGTGCAAGCCATCCGAGGTCCGTACGAGGCGCAACTGGACGAAGGGACATTCCATCGCAAACTCGGTCGACGGTATGTGGACGATGCCAAGGTCACCGATCATCATGCGATCATCCCGACGACAACCGATCCGGCTCAGGTTTCACTTTCGCGTGATGAACAACGACTCTACGACCTGGTCTGTCGTCGACTGCTGATGGCGTGGTTCGAGGATCATCTCACCGCCGTGACGACGGTCATTACCACTGTCACGGCGAACACCGTCACGTCCACCGCGATTGTCAGCCAACCGGAAGCGTCCCCTACCGCTGACTCCCTCGTCGATCACTTCCACACCACGGGAACGGCGGTGATCCAGGCGGGTTGGAAAGTCCTTGATATCCCCTCACGCAAGAAAGAGGGGGACGAGGACGAACCGAATCTTCCTTCAGGCTTGGTCAAAGATGCTGCACAGCCCGTCCGTAAAGTTGTGATGGAGGAAAAGCAAACCCGCCCTCCGAATCGGTTCAACGATGCAACATTGCTGACCGCGATGGAGACTGCGGGAAAGTCGCTCGACGACAAAGAACTGTCTCGCGCCATGAAGGATTGTGGACTGGGGACCCCGGCGACTCGTGCCGCGATCATCGAGACTCTGATCACGCGAGAATACATCGTCCGCGATGGCAAGGCGCTCCAAGCCACTGACAAAGGGATCCGGTTGATTGAGGCGGTCCATCCCGAAGTCAAAACTCCGGCGATGACGGGTGAATGGGAAGCCCGCCTGCACGCCATTCATCGGGGCGAATCGCAACTCGATGGGTTCATGACCAAAATCGAAAAATACGTCTGTAAAGTCGTCCAGCTTGCACTCAGTGGACCGCGTCTAACACCCAGGCCGCAAGCCGAGCGATCGCTTACAAGTTCGACCGAAAAATCGCTATCAATGCCGACCGAAGAATCGCTCGCAACGTCTCAGGATACGTCATCCGTGCCGCCAAGCCCCACGTTGCCGCCTCGTCCCCCTCGTTCACAAAACTTGACCGAGTTGCTTTCGGCGACCTTTGGACATCCCGGTTTCCGTCCTCATCAAGAAGGGGTCTGCAAGGCAGCCCGTGATGGCGAGGATGTGCTGCTGGTGATGCCGACGGGTGCGGGGAAGTCGCTGTGCTATCAGCTCCCAGGACTGGCACGCGGCGGCACGACGCTGGTGATCAGCCCGCTGATCGCCTTGATGGAGGATCAGGTCGCCAAACTCCAGGAACTGGGCCTGCGGGCAGAACGGATTCACTCGGGCCGATCTCGGCTTGAATCCCGTGCCGTGTGCGTCGAATACCTTGCTGGCACACTCGACTTTCTCTTTATCGCCCCCGAACGACTCGGTGTCCCTGGATTTCCCGAGT
>JBIKZJ010000448.1:0-5268 GCA_044354755.1 Schlesneria sp. | reverse complement strand
GTCGACCCTCGGACTTTTCGGGACCATGACAAGCCAGGCAGCTCTTGTTGAGCAGCGGTGCCACCGACTTCTGAAAGTCTTCCAGGTTGACGACTGGGAGGAGATCGGAGGCTTCCGTCTCGGCGTGCATTTCTTTCAGGAACCGGGATTTGACTCGCCCCAGCTCTTTGGCCGATTGCAAAGTGAGTGGCGCCTCTTGACCATCGACCGCCAGAATCGAGTATCCGATTCCGAGGACAAGGAGAATGGTGATCGATAAAGTCTTCATAGGCGATTTTTATCGGCTGCGTTTTGTACTTCGTCAGCGCCTGTGTGCAGTTTTCAGAAATCGGAGTGCAGACACAATGTGTCCATGCAGACAAAGTGTCCATGCAGACAAACGTATCAGGCACGAATGGCACTGCCCGATACGCGGCTTAAGTTTACGTCAATGGTTCACTGTTTACAATTCCAAAGTGACGAGGCCAAAGTGGGGTCCACCCTGGAGAGTGCGCGACGCGCAAGCAGCCCGTTTCAATTATGATCTCGACGCCATTTTTTTGGACATCAAGAAACGCGAAAAAGAGAGTGGCCTCAATTTCGTTCTTGGCGTTGCGCGTCAGCCCCTACCGGATGCTGAAAGGAAAGCAGAAAGAAAAGAGGAAGAAGACGCCGCCCAATAAATTGACATCTATTGCGCTATTTGACAGACAATTCTCGCCGCCAGATGGCAAGTCCTGGTATCTTGTTGGGATCATCGCCTCGCTGGCGAGTGTCGTTTGACATGTCTTGCGCATGCAGGTCAATGACGTAATTCCCCTTTTGTGCAGGGGTTTTGAATTTTGCGCGAAATCGAAACTCTTGCGACTGCTTGCCCACTGGCTCTGCTTCGATCATCATCGCATGCTTGAGTCCGTTCTCAGCTTTCATGTCACTGCCGTGAATGAACAACGACAGGACAATGCACCTCACGCCGGGATCAATTGATCGATTTGGGCGCTCCATCGGGGGATTCATAATTCCCACCGTACTCCATTCACCTGGCGAAATGATTCCGGTCAGCTCAAGCGATTCACTCGATTTGACAGTGATGGGTGACGAGGAATCGAGAGGTGTCGAACTGAGTTTGCAGTCGCTGGCAGTCAACTTCGCAGCGTCGACGGGTGAATCCGCCTCCAATCGCGCCAACACTGCGTGAGGCTCCTGATTGCGACAACTCAGATTCAGACAAAGCAGAGACAGGTACACAGCAATGGTACTGCAAGTTGATCGTCGTTTCATGGCAATTCTCCCGCGACTTCATTGCCGTTACGAGTCCCTGCCGCTCGCCAGACCTTCAAGTCTAATGAATTACTAATAAACCGCTGATGTCCATCCAGAAAAGTTACGTTCACTCCCCCCGCATGGTTGCTGGCCGATCGGCGATTCCACGAGAGAAATGGGATATCAGCGGTCGAGCTACTTGCGGCCGTACAAAACGGCGCATTGGGAGGCAACCAATGCGAATACGTGCAACTGACTCCTCCAAAGGTCCTCTCACCCCACTGCGAACCGACGGGAACTTGCCGCGCATGAAAATCACGAGAATCATTCATGCAATCTTCAATTGAGAGATCGGTTTGACTGGCGCGATCCGCCAGTGAGGCGGGGCTTGTCGGGTCAGCAATTGTGAATGCCAAAACGGCTGGCACAAATACTGTCCACGGATACCGAATCGGATTGCGATCGGCATCCGCTGAGCTTCCGCCACTGCGAACAGCAATGCTCTCACAAATGGCAGCCGTATTACTGAGCCCATCGGTCACGTCGGCCATCCTCACTATGCCGTCGGGATGGAACGGTCCACGCGCCAAACTACCAGCGTTCATCCCTGGACTTTCGTTGAACACGAAGCTCAATGGAGTCTTTAAAACAGAGATTTCGCCATCGGACGGACATTCTAATATCGGCAGACGGAATACGTTCGCTTGCAGTATCTGACAGACACTACCGAGTTCAAGGTATGGAAATAGCCTTGAAATCGCGGATTCTGGTAGACAACTCGACGGATCGGACATCTCGGTCGTCATGGAGGGGAGCACGGAATGCGTGTCGGCATAATTCGCAATGGCCAGCGCAAGTTGTCTCTGTCGATGGGCACAGCTCATTTTGCAGGCCGTCGAGCGAATCGCTTGAATCGCGGGAAGCAGGATTGACGCCAATAATCCAATGATTGCGATCACGACCACGACCTCAAGCAGCGTCACACCGGCACGCATCCGCCCAGACTTGGTGGTCGAGCCCCAATGGATTTCCCTGCCCATAACTTCCCCTCCCTGGGTACAAATGAATTCAGGCGGGATGCCGCCTCCATGATTGCTCATCCCACACATGCCACTATGGACTCACAGTAAAAAAACCTGTCCTCTTCATTTCGTAATACGAAGTACCATCATACTTGTAGCAAATTAGACAGTAGGTACGACCTGTCGCCAGCGTACCGCTTCCCTTAAAATGGCCCATGCAGGTTCGCATTCCCATCATTGTCGTATATTGAGGCGTCAAGTCGACGACAGCCCCATAGGGGGTGAGTGTAGTGCCAACTGCCGAATAAGTCACAGTATAAGCGAAAACCTTCAAATTCAGCGAGCTATCCGTACAGGTGGCGTCAATATTCGAGGTGACAAAGCCTCCTGACGGCGCCGTTTGTATGCTGTCAAATGCGCTCACTTGGGCAAAAGCTTAAGTCGAGAAGAAGCCGTGCGCAATCAAATAGATTGCCGCCAAAATGGCATTTCGTGGAAAAGCTTGCATTTCAGATCTTTCTTCGATGGTACATAAAACTGTTTTAAAATCAAATCCAAGTGCGAAGGGTGCAATCCAATTTTTGACGAATTTTACTGAATTTAAATTGAACATTCGAGAAATATTTTCAAAATTTTATTAAAATTTTTTTTATTCTTTGCGGGGGTACGCCATTCGAGGATCGAATGGATTCAGCGCTGATTTCCGCAGGGACGCGGTTCGATGGAGGGGATTTCTTTGGATGATTAACGATTCGACCAGATCCGTCTCCTTAGGGTTTCCTTTGAAGGCAAAGATGGCGACCAAATGCAGTAAGGTCTCGCCATTTCCCCCTTTCTCTCAGGCAACGTCGGGGTTTCCTTCGAGCAACCGTTTGAGCATCATAGCGTCACCTCGCTGCACGGCTTCCTGGCTTTTTTCGACTGGATGGTTGCCGATGCAGACGCATCACTCGGGGCCAAGGCGATTGCCGAGATCCTACCTCGTGCGAAACTTGTATTCGCTGCTCTCCTCCGGCTTGTGCGGTTCCCGTCCCCTTTGCCCTACGTTTGCTTACCCCCTGGCAACTACCGTGTCATACAGTCCAATCCGACTAAGCCCTGCGTGGCTTTCGATGCCCGTGTAACGCAGAGAAGCGTCCTCGTATTGGCGGAAGGCGAATACGGCTTGATTCATCTGTTCGGTGTTGAACACCCTCAGCTTCACAAGCAGATGAAACCGAAATTATTCTTGTGTCCCCTGGGTTCCAGCATCTTTGAATTCGTCCAGCACGAAGGCGCCGAGGCCATCCTGCTGCAAAACGTCGGAACGCACGACGAGGTTTATTGAAGGAGTTCGCCGAACAAGCGGTTCAAGCCGACAGGGACAAGAGGCGGGGGTTCGGCCTGCGAAGGCCTTCGGCTTCGTTGATCGTCAATCGTAATTCGCGCCGCTTGTCCGTGCGGCTTAACCTGTCCGTTCGGCGCAAATACACAAATGCACCGCTACGATTCCCTCATTCGTATCCTGAGAGTGACCCGCGGTCGATGAAGTCAACTTGACCGGTGGCATTTGGCGGTTCATAATCTTGGTCTCCGACGAACTTCGATTTGTTTTTTGTGGGTACGTTTCGATTGGGGGTGTCAAGAACCAACGTCCCGCACACGGATGGTGTCGCATCGTGACAAAACGCGTGTACATCGAAACAACGATTCCAAGTTACTTGGCCGCATGGCCAAGTCGAGACCTGTTGCAAGCGGCGCGGCAGCAAATCACGCACGACTGGTGGAACCACGAACGAGCAAATTACGAACTCTGCATCTCTGAAATCGTTCTGGATGAAGCGTTTGCTGGTGATTCAGACGCCGCCAAAAGACGGCTCACATTTCTCGTCGATCTCCCGCTCCTTGACGTGACAGATGCCGTCAACGTGGTCGCCAAGGGGATCATCGACTCGGGATTGCTCCCACAAAAGGCAACACGGGCAAAAGGCAATACGGGATGCGATCCACATTGCAGTGGCATCGGTTCACGGCATCGATTTTCTTCTGACATGGAATTGCCGACACATTGCCAATGCCGCGATCATGAAAGAGTTGCAAACTATCCTGACGAATTTTGACTGTGAAATTCCCACGATCTGCACGCCGGAAGAACTTTTTGGAGAATGATCGACATGGCGCAAATGCCGAAGACCACAACCACAGACGAAGTCATCCTCGAATCCAGAAGAATTAAGGCGGCGTTAGCCGAGGCTATGGATTTTGACATTGATCGCATTCTTCAAGATGCGAAAGAGAAACAGTACAAACGAGGCAGAATCATTCTCTCTCCACCTGTCCGCGAAATTGCGTCACCCAAGGAATAAACTCACCGAACAAGACGGTCTAGCGGACCGGAGTACCGTCCGCTGACCTTTGGCGTTCGGCGACTTGGTCGAGGCGTGTGCCATTGAAAGGCCGGACCGTTCATCACATCGCCAATGGAACAAAGTTGGCCTCCCCTTGGTTTTCAATCAGATTGCAGTGGTAAACGTGATCACGAATAGAGGAGATACAGAAAAAATGGCAAAAACGATTTATGCATCTGATTTACGACCTTCCCAACTTATCAAGTATGAAAATATAGCCTACGTGGTTGTCGCCCGAGAACATGCCAACATCGGTCGAGGTGGTGCCAGCGTCCTATTGTCACTGCGACAACTTGCCAACAATTTTAAAAAATTGTTACCGTTAACACAAATTGCAAATTTGAGATAATCGAGTGCAATGTAATTGATGATGAATTTTCTCATGTTGACGGGGACAACCTTGTTTGATTCGCTAAAATCGGCGACGAAATATTTTTGCAAACACTTAGCCCATCAAGATGTCTTAATACTAAGCTCAATCGCGAAACCGTGGGGACACTGGGCTGGCTTGAAATTGCGTTGCGATTTTGCTCAAATTGTTGGAATCACAGGTTTTGATCTGTTTTGATTTGGAGCGGAATGATGGCGAGGATGGCTCGTGCGGAAGTGTTTGCGCC
>JBIKZJ010000447.1:0-5275 GCA_044354755.1 Schlesneria sp. | reverse complement strand
CATCACATTGCTGAACTTCAGCAGCGGACTGGATGCCGGCAAGGGTTCGACTTCAAAAACGTCGAGTCCCGCACCACGCAAATGGCCAGATTCCAAAGCGCGTACCAAAGCCGCCTCGTCCACCAGCAGACCACGCGCCGTGTTGATCAACACGGAACCAGGCTTCATCCTGGCAAACGACTTGTCGTTCATGGTGTGCTTGGTCTCGGGACTCATCGGCAAATGCAACGTAACGTAATCCGACTTCGCCAGCAGATCGTCGAGTGATGCCAATTCCACGCCCCACTGCTCGCAGAATTCCCGCTGCGGAGAGGGTTCGTAGGCCACCACTTTCATTCCCAATCCCACAGCACGCGTCGCAACGGCACGACCGATGCGGCCCAAACCGACAATCCCCAGGGTTCTTCCCATCACACGGGGGGACGAGAAACGGAGCCACGTGGCAGCACGAACATGCTGGTCACGAGCGGGAAAACCCCGAGCGACGCCGAGCAGCATGGCAAACGTGTGCTCGGCCACCGCATGATGATTCACCCCAGGTGTTGTAGCGACCAGCACTCGGTGGCGATCGCACGCGGGGACATCAATCGCATCAAACCCAACGCCGGTCCGGGCGAGAACCCGCAGCTTGGGACAGGCCGCAATCAGCGATTCTGGCCAAGGCTCAGACCCCGCCACCACGGCGACACAATCCTTGACGTACGGCAATAGCTTGACGGGGTCATAAAGATTCACATCACGAGGGGCGTCGACAATGTCGAACCCGGCTTTAGATAGCATCTCAACATGCGGCCCACCGTCAGTACTCAGCGCTGTACAAACAACCCGTTGCATCAAATCACTCCTCAAATGTTCCTAAAGGTTACGGATTTCCCCGCGAAATCTGTTCGGTCAATGTCGCGAACAGAAGAACAAATCTTCGCTTGATCTTGATTAAGCATTCAACTCGGCCAGAACCATCGATCCCATCTCAACAGTACCGACACTGGTCCCACCTGCCGCCAGATCGGCAGTCCGATGGCCTTTCGCCAGAATCCGATCAACCGCTTGCTCAATGGCCACCGCTTCGGCTTCCCGTTTCAACGAGTGCCGGAGCAGCATCGCGACCGCCAGAATCGTCGCCAGCGGATTGGCAATTCCCCTGCCAGCGATATCCGGAGCCGATCCATGAATCGGCTCGTACAACCCCGGCCCCGAAGAACCGATCGAGGCCGAAGGGAGCATCCCCATCGAACCGGGGAGCATCGAACCTTCGTCGGTCAAAATGTCCCCGAACAGATTTTCGGTCACCACAACATCAAAGCTGCGTGGTCGGGAAATCAGGTGCATCGCCATCGCATCGACCAGCACGTTTTCGATCTGCACGTCGGGAAATTCCGCCTTCATCACCCGTTCAAACGTCTTCCGCCACAAGCGCGAGACTTCCAGTACGTTGGCTTTATCGACCGAGGTCACTTTTTTGCGTCGTCCCCGAGCCGCCTCGCCCGCTAGTCGCACGATCCGTTCAATTTCTCCGGTACTATAGACCATCATATTGAATGCCGATTCGCCGGACGGATGGGCCTCTTTACCCGAGGCACCGAAATAAATCCCCCCGGTCAATTCACGGAAAAACAGAATATCGGTTCCAGAAACAATTTCGGGCTTCAGTGGTGAGGCGGAAACCAGATGAGGCGACACAAAGATCGGACGCAAGTTCGCAAACAGACCCAATTCCTTGCGGATCTTGAGCAATCCTGCTTCCGGACGCGTTTTGGCATTCGGATCGTCCCACTTCGGTCCCCCAACGGCCCCCAAGAGGACTGCCTGAGACGACTTACAGGCGGCGAGCGTCTCGTCGGGAAGGGCATTACCGCAGTGATCGATCGCACAGCCACCGATCAAATGGGTGCTAAAGTGGAATGTGTGGCCGAACTTTCTGCCGATCTCCAACAGAACCCGTTCACCCTGAGCGACAACTTCCGGACCAATCCCGTCACCGGGGAGTAAAACGATATGAGCTTGCACCGCAGACCAACCCTTCCAAAAAACCATGTGTTGCACATCAGGCGACACACTCTAAGAAACATTGCCGATTCAGGAAAGCGTAAGCCCCCCGCAAACCTGCAAAGGACCAGCGTAACCGTGCACAGTTCGGGGACTGGTTCATTTTTCCCGCGACAAAGTGCAGATCCGCCAAATCGCTCAAGCCTTACACTCATCGTTTTTCGGGGAAAAAAAGTGCTTGTCCCCCTTACTTCACTCACCGGCAAGGATGCCGGTGCCACACTTGACGTATCCCCTCACTTCGTCACCGGCAAGGATGCCGGTGCCACGCTTGACGAATCCCCTCACTTCGTCACCGGCAAGGATGCCGGTGCCACGCTTGACGTGTCCCCCTCACTTCGTCACTGGCAAGGATGCCGGTGCCACGCTTGCTCCCCCTCCCATCCCCCGAGTAGAGTCAAATTTCGCGCTTTTTCCGTCGAAGGACGCTCCGCATGAGTCACCGCATTCTTCCCGCCGCCATCCTGTTGCTGCTTTGCGCCGCGCAGGTTCGCGCAGCAGAAAACCTTCCCTCGTCCGGCGTCACCGCTCAATCCCGGCAGGGGATGGTGGTTTCCGTCTCACGCGAGGCGTCCGAGATTGGCCGAGCCACATTAAACCAAGGCGGAAACGGGGTGGATGCCGCCGTGGCGGTTGGTTTGGCACTCGCCGTCACCTGGCCTGAAGCGGGTAATCTTGGCGGCGGTGGCTTCATGCTGGTTCACCCTGGCCCCCATCAGCCGCCGATCTTTATCGATTATCGCGAGCAAGCACCCGCCGCGACAACCGCCGAAATGTTTGCCAAGGGTATCGGCTCGCCGCATCGCCAGGTGGGTGTGCCAGGTACCGTTCGCGGTCTGAAACTGGCGCACGAGCGATTCGGGCGACTCCCCTGGAAGTCACTCGTCCTTCCGGCAATCGATCTGGCCCAAAACGGATTTCTGCTGGGTCCAGAACTGGCAAAAACACTCAATGAAGTGCTCGAAACCTCGGGTGAGTTCCCCGAATTCCTGCGGGTTTACGGCAAGGATGCGGGAAAAGTTCGCTGGAAAGAGGGAGATCGATTGCTCCAGCCTGACCTCGCCGCCACTTTAAAAATCGTCGCCGACGAGGGGGCCGAGGGATTTTATCATGGCCGACTGGCGGAACTGCTGGTCACAGAAATGCAACGGGGTGGGGGACTGATCACCATCAGCGACTTGGCCAATTATCAGGCGAAAATCCGGACCCCGATCCATGGCCGGTATCGCGGCTACGACATCTTCAGCGCACCGCCACCCAGTTCGGGCGGAACGGTATTGGTGCAAATGCTGAATACGGTCGAAAATTTTGATCTGCGTCAGCAGGGACGCTGGTCACCCAGAACCCTGCATCTGATGGTGGAAAGCATGCGCAGGGCCTATTACGACCGGGCGCGGTATTTGGGAGACCCCGATTTCACGCCGGTTCCGGAACATTTAACGACGAAAGAGTATGCCGCACAGCTCGCCAAGGAAATCTCCCTCACCACCGCCACCCCTTCTGCCACCTTAGGGGCCGAGATCCTGATGCGGGACGAGGGGACACAGACTACCCATTACAGCATCATCGACGCTGAAGGGATGGCGGTCGCCAATACCTACACGCTGGAAGAGAGCTTTGGTTCGAGAATTGTGGTGCGGGGGGCGGGCTATCTGCTGAATAATGAAATGGGGGATTTTAACCCCAAGCCAGGAATCACCAATGCTCAGGGACTCATTGGGACCAAGCCCAATCTGGCGGCACCAGGGAAACGGATGCTCAGCTCGATGACTCCTGTGATTGTGACGAAAGAAGGGACTCCTGTACTGATCACCGGTAGCCCTGGTGGTCGCACGATCATCAATACGCTGTTTTGTCTGTTGATCAATCACCTGGAATACCAGTTTCCGCCGCGTGAAACGGTGGATGCCCCCCGATTTCACCACCCGTGGATGCCGGACATCGTGACGATGGAAGGACCGCTGTGGCAACAGCATGAAACCGAAATCCAACGGCTAAGAACCGCGGGGCATACGATCGCACCAAAACCCATTCGACAGGGAGATGCACACTCGATCTTCATCTCGACCGAAACCGGTTTGCGGCTGGGGATCGCCGACCAACGCCGCGATGGTTGGGGGGCCGGCCAGTGATGGAATTTTTCATCATGCCCATCGGTGGTCCTCGCACTCTGTTGAAAAACGGGGACCGACTCCGACCCAAATCAAAAATCCACTCGAATGATACGCAGGGCAAGGTGCCTGTTCCCGTTTTGCACGGCCTCAAAGCATTGAAACGGTCAAGCATTGAGGCGGTTTTGAGATGACCTACGTTAAGCCATTATCGTATCTCTGGGCATTCCCCGGCACCTGCGTGGGGCTGTTGATGATTCCGTTAGCCACCCTGACAGGTGGGCAGCTGCAAGTTGTTGAGGGAGTGCTGGAGGCTTATGGCGGGAGTCTGTCAAAACTCTTGCAGCAGCCATTCTGGTTTTGCGGACCAATCGCCGCGATCACATTGGGACACGTGGTGCTGGGATCTGATCAAGAAACACTCGAAAAGACACGCCAGCACGAACGCGTTCATGTCAGACAATATGAACTCTGGGGGCCATTTTTCATACCGGCTTATCTGTTGGCCAGTTGCTGGGTCGGCCTGCGAGGGGGCAATCCGTACCGTGACAATCCGTTTGAGGTCGAAGCCTACGCGGTCGACGAGGGATCATGAAACGTGCCTGACAGAGGATCGTCAACGGGAATGCCGTTGCAGAGGAAGAATCGGACCTATGGGATGAAGTGGACGTATGAGGCCAGTAGGACGCATAGCAAATATTTGAATCTAGGTCCTATCTGTCCCATCGGTCCTATAAGTCCTATTCTTATTCCGGAAAGCCACGCGTTAACTCACCGCTCGCTACGGCCCACCGCTCGCTACCGCCCACGTAGTGTCAGTATCAGCCCTTTTCTTCTCCCAAAAAACCAGACGTTAACCCACCGCTCGCGGTAACCACCGACCCCGCAGGGTCGGTGGTTACCATCTTCATCGTGACTCAGTAATTAAATGTCTTAAAATCATATTTGAACGCTGTCACCGAAGTTGGCAACGAGAAGTTCAAAACCAGACTGATCGATTTTCCGGCCTTTAATCCACTGGTGCTGAAGCGAATATACGGATTCGCGCCACCCGCAGTCGAGCCCGTTGCATTCACCAGGCTCACGCCCGCGGTTAACGCGCTCAGCACGAAATCGAG
>JBIKZJ010000082.1:0-17549 GCA_044354755.1 Schlesneria sp. | reverse complement strand
ATCGTCGCAAGCGCCCAGATGATCCCCCGCCGATGTGTATTGGTATCGGATTTAAGAATGAGCAGCAGACTTAATGTGGAGGCCGCCGCAATCAGAGCCAGCCAGACAGCGTCCATCTGGACCCAGCCACGGACCAGCCGGGTTCCCAGCAAGGCCATCATCACACCCGCCAGCAGCGTGAGGTTCAGCACCGTCACCCAGCCAAGTCCCCCTGAAAACAGCTTCCTGCGACTTGTGGAAAGGGCGTCAGAGGATTTCGTGAATGTCACGGCGAATACAACAAGAACCCCAACAATTAACCCCTCATAGACGTCGGCCCCGGTTTTGATGATCTTGGCCACACCATCAATCACAACTCGTAAAAATAAGGCCCCCAGCAATGTTCCAGGAATCGTCCCCAATCCCCCCTGCAGACTACACCCTCCGACGACTGAGGCGGCAATGGCATTCAGTTCATAACCCCGAGCCAATGTCTGTGGATCCGCCACACTGAGCTGACTGACATACAGAATCCCGGCCACCGCTGACAAAAAGGAGCTGATGCAATACGCCAGCCATTTCATCCGTTTGGTTTGAATGCCACTCAGAAGAGCCGCCTGCTCGTTACCACCCATCGCATACAAATGCCGTCCGGTCACGGTCTTGCTGAGGAGCAGCCAAAGCATCACCGCCACGATTGCGACGAGAATCGTCAAATTCCAGACCGTTCCAGAAATAGCCCCCGACAATTCCCGAAAGGATTTGTCGGCGATATTAATCTGAGTTCGGGCTCCCCCCAGCATGGCCTGTGTCACATTTTCCACGATCGCACGACTCAGGCTGCGAAGGCCCACCAGCGTCCCCAGCGTCGCGACAAAAGGCGGCAATCCCACTTCCGTAATCAACCAGGCATGTAGACTGCCAATCAAGAGACCGACGATTAAGGTCGCCGTGATCGCGGTGACAATGATGCCGGTACCGACCGGTAATGACTGATTAACCGCATCAGGAGCGAGCAAAACCATGAAGGTGGCACAAATCGAACCGCTGAACGCGATGACCGAGCCCGCAGAGAGATCAATTCCGCCGGAAATGATCACCACCGCCGCACCGAAAGCGATCAACGCCAGCATGGTTGTCTGACGCAAGAGGTCAATCAGACTGGCATCCCATTTGGCGACGTAATTGTGATGTTCGTCGAAAAGTGTCGTACAGCACAGCACGAAAAAAATCGCCGCAACCAACCCCAATTGATGCCGATGAGCACTTCCGGTGGCCAAAGCGTGACGCCACCCGATCGCGCCAGCGCACAACAACCCCATGACAAGTAGCGTCACTACGACGGACCAGTCCATGAATACAGCGCCTTACAGTCGTTCAAAATTCCGTTGTTCAACATCAAAACCACGAGCGACAGAATTCAGGAACCTGTCAAACCGTACTTGGTCAACCACAGGCGAAATTGATCGAGAGTCGTGAATTCGACATTCGAGAACTGACTGGCATTCAGCGGTGAATCGACTGAAGGGACTACGACTTTCAATCCCGTATCAAAAATGTCCCCGTCAGGCTGTCCGTGCTTGGGCAACATTTCCGCCAAAACGTCTTTCTGATCACGGACCAGAGCATCCAGCATTCGCACCCCGTCATAACCCATCGCGAAGGGATTTTGCACGACCATTGCGTCGATGCTCCCTTCGGCCATGGCAGAAATCGCCGTGGGCTCGGCATCGAAGACAACGATCGTAAAGTCTTTACGTCGATTTGCTTCCTTGACCACGTCAACAATGGCCGGGGCATTGTAGGACCAGATCCCCACCAGAACGCTCAGTCCTGGGTGATTGCCGATTGCATTACGCACATTATCACGAGCCTTGGTCTTGTCGGTTTCATCGGCCATCGTGTCCTTGGAAACAAACTTTTCGCCGGCTCCCTCGGCAAAACCGCCGATCCGCTCGATCGCGTTCTGAGCCCCTTTAAGGCCCACGAACGTGACGTATTCACCCCCGGCGGGCTTTAGTGCCGCTGCACACTTCCCCAGAACTCGCCCACCGGTCAGATTATCGGTCCCAACAAATGCAAAACGGGCATCACGGAAGAGCGCTCGATCCATATCCGAGTCGATGGTGAGGATCTTAATCCCCTTCTTCTGCATCGATCGCAATTCATCCGCAATGGCGACATTTTTTGCGTCAATCGCGGAAACACCCACACCCGCAATGTCACTTTGCGTTCCATACTGCTGTAATTTGGCCAGTTGTCCCTGAGCGGTGCCGTCATTGACATCCAACTCGGCCTTTAAGCCGACATCCTTCAATTTCAGTTCACTGTTGGCCGCCAACAGCCCCTCACGACAGGCGTCCCAAAAGGGAGAATCCCCATTTGTCAGAATAATCAGTCGCTTGAGCGGAGCCGCCTCGGTACCACTTCCCGCATCCATGGAACCCAGTGTTCTTTTTCGGCGGGCACCGCTGTCGTCGGTTTCCGGTGACAGCTTGGCCGAATTGGCTTTCGGAACCTTCGGTTCACATCCCATGCCAACGAACAGTAGCGTCAACAACAGACAACTCGAAAACTTCCTGCGCGATGAAATCATAGAAAATGCCCCTGCGATCAAGACCAAGACCAGATCAGTGCGTGTCACAATACACGCCGCCGGAAGGAGAGGTCAAGCAGAGGCGCAGATTCGATTTCGAAGCAAGTCACGGGGCGACGTTACCAAATCCCCAGCAACCTCAACCCAACTTCGAAGTGGCGGTTGCGGCCGCGGATCTGACAGAATCGAAGTCACGTTCCCCTTCCAACGCGATTCAGGCAGCGCGCCGCAGGGGTTGTGCTTTTTTTGGTATGTCAATCAGGGATTCGATGTTGTGTGTGACTGGACCGGGTTCGTGCGTCACAGGGATTTCTCGAATTCCATCGAGCCCCAGCAGAAACAAATCTCGCAAAGACCGGATGATTTCGGCCACATTGATCTTTGATTGTCCGACGATGCGATCTTCAAAAACGATGGGGGTTTCGATGATTCGACAACCGTTTCGGGCACAGCGATACAGGATTTCTTCCTGAAATGCGTAGCCGCGCGAACGGACAAGACGAAAGTCCAGTTCCCGCAGCTTTTCGATGCGATAACAGCGGAAAGCACCACTGCAATCCTTGGATTTCAAGCCCAGCAGGATATGAGAGTACCAGTTGATGGCCTGACTCATAAAATGCCGCAGCAGGCTCCAGCCTGTGATCCCACCTCCCGCCACATACCGCGAACCGATTCCGACATCCGCCACGTCCATACAACTGCTGATCGCCGGAAGATAACGAGGATGATGGCTGAAATCGGCGTCCATATTCAATACAAAATCATAGTCCTGATCAATCGCCCACTGAAAACCCGCAATCGTCGCGGCCCCTAATCCTTCCTTCGTCGTTCGCAGCAATAATTTGACGCGAGAATCGCGCGACATCAGTTGACGCACCACATCGGCTGTTCCGTCGGGTGAACTGTCGTCGACCACCAGCACATCGGCGAACGGCAGCGCGCTGAGCACTTCGGGAACCAGCTTGGCGATATTCTCGCGTTCGTTATAGGTACAGAGGGTCACCACCAGACGAGGTGTAGGGGTGACAGTCAGCGGTGCGTGTAACATGGGGACCTCCAGAAGTGACAACGATCCAATGATCATCGCTGAAGTCCGAAAACAGGTCCAGACCAACCAACAACAACTCGACCTGAATCCCCTTTGCAGGCGGGTTGCTTGTGCCGGGGAGTGCGCCGTACCATCATGCTGAGGCATCCTACGATCGATATCGATTCCTTCTTGCCAATTTTGGCTGGGGACGAATTTTGTCGCACGTTTCAGATCAATCGCTGATCGAGCAACTCCGCCGCGGAGACAGAAATGCGTTCGCGCTCGTGGTCGAACGCAATCAGCGATCCATCTATGGGTATCTTCGAGCCCGACTGCAGCAGGCGAGCGACACCGATGATATGACTCAAGAAGTTTTTTTGCGGTTCTATCTGACGCAAGCTCGTTTCGATTCGACCGCCCTGATCCGGCCCTGGCTGCTGGGGATTGCCAGAAATTTGCTGCGTGAACATGTGCGTGATGTCAAGCGGAGAAAAGAGGTTGCCTGGACCGAACTCTGCCTTGATCTGGAATCGATCCTGCCGCCGGATGCCTTATGGACGGATACCGATGACGTGATCCGGAAACTTCCCCTCTGCCTGGAGGGACTGGGGCCCAGTGCCCGACAGGCGATTGAACTGCATTATCGATCCCAGCGAAAGCTGGTGGAAATTGGTCGCGAGTTGCATCGCAGCGAAGGGGCTGTCAAGCTCTTGATGCATCGCGCCCGTCAAGCTTTGAAAAACTGTTTACAATTGCCAACGACGCGCGGCAGCCCAGGAAAGGGCTAATCACCATGAATGTGCCAGAATTTGTCCATTTGAATGATGTAAAAAAGTCCGAAAACGATTTTCATGCCGACATCTGGCTGCGGCGAGTGCAAATCAACGAACAACAAACGGTCTCGTACCGAAGACCAGACGGACTGGACAGCCAACTGAATTTAACGCGATCTTTTCGAGAAGGGACAATGTTGAGGCTGGCGGGACAAGGGATTGAGGGTCGAGGACACCTCGTGTTGCAAGTCCGTTTAATTGATTTCTGAGGTTCCTCTTTCGATTCCGACACCGCAGACCTGCTGAAGGCCTGGAAATTTTGCTAACAATCACCCAATTCACCAAGGGTCAATCACCCGGGGGCAAATCCTGATCGCAGCTTCACGCAGGTCGCGTCCCTGGCAATCCCGAACCGTTATTCAACCTGAACCGTTATTCACCGAGTGCCGAATCTTTTCATGAGCGATCTCGAACTGATCGAACTGTTGCAGCAAAAATCCGCCGGAGAATTGACTCCTGCGGAAATCGATGCGATCCGCGCACGCTGGACGCAGTCACCCGCATTGCGGCAAGCACTGGTCGAGCACCTGCATCTGGAAACCCAACTGATCGGGGGACTGATCCCGGTCCGGCTGGATGTTGATGCCATCCTCCAGCGAGCAGCACACTATCAGAAAACATCTCGTTCTCCCTCGCGCTGGCCGTGGCTGATTACGTTTGTCTTCACGCTCGCTGCCGGGGGAGGGCTCTTCGTGTTTCTGACCTCGCCAGCCCCTCAGCCTGAAATCACCAGGAATGAAACAGCCCCTCCCGTCTTGATTGAGGTCTTCCCCGCAGATGCCCTGCAACCGAGCAATCAAGTCGAACCCTCTGCGGATTCCGCATTATTAGTCGCCATGGGTGAATCCCCCAACCCCGAACCGACGACCACACCCGTGCCGCTCCCCAATCCCACGATCGAGCCGATGCCAAAACCGGCGGTCGTGGAAGTGGCACCGAACGAACCCTGGTCTTCAACCCTTACGCGCGATGTCGCTCCCTGGGCCGCCGAGAGTCCCAAGCTAGCCACCGAATACAAGTCGGCGGGTCACGATGAATTTCCCGATTTCGAAGCCCGAAGATGGCTCTCACCTGTCGAGGGGCAGCCTTACCAGTGGTCAACCGATCCCCTCGGGACACCGGCACGAAGAATGGCAAAATTTCAGGGGCTGGCAAAGCTGCGTGCCCCGTGGCCTGCTGATGCCGTGCTCAGAATCACCCCGCTCGAAGTCACCGAACTGACACTTTATTTCTGGCAGGGGCCCACCGGGGTTGCACTGCGGTTTTACACGCGACGTGAGCCACATCTCTGGGCCGCATTTGAAATCTCGCGAGAGAATTCTTCCCCGAAACCAGCTCGTTTCGGACTGCTGACCACCGATAGTGGAACCTATTTCCGCTCGACCGCCGGCATGCTTGATCTTCGTCATCAAGAGGGGGAATTAGTCCTGGCACGGGGGGGAATCGTACTCCTCACCGTTCCGTTTGCCGGGCTACCAACCGAGGTCTTTATGGAGGGGCAATTCCGCCTCCGCGGTCTGTCGATGCATCGCAGTGCCCCGTTTCCCTCTCGCCGCGAAGACCAACACCAGGTCCTGATCTCTGGGCCTGCCGCAGATCTGCCGTGGGCCTTGTCGGCCGAGAGCCCCGCCAGCTTCGTGGCCAATCCCGATGGGTCGATCGCGGGAACCATGGACTCCACCGTCAAAACCGGGCTGCTTTGTCTCCCTTTTGGCTGGATGCAGGCAACCTCCCCATCCCCTCTGGCATCCGGAACGCCTGCAACCGGACTGTATGAAGTGATTGTCAACGTCGAGTCCGCCGACCCTGGAACCGGCATTTTTCTCGGCGATCGCGATGGCCGCCCGTTACAGCAACTCGCCTTTTTTCGTGACACGAGCACTCAACAAACCACCTTTGGAATCCTCCGTCCTGGAGAAGTCCGCACCGAGGCGACCTACAACCCCAATGATTTCCCTCCCCCCTATTTGCCGAAATCCTGCTGGCTCAAGCTGACTGCGGGCTTGGGAACCCTTCACATTCAGACCAGTGCGGACGGACATCACTGGGGACACGTGATCGAATCACCGGGACGTGATCTGCCGGGCGCGGTCGGATCGATGGGGTTGTTCGGTTTACCGGGTCCTGCCCCCCGCACCATTCGCCTCCGAGAAGTTCAGGTACGGGAACTAACCGGGGTCACCTCCGTCGCCGACCGGCAGCTACGATCTCTGGTCCGCCCGTTCACCAACGAAGATTGGAAAGACCTCGCCGTATGGAATCAGCGGGTCCTCGACACGCGTCCCGCCGCAGTCGACCCCGACGCGTGGTTGACTGCGAATGCGGTCGCCGCACTGTCTCAAGGACCGCCGAAGGAACTGGGATTACGCCTGCTTCGCCAACTGGTCAGCAGTGGACTGCGATCGAAACTTCCCTTTGAACAAAAGCGACAACTGCTTGACGATGCCTGCGCGTTGACGGACTTGTTCGATGACGTTGCGGCAAAAACATTGGGAACCGGATACGAAGAACTCGGCTGGCAATTGGCGGATGCGGGTGACGAACGAACTTTGGTGAAAATTCGGACCGTCTGGCTGGAATCCCCCATCTGGACCTCCAGCAAGATGCGCTACGTCTGGGAACGACTCCATTCCCAACAGATCCTCCAGGCCGTTTACCGTCGTGATTGGCCCTTGGCATGGCGTTTGGCGCAGTCCGCCAGCTATTGGAATCAGCTTCCCCACCCCGATCAGAAACCGACGGAACGTGGTGAGGATCTCGATCGACACGCGCGCTGGGCCAAGGGGCTCGTCGCCGAGGCGGCCGCTCAGCTTGACGACGGGACGGCAGGGGTATTGCCCATAGGTTGGCGTCATCCGCTGACACCGGTGCTGAATAAAGAGGCTTACAATATTCGCGCCGAATTGCAATCGGCCTTAACCGGGCAAACCTATGAAGATGCCTGCCGAATTGTGATGTCGATCACGGGGAATGATGGACCCGGTATGCTTCCCGATCCCGAAGATCGTCAGCTTTACGTCTCAATGCCAACCGCGATTGCTACCGCCAGAAAAACCTATCCTGACTTCGCCCGAACAATGGTGGATCAGTTCGAACCATTGGGGCGGATTCGTGTACAAGCGGCTCTGAATCGAAAAGATTTTGCCAGTCTGCAAATTGCCACCCTGCAGTTCATGGGGACCGACGCCTCAAGACAGGCCCATGTTGTGCTGGGCGAGGTCGCGCTGTCTCTCGGCCAGTTTGATGTCGCACAGCAACATTTTCAGGATGCCGCCAAGGATGCTGGATTGCGATGGAAAGAGATCCTGGAACCACGAATGCTGCTGGCACAAGGACTCGGCGGGAACTTAACCGCCCCACAAGTGGCCGCCTGGGTGGCAGCGACGCCGGGTCGCCCGATCGAACTGAATGGAACGGTCCTTTCTACGGTCGAATTTCAAGGGATGCTGAACGACCTGGTCAACAGATCGACGACGGGATCCACACTGTATGAAACACCAAATCCCCCTGCAGCGGCACTCCCGCAGTTCACTTACAAACTCGAGCCACGAGCCCAATTCGATGGACATCCCGGGAATAACCCTGGCCGTGCCGAGTACCGGTTTGGAGATCCCTTCGGCCGTCAATTCGCGATGGCCTCCGATGAGCTGCGAATTTATGTGAGCAATCGCTTTCAAGTGAATGCCTACTCGACCAGCGATGGCAAACAGATTTGGGCACAGGGAATTGGCAGCGAGCAGGGCGAAGCCTACGGCCTGCCGTTCGCCCCCATGAAACCCCTCATCACTCAGGACCGATTGTTCGTCCGTCGTTTGACGAAAGCCGGGGCCGAGTTGGCTTGCCTGAAACCGGATGATGGACAGGTGCTCTGGCATCAGCGTCCCTCCCAGAGTGTTGTGACCGATCCGGTCATCTGGAACGGTCGGCTATTCGCCGTCACACTCGCCAAGGCCGAGGAAGACCAGGTTCAGGTAGAGGCAACCTGGTTTGATGCGGCTTCGGGAAACGTCCTGATGTCGCGACCGCTCTATCGGTTTCGGGAAGGAATCGATCGGCAATTTTCCGGTCAACTCACCGTTCAAGATCGGGTTGCCGTCTGCACAATTGCCGGAACAACCGCCAGTTTTGACTCACGGGGAGAAATGCGGTGGCTCAGGCGTCACCCATTCCTGCAAAAACCGGTCGATGAACTGGCCGAGGATGCGCGAGCGGCGGCACCGGTCATCCATTCCGGACGAGTCATCACCACGCAGGGGGGAGTGCGCACCGTCTGCTGCCTCGACCTCGATTCGGGAGAAGTCATCTGGGAAAAACCGCTTTTCCCCCTGCGAGGACTGCTCGGCGTCGCAGGCAATCGCGCACTTGTCGATACGGTCACCGGACTGATCGCTCTCGACACGGCAACGGGTGAAGTCGCTTGGCAGCGGCCCGTTGATTTTCGTTTAGAAGCCATCGCCTGGGATCCTCAGACGGTGACCTTTGCACAACGACGGACCGCTGCGAACAATCGATCGAAGCCGGTCTTGGTCTGGCTAGATCTGCAGACGGGTGAAGAACAATGTGAATCACTGATCGAGGTGGCGGACCGCGAGGAATTTCAGCTCGGCCCCCTGTTTAGGGCGGGAGGGCGATGGTGGTCACTGGTTGGCCAGACCTGGAAAGACCCCAAACGGGAATTGCACGAATTCATCCCCCTGGCAGCAATCCCGCCGAAATCCAGCAAATAGAAATGGAGACTTGGGACATGCAAACTCAATATTTGATGAAAGATACCCTGCGGTCGCGTCGTCGCCAGTCCGCCATCCCCTACATCGCTTTACTGACCTTCCTGCTGGCCTTCCTGCTGGCAACGGAATTTCTGCTAGGGAAAGATCTGCTCGGGGAAGAAGGGACACCGACTGCGGCGACAGTCGACTTTGTGCGTGAGATTCAGCCGCTGTTGTCAACGCACTGCGTCGCGTGCCATGGCGAAAAGGTCTCCAAAAGTGGACTCCGCCTCGATGTGAAGCAGGCCGCCTTGGCAGGAGGGGATTCGGGCAAAATTCTTGTTTCCCAGCGCAGTGACCAAAGCCCCTTATTTGAGCGAATCACCAGCGAGGGTGCTGATCGCATGCCCCCCGAGGGGGATCCCCTTTCGCGGGAACAAATTGAATTACTGAAACGCTGGATTGATCAAGGGGCCGTCTGGCCTGACGGTGTCGACAAAACCACCGTTGCCGATAAGTACGACTGGTGGTCCTTGAAGCGGCTGGTTCGTCCCGAAATTCCGGTGGTCGGCCCGCAGCACCCTCAAAATCGTCCGGTGGAGGGAACCGCGACCTCGAATCCCCTGTCACCCATTGATGCGTTTATCCTCGCAAAACTGCAGGAAAAAGGTCTCAGTCCCTCACCCGCGGCCAATCGCCAGACGTTAATTCGTCGCGTGTATTTCGACCTGATCGGGCTGCCACCCCGTCCTGACGAAGTCGAAGCCTTCCTCGCCGATCCTGCTGAAAATGCCTACGAACAATTGGTCGATAAGCTGCTCGATTCACCCCACTACGGCGAACGCTGGGCTCGGCACTGGCTGGACATTGTCCACTACGGTGACACACATGGTTACGACAAGGATAAGCCCCGTCCCAATGCCTGGCCGTATCGTGATTATGTCATCCAGGCATTGAATCGCGACAAACCCTATGCCCAATTCGTCGCAGAACAAATCGCGGGTGACGTGATTGCGCCGGATTCTGCAGAGGGTATCACCGCCACCGGATTTATCGCAGCAGGCCCATGGGATTTCATCGGTCATGCCGAAGTTCCCGAATCAAAGACCGACGGGCTGATCGCTCGGTTACTCGACCGCGATGATATGGTCTCGAACACCTGCAACACCTTTCTCAGCCTCACAGTTCAGTGTGCCCGGTGCCACAATCATAAGTTTGATCCCGTCATCCAGGACGACTATTACCGTCTGCAAGCGGTATTTGCGGCGCTGGATCGCGCCGATCATGCTTACGATTCTGATCCAAAGACGGCACTTCAGCGGACTGAACTGCTGGGACGACAGACGGCAGCCAAGGAATCTCTACGGCAGTTAGAAGCCAAAATCGCCGAGATGGGTGGCGAACCCCTGAAACAACTCGATCAGAAAATCGCTGCCGCTGGCAAACCCGATCCGCATCCACTGTCCGTCCAATTCGGTTATCACAGTGAGATCGCAGCCGCATCCAATACCGTGAAGTGGGTTCAGGTCGACCTGGGTGAATCCCGGCCGCTCACCCAAATTCAACTCGTTGGCTGTCATGATGACTTCAATGGAATTGGCGCCGGATTTGGGTTCCCTGTCCGATTTCGGATTGAAGTCTCGAATCACGAGAACTTCGACCAAGCCGTCACAACGATTACCGACCAGACACAAACCGATTTTGCCAACCCGGGTATCAAAGTGCTGAAATTCGCTGTCGAGCGAAAATCGGGTCGATTCCTGCGGATCACCGCCACGAAACTGGCACCACGCCAGAATGATTTCATTTTGGCATTGGGGGAATTGAGCGTTTTCGATGAGTCTGGAAAAAATCTGGCGGCAGGAAAAATCGTCCGCGGCCTGGATTCGATCGAGGCGCCACCCCGGTGGCGGGCGTCCAATCTGGTCGATGGCTATTTCTACGGCATGGCCCGGCAGAGCGAAAAATCGTTGGGAGAACTCCAAAGCCAGCGAGCCGAACTCGTGACGAGCCTGACCGATGCGAAGATGCGCGAGACGATGGCAAATCACGTCAAAACGTTGACGGAAGCCGCTGCGGCGCTGGCGGAACTTCCCCCAACCCGAATGGTCTACGCGGGAATGGTTCATACTGGCAGTGGAGCGTTTACCGGAACAGGGCACTCGGGAGGAAAACCACGTGTGATTCAGGTCCTGGGGCGGGGTGATGTCCGCAATCCCTTACGAGTCGTCTCGCCAGGAACCGTCCCCTTAAGCCCGCACGAAGTCGGTGAGT
The DNA here is from genome assembly GCA_044354755.1 of Schlesneria sp. Classification (GTDB taxonomy): domain Bacteria; phylum Planctomycetota; class Planctomycetia; order Planctomycetales; family Planctomycetaceae; genus Schlesneria. The sequence goes on along the minus strand of JBIKZJ010000082.1, from coordinate 6,131 downwards.
TCACGCTCGCCGAAGACCATACCGAAGGTCAGCGCCGACTGGCGCTGGCCAAGTGGATTACCGCCAAAGAAAACCCGCTCACTTGGAGATCAATCGTCAATCGGGTCTGGATGTACCATTTCGGTCGCGGGATTGTTGACTCACCCAATGATTTTGGCCGGATGGGACAACTCCCCACGCACCCCGAACTGCTTGATTGGCTTGCGGTCGAGTTCCGTGATGGAGGCCAAAGCCTGAAAAACTTGCATCGCCTGATTGTGAAGAGTTCAACCTACCGCCAGAGCTCGAAAACCGATGGCTCAACTGAGGGCGCGATCGATGACGCAACCAACAACACGACCGCTCAGGCGATTGATGCCAGTAATCTCTACTTGTGGCGGATGAATCGACGCAAACTCGAAGCAGAAGCGATTCGAGACTCGGCTTTGATGGTGGCTGGAAAGCTGAACCCTCAATTGGGTGGCCCGGCATTTCAGGATTTTATCGTGGAAAAGCCCGAACATTCGCCCCACTACGAATATCAACTCCATGACCCGGAAGATGTCCGCATTCATCGGCGTTCGATCTATCGATTTCTGGTCCGTTCACAGCCGCAACCCTTCATGACAACGCTGGATTGTGCCGACCCCTCCATGAGCGTGGATAAACGAAGCGAAACCTTGACGGCACTTCAGGCACTCACCATGCTCAACAATCGTCTGATGCTGACCATGGAAAAGTTTATGGCCCAGCGCGTCGCCAGCCATTCAGAGCAGCTTGCCGAGCAAGTCGATTTTGCCTTCCAATTAGCGCTTTCTCGTCGCCCCACACCCGAAGAACTGGCAGAACTGACTCCCTATGCAAAAAACTATGGACTCCCTGGGCTCTGTCGGATCCTGATGAATCTCAACGAATTCGTATTTGTGGATTAATCGAATACGATGCAGTGGTTTCAGACGATCATTTTAAGGTTTTTTCGATTTCCCCTCCAACAACTCGCCCCACTTCAGCGTAAGCGATGCTGGGTGCTTTAATGCGAAGTGCCATGACGCGACCGGACTGCGAGCTTTCCGGCTTGGATGATACTGACGAGGATTTTGCCAGCGCGACACTCGAATCGCGACTCGTGGAAGAGGCGCGTCGGGGAAGCCAGTCGGCATTTGGAGAGTTAGTCACCCGATACGAACGTCGTTTGATTCGGGTGATTTTACAATTTGTGAAAAACCAGGAGTTGGCCGAAGATTTGGCACAAGAGGCGTTTTTGAAGGCCTACCAGAGACTTTCCCAATTTGATCCCTCTCGGCGGTTCGGCCCATGGCTGTTTCGAATTGGAGTCAATCAGACGCTGGATTTCCTGCGTCAAAGAAAGCGACGTGGCTGGTGGTTGCTGTTTTCAGAACGAGGGACCGAGCGGGATCCTGATCCGGGGGTGGCAGATCCCAGGCAGCAAAGGGATTTAGAGCAAGAAGTTGCGGTGGTGATGGAACAGATTCCGGAAAATTATCGAGTAGTGCTGATGCTGAGAGAGTTGCAAAACTTTTCTACCGCGGAAATCGCGACGATTCTCAACCGTAAGGAAGCGACCATTCGCTGGAGGCTTTCAGAAGCGCGGACCCTGTTTCATGATCTGTGGGTGAAACGACGCGACGGTGAGGTCGTGGATGAACGACCGCAGGCTGTTGATGAACTCCCGAAATCGGGAAATCGGAAAGGTCGAAAAGGTAAAGAATGATCGAGTGTCAAGAAGCAAAACAACTGCTGCCGCTCTGGATCGGTCAGGATCTCCCTGATGCGTCCCACACGGCCGAAGTCGCCGAACACCTGCTCAAGTGTGCTGAATGCGCCAAAAAGCGACAGAGCCTGCATGCGAGTATGGAGTCTCTGCAAACATCCGCCGCCATCACATTTCCGGCAGATTCGCGGCAATCAAGCCTGTGGCCGGGACTCTCTTCGCAGATTTCCGCTTGGGAAAACGGACGAAGCCGAGAACGTTTTAATGGCTGGGTCCCCGCCACGGTGATGGCTCTCGCTGCGGCACTCATGGTGGCAGTCTCAATGTTTTCCGTCTTCAACGAACTTGCTGACGGAAATTCTCCCAGCGAAATCGTCAATCTCTTCCAACAGACCGACCTTGATTCGTTAAGGCCCCAAGATCCATCACAGAGCATGGATTCGTTGCGATTCCAACCCAAATTTGTTCCGACGAACTTCCGGCAAGATCGTCCGCTCGGGTCCGATCAGTAACTCTCCTGCAAACAAAGTGCAGTCGGAATGCCCCCGTGGTCGATGGGATGGGAGAAGCGGGAAAGCGGAAGCTGAGATAACGAGATGATCATTTTTTCAGCCACTGAACCACCCGCAAAGTTGCTGTTTTTTACCTGATTTGCCACAATACCAGCAATGTGTGCTGGAGGTTGGATTCCGCTTCAAGTCTTGGCAACGTTCCAACGGAAGGACGTTGCCAGAGAATGACGGGTTGGTTGGATCAGGGAGGGACTCCCTGATCTGACAAATTCTTTTTCTCGCAGCGGACTGAGGCTTTCGCAAAAGGTTGATCGATGAACTCGTCGTTAAGTCTGGCCCTGCTGGAAGTGGGTAATCTCGCCCCCTCGTTTATGGTGGCTGACGCCTGTTCCAAGGCTGCCAATGTTCGAATCCTCGGCATTGAAAGTACCGACGGCGCCGCTCAGTGCATCAAACTGATCGGTCGAGTTGCCGATGTGCAGGCGGCCGCCGAACGGGGGGCCGCTTTAGCGAAATTGATGGGATCAACGGTCTTCTATTCGGTGATGGCTGCACCGCTGGAATTAACGTATCAACTGGCCGACGCAAAACCTGTGTTCAGCCCACTGCTCGGTAGTTATGATTCTCGCAAACCTAGAGAGAACGCTATGTCGATGACAAATGCACTTGGATTATTGGAAACACAAGGCTTGGTTGCTGCACTGCACGCGACCGATGACATGCTGAAGGCGTCGAATGTCACGCTGGCCGGCAAAGAAAAAATCGGTTCCGCCTACGTCACGATTATGATTCGTGGCGATGTCGCCGCTGTGCAGACAGCAATCGAAGTCGGACGGCAAACGGTGGAACGCCTCGGTGGCAAGCTGATCCTCGCCGATGTCATTGCCCGTCCACACGCTGACCTCGCGTCACTGCTTCCCTCCTGAACGGTTGACCGCAAACGCTGCTGACGCAAAATGCGTGAGATCGAATGCGGTCCGGCGGGGCCGAACAGGATCTTGTTAAACCAAGAGCGTGATCTGCGAACTCGATAGAAAAAGAACCGATGGAAACGAACCGAGTTGGCCAACCAAGCGATGGCCAACTCGGGTTATTTGGTTAATGCTTGACGATCACGGTTTCGGCCTCGACCGCCAGGAATTGCCGCGATTAATTTGCGCGTGTATTCGTGCTGCGGGTGCCCGTAGATGGCATCCGATGGTCCGTATTCGACAATTTTCCCCGCACTCATCACTGCCATCATATCCGACATGAACTTGACCACGCTTAAGTCATGACTGATGAAGATGTAGGTCAGACCCCGACGCTCTTGCAGGTCTTTCAACAGATTGAGCACCTGGGCCTGAACCGAGACATCCAGTGCCGAGACCGATTCGTCGCAAATGAGGAAGTCGGGCTCGACAGCCAGTGATCTGGCAATACAAAGCCGCTGACGCTGTCCTCCCGAAAATTCGTGCGGATAACGCTGCAGATGCTCACTGAGCAGGCCCACTTCTTCCAACAACGCGGCGGCACGATTTCTTCGGTCTTGTCCCCCACTCCCGATCCGATGGACACTCATCGCTTCCGTCAGCATCGCTTCCACTGTCATTCGCGGATTCAGCGAACTGTACGGGTCCTGAAACACGATCTGCATTCGGCGGCGCTGTCGGCGGAGTTCCGCGCCGCTCAGGCTGGTCCAATTCACACGATCAAACAGCACCGTTCCTCCGGTCACCGGGATCAATCTCAGGATCGCCCGACCAGTCGTCGTCTTGCCACATCCCGATTCACCGACGAGTCCCAGCGTTTGGCCTCGATGAACGTCAAAGCTAATCCCATCCACCGCTTTGTGATAGTCGACAACCCGCCTCAACAGACCCTGTTTGATCGGATAATAAACCTGAAGATTCTCGACACGCAGCAAGGGAACCGTCCCCTCGGCAACATGCTCTGAATCCACGGGTAATGCCCCCAAACTCGTATCTCCCAAACCTGACACCCCGGTTGAACTTTTCGTGGTCGCCAATCGAGCCAGTTCACTGACCGGATGCAGCAGCCGACCACGCCCCCGACCTTCAATTTGTGCCAGACGTTCGGCGCTGAGTCGCTTTTCCGTAATGACCAGCCCCCCTTCAGCACTGGTCGTGGTTTCCATAAAGTCCGAAACAACGGGAAGGCGACGGCGCGTGGTCGCGAGCTGCGGTCGGCAGGCAAGTAACCCTCTGGTATAAGGGTGCTGAGGATTGGCAAAAATCGTTGCCGCCGTGTCATATTCCACCAGTTTGCCTCGGTACATCACGGCGACTTCATCAGCAATCTCGGCAATGACCCCCAAGTCGTGAGTGATGAACAAAATCGACATCCCTCGTTCATCGCGCAACTTGCAAATCAAATCCAGTATTTGGGCCTGAATTGTCACATCCAAAGCGGTCGTGGGTTCATCCGCAATCAACAGTTTCGGGTTACAGGCGAGTGCCATCGCGATCATAACCCGCTGCTTTTGCCCCCCCGACATTTCGTGCGGGTATTTTTCGAGTGATCGCCGGGGATCCGGAATCCCCACTTCTTCAAACAGCTGCAATGACCGCTCCATCGCCGTTTTTTTGGTCACCTTTTCGTGCAGCAAAATGGTTTCCGCCACTTGACTGCCGACTCGATAGACAGGGTTCAGCGACGTTCCCGGCTCTTGAAAAATCATGCTCAGATCTTTGCCACGCAGATGCCGCATTTCCGCCCGAGGCAACTGGACCAGATCCCGACCCAGAAAGACAATTTTGCCACCTTCGATCGCAGCCCCCACATCCGGTAATAATCGCATGATCGACAGCGACGTGACCGACTTTCCCGACCCGGATTCTCCGACCAGCCCCAGCGTCTGGCCAGGTTGAATCCGAATCGTCAAATCATCGACCGCTTTGACGGTTTCGGTACCGGAATGAAAGTAGGTCTTGAGTCCAGAGATTTCGAGCAGCGCTGTCTGGGACGTTGCGGTCTGGGACATGATGGCGTGATTCCGGGTTACGAAAGACATTCACATCACTGACGAGTCGCATGATTCGAGTGTGCCTGGAAACGCAGATGATCCAAAAATGCGGCCAAATCCTCGGGAAGTGGCATGCGAAACTGGAGTTCCTCACCAGAAATCGGATGCACAAAACCGAGTTCCGCAGCATGGAGCGCCAGGCGGGGTGCATGACTCTGGTCGTCAATCATCTTGGCTGCAAACGGCTGACGATATTTGACATCACCACAGACCAGGTGACCTCGTTCCGACAGATGAATCCGAATCTGGTTGGTTCGCCCGGTTTCTAATTGGCATTCTACAAGCGAATACGCCCCAAGATCTTCCAGAGGACGAACGTGAGTCACCGCACGCTGGCCGACCTTTGGATTATTAATACTTCCCCGGCGGCCATCTCCACGATCCCGTACCAGATTCGATTCGATCGTTTCCTCCGCCGGATGCCCATGGACAATCGTCCAGTAAACGCGATGCGCCGTATGGCGGCGGAACTGTCCGATCAGGCCCTCTTCCGCTTCGGGCGATCGAGCCAGCACCAGCAGGCCACTGGTATCGCGATCCAGGCGGTGAACAATCCGCAATACAGGAACACGCGGGTGAGAATTTCGAGCACGTTGGCCGCTCTCTACCGAACGGCGCGCGATCAGACTCGCCACCGCCTCTTCCAGCGAGGGATGCAATCCCTTCTTTTCTGCCGACCAAGTTCGTTCTTCAGGACGGCGATGAGTCATCATTCCGGAGGGCTTGGCCACCACGACCAGATGCGGGTCAATGAAGAAAATCTGCACATCGCTCGGCTGGGGAAGCTCCACCGGACGGCTGTGCAGGACGATCTCATCACCTACCACCACACGATGCGCCTCGTTCTCGCAAACGGCTCCATTGACCGAGACCTGTAACCGCT
>JBIKZJ010000446.1:0-5278 GCA_044354755.1 Schlesneria sp. | reverse complement strand
CGGGCCGGTCCCCGCCCGACGCAAACCAGGGCTGTTGGAAGGCTCGACAACCCCGGCATAACCACCAAGAATATAGGGGAAACGGCCAGGAGTGACGTGGTAATGATAGCCGCGCTGGTCATCGTGATGCCCGTTACAGACATCCAGGGCACGCTCACCCTTCAGATCCTTGGCCATCACCCCCGACTCTTCATACGGCCCATAAACCGGAAACCCGTCAAAGGCAAAACCAATCACCGGGGAATGCTGTTTTCCATCGTCGGCAAACGGCGATTTCACGCAACTGGGGTACTTATGATAGTGGTAAACTCCAGTAGGGGAGGGATGGCCGCAGCAGGAATCAAGCCAGACTTCCGAGTACCCTTCGACCGCGTTCATTCCCCCCGCCTCGAAGGGATTGAAGAACACGACTCCATTTAAAGCAGTCCCCACCGGCCCCATCGGCAGCCGGGTGATCTTGTCCGCCATTTTCGGTTCCAGCGGTAACCGGAAGACAAATTTCTGCAGTTTGATGGTATTCGGATTGCCGCTGTTGGGGAAAATCGCCGTTGGATGATTCGGATAGCCCTGACTCTCCATGATCAGAAACTGCGAATCATGCCGCAGTCGAACATTTTCAACCCCGTCCTTGTTCGAGTCTTTCGTGTGATACGAAAACAAGTCGACATCACGGTCGCCATCTCGATAAAAGTAAACCGGCCTGGCCCCCTGTTGCACAAACCATTTGCCGCCAATCGCCACCAACCCAGAGGGAATCGTGTCAGAGGAAACCACGTTAGACGGCGGCTCGGCCCCCGCTGCCGGAGAAATTACGAATGACAACAGCATCATGACCGCAATCCATGACGAAACGCAATTCATTCGCACTGGCATTCGCATTCGCAAAATCTCTTCAAACAGGAATTCATGGCTGAGGAAATCCCCAAAGTCATCAGACGGGTTGATCCTCGTTTGTCTGCATTTGTCCGCAATGATTCTCGTTTGTCAAAACCGAAGATCGAATTTTCCTCGGGTTCACTCGAATTTAATGGTCGCAACCACAACCACCCCCTCCACTCCCGCACGACGATTGGGGGATCGTCACGAGGCCCGTCGACGAAACCGGCTGAACTTCAATGACTCCAAACCCCCCTGCTGCCGCCTGCAAAGCCAGCTTGGTCGAATCGGGACCACGGTCGCACAGGACATACAGAATCAACTTCTGTTGATCGAGTGTCCATTCGAGGTCCACCAGTTCCAGATTCAACCCCCATTGCGAGATCCGCGCACACCATTGAGGATACGCCTCTTCACACTCGGCGATGCGGTCCCGCGCCGACTGCAGATCACTCTCGGTAGCAGCTCGCAAAATTTTGAATTCGGTGACGCTCTCGCCAGCCGGATCAAACCCCGGCTTCAATCGCTCCAGCACAGACCCCATTTGCAGTCCGCGGTCGGTTTCCACGACCACTTCCACTCCCCGCGCAGGAAATTCGGCACTCGCATTCGCAAACCGGGCCACTTCGGGAACCGTCCCATAGCGAACCAGGAAAATCTCGGTCGAGGCAATGGTACTGGTTGTCATACTAGGAAATTTTCGTTCAATAAAATTTGATGAAGTTCGTTCAAAAGATTTGGGAGATCTCAGCGTAGTGTATCAACTCCCTCAATTTATTTCGCGGGCGCGGCGGGGTCTGCTGCAGGAGCCGGTTGATTATCCCCACGGCCACGACCTCGGTTTCGACCCCCTGCACCGGGGGGACGCTGAAAGAAACCATTATCGATCCCACTGGAAACCCCTCGTCCCATCAAGGAAAGAAAACCGCTTTGAAACTCGGTCCGAATCCGGACACCCCGGTCCGTCGGACGAATCTCCATCGTCATCGCATCATTGTCAGATTCGAACGAAGCTTGCGCCCGCTCATTGAAGATCACTGCGTTCGGATTTTCCGTGTCGCCCACGGAAAGCCAGTTCTTTGCGTGCGTAATAAACTGGAATGGGACCCGGTTTCTCGCTTCCTGCGGCGCTTGCGGCTGCGCCACCGTTGCCAGCGCGTCACGCAACGAAGTCAGCGCCGATTCCCCACCAAAAACAAACCAGACCGCCTGGGAACTGGCATACAAATAAAGCTGTGCCGATTTGCCGAACATCCGTTGCCCCGGTGCATCCGGAACATCAATCGGCAGTCGATGAACGGGGAACGAATCGATCGAATCCATCCCCAGCTCCAATTTCATCAGCAATTCATTGTCCGTCGAAACACTCTTAAAATACTCGACTAATTCCACCAGTTGTGTCGGCAGGTTGCGGGAATTGGCCAATTTGATCCCCCCCGTCAACACGAAAGTTTCCTGATCGCTCCCCGTCAATTGCGCAAATGCGTCCAGGTGACCAACGTCCGCCGAGGTCTGCAGTGTCTTAAACAATGGCGCCACAATTTTGGCCAGATCGGCTCCGGTTTCCTTGTCGGCGTTCTTGGTCAAATCCCGTTCGGCAGCTTCAAAATAAGTCCCCAACAGTTTTCGCTGACTCTCGTCCAGCTGCCACGAGCTAGACATCGTGAAGGTCGCGGGATTGACGAGCAAATTGCCAAAATACGTTCTTTTTCCCGTCATATTCTGAAACAACTTCGCCAGCTTGCTGTCGCCAGTCCCCGCAATTTCGATATCGACCCGTCCCAACTTGGTTTCCGGATCAATCCGACCACCAATCGTGAACTCTTCTCCTTGATTGGCAATCTTATCCAGCAACTCGACCCACCCCTCACCACTCGCCCGGCGCAGCCGATACGCCGATTCAGGCTCGTCATCCCGCTGCTGCAGATCGGCCAGCATCTGACTTTTTAAAGCGGCCATGGCAACCGTTTTTAGCCCAATCGGAATACTTTTGATCAGAAACGAGACCGCAACGTCATATTGCGTCGAGAGCCGACTGGTCATTTTTTCCGGATCAGGAAAATTCCAGTCGAGCGAGGTCTCATTCCCATCAGGCCCCACCATGAATAGATAGCGATTGCGGTAGAGCGTCCGGATTTTAAAACTTTCGCCGTAGCGAATTTCGTGTCGGTTGGCATTTCCTTCAACCGGAGTAATCGTCCCGGTGCCGTAGGCCAGGGTTTGCAGTGCTTCGTCCAGATTCTCAACCGGAAGGTACGTGATTCCCAAAGGGGTAAAAAACGATTCGGTATTGAGGTACAGCATCATCCCAAAAGGACGGTTGCGATCGAGTCCCTTGGTCTCTTTCAAGGTTTCAACCGTCCAGCGATCGACAACGTCTGTCATTTCCTTGCGATCTGCCGACTCGAACATGAGCCCTGCATGGTCCCGCAACTTCTGCATGCTGGCCATGTTAAAGACCACCAGCGGATAGTCCAGCTCGCTCGAGGTATTTTCGGCCCCGAACAGAGCCGGGTTCAAAACACCCACCATCAGCAGCACGGGCAAAAATAGGGATCGGCACAATCCCGCTGACCAACGCGATAAATCCACCATGAGATCACTCCTGCACAGCCCTGCACGCGGCAGGCTGCGTCGATTGTGACACCAGCCCTCACCATGAGATCCTCGCCACAATACCAAACATCCTAGCGGAAACCGGCGGAATTGTCAGGGAATTCTCGGAATTGAAGTCCAAAGAACGAAAAAGGGTGCCGGCAGGAAACCGGCACCGCGTGGGAAAAACATTTCAGGCGATGTGATCAAGAAGCAGTTTTTTACCGGGCAGAGTCGGCGATGGAAATCGCCGCGGACTGACCACCAGGTTGCGGAAGGGAAGAAGCGGGGGTCCGAGCGACCCACTGACTCACTCGCACGGCGGAGGGAGCGGATGGTTTCCGAGCGGAAACCGTAGACGTGTTCTGACGTGATCCGAGCGGATCGGTTACGGGGGTGAAGGCTCCTGACTTTTTGAATGCATCGGCATCCAGATTGTCACTGTTTTCTGCGGAACGAGGTGTTCGTGGTCGAGAGGCTTTCTCGTCGGGAGTCGGCTGCAAGCTCACTGCGGGAGCACCATTCGTCCCTGGGTTACTTCCCACAGCGGTACCGCCGATGGGAGCGTACGAGACACGCGTGCCTGTCTGGATCGTCTTCACGACCGTGATTGGCTTCATGACGGTGATTTCCGTCGGCTCATAAACCACCTTGTTCATCGCCACCTTGCGAGTGGTCTGAGTTGGTTCCATGCGCGTTACGTTATAAGTGACCTGCTTCATGCCGGGGATCGCGACTTGTTTCGAGTACGGAACCGTACATGTCATTGTCTGAGGCACGAATTCTCGCGACTGCTTATAATTCGGAGTAAAAGCATTTCGCAGATCGTAGCTCGCCCGGTTCATGGCACCGGCAAAATTCGGCCGATTGTCATACTGACACGACGGGATTTTTCCGGTGGGAACGTTTTTCGTCGTCCAATAGCCAACCTGCTTTTGCACCTGTTTATATTCGGTCACATTTTGATAGTCGACCGTTTGGACATTGACCGTCTTTTGTTCGGTAATCGGCCGCATCTCGGTCACCGTCTGGTCGACGTACTCGGTCCGTACTACCGGCCGAGAAATCTTTTGTTTGACCGGTTGATATTCGGTCACCTGCACATCCTGCATGACTGGATGAACCACCGTCTGCATTCGCTGCACCGCGACGGTTTGCACGACGGGAACGTGAACCACTTGAACTGGCTGTTCGATCTGACACATAGCCGGACCGCTTTGCACACCCTGATTGTAGGCATAAGACGCCGACATCATCGGGGCGGCACCGCAGGCCGAAGCCGATTGCTGCATAATCGGAGGTGGCCCCATGTAAGTGGGTGCCGAGCATCCGCAGTTGTTATTTCCGCGAAATCCGGAAAACCATTGTGCGGAGGCGGATCCACAAAATGAAAGAACAGTGATACCAGCCAACAACGAGGCCAGTCCGAACGATGATCGGGGCATGGAAACCTTCCTACCTGAAGATTGCGGTCTGAAAGCGGTGAATTGAATTGTGGAGATGATTTTGAAGGGGGCTTCGGCAGTAACTGCTCATGTCGCAGGACCAACGTGTCGAAGCGGACGGTTTTTTATGAGAATCTGATTTTTTGGTCAAGACCATGCTGAAGAATGTCGAGAATCGGAAAAAGGGTCCAACGATAAACGAAGTGCGCGGTGGTGAAAAATCAGTTTTCAGTTTCCAGTTTTCAGTCTCATGAAATTTCGTCGCCTCCTATTCGTGCGATTCGTGTGATTCGTGGTTCACAGTCTTCGCATTTCTTGAACAGGGTCTGATCCACGAGTCGACGGCCGGATTCAAGAGATTT
>JBIKZJ010000445.1:0-5279 GCA_044354755.1 Schlesneria sp. | reverse complement strand
GGCGGTTACTGTTATAGACAGCCGGATTGACGTTCGCGGTACTGGTGACATAGTTACGGTTCGGGGTCGGTAACAGCGAACCACCGGGAGACTCGTCCAATTGACCACTTAACGCCAATAACGAATCCCGCAGCACCTCGACATCCATTCGCTGCCGATGAGCTCGCCATAACAACCGATTCTCGGGGTCCGCCAGTGCCGCCTCGCTGTTGTACTCGGCACTCTGACGATAGGTGGCACTTGCGATCAGCGCCCGGTGGGTTGCTTTGAGGCTAAAGGCGCGTGGGCTGCCCACAGCACCGGGCCGGTTACCGGAAAACTCGTTCGCGAGCCAATCGAGCAGTGCCGGATGCGAGGGGCGTTCACCCAGCCGGCCAAAATTATCGGGTGAGCGAACCAGTCCTTGTCCAAAATGCCACTGCCAAATTCGATTGACCATAACACGCGCGGTGAGGGGATGATCGGGACGCGTCAGCCATCGGGCCAGCGATAATCGCCCACTCGATACCGTCAGTTCCTCATCCGCCAGCAGGAACCGCGTCCCGTCGGCTGCGGTGGACAAAATGCGAGGCAACTGCCGGGAGGCTTCTCGGCCCAGCGTCAAATGGCTGCCGCGCAAATGGATCTTGAGGTTTTCCGGTTTGGATTCCGAAACCGCCATGGTTTCGGCAAATTTGGGGATGCTGGCTTCCCGACGTGCCAATTCCTCACGTTCCCCCTTGATCTGATTAACGACTTCGACCGAAAACAGGGTTTCGATATCAGCAGGAGCGGCCAGCGGCCCCTTGGGATCCAACAGAAAACTTCGAACGGCGTCCAGCACCGGGTCTGGTAACGACTTCGCCTCACGCCCCGCGTCGCTCGCCTTGAGTTCTTTCCATGCGGCTTCAGCCGATCCGAACAGTTGATCGTACCGCTGTGCCAGTTCGGCCAGAGAGGCGGGAGGTGTCTGTCCCTGTAGCTGTGAAACCAGTAATTGGGACACACCATCATTCGGTGTCGCCGGATCGGGAGTGAGTGATTTCTGGCGGAGGAACTGATGCCACGCAGTCAGGATCGATTGCGAATCGCTTTTCGAGGCTTCCAGCGATTTGACCCACTGCTGGGTGATGGACGGAATGAGCAGCGGTGTTTTGCCCGGCTCGTCGGGAAACGCGGCTGGGGGAAGCTCGACGGCCGCGAGTTCTGCGGGTGGCGCCGGTGTCAGTAACAGCTTATCGAGATGCGGAAAGAATTGCGGCTGCTCCAGACGAATCAGGTTTTGACCTGCTTTCAACGGGATCAGGCATTCGACAAACCAAGTCTGGGTCTCTGGTGTCCATGATCCCGTCACCTTGGCTGCGGCGTCCGGCTTGATCAGCAGTCCATTACAAAAGATTTTGACCGGACGGGAACCGGCCGCGGCATAGCGTAACTCGAACTGGTACGATTCTGCGTGTTCGACGTGAATGTCGTATTCGGTAAAATTCGGTGCCTCACCCCGATTGACCAGGACCCCAATCTCTTTGCCATAAGTTTCGCGATCTTTTTGCACATTGCCGCGAGTAAAGTCTTCCGCCTCGATCAGGATCGCTCCGGGGAAGTCTTGGGGGTTCGGCAGGTTGCCGCGTGGCTTGGCACCGCTTAATTGTTCTCCCAACAGAAATTCGCGCGTTGCGGCCAGCAGGTAGGCTGCTCCCTGTTGCCGGGCGGCGGACAAAATCACCTCGGTTGCAGCTGTTTTTTGCTGCTCGATCGTCTGTTTTTTTGTGGCGACCTGCTGCAGCTGTTCATCCCGTTGCTGCAGTTGTCTGGCGGTGGCGAGGGGTCGTTCGTGCCAGCGCGCGACCACGGAAAAAGTTTCCATGGTCTGAGTACTTTTGAACATCCCCGCCAGCCCGTAATAGTCTTCGGTCGAGAGTGGATCGAATTTATGATCGTGGCAGCGAGCACAGCCCATGGTCAGTCCCATCACCGCTCGGGCGATGGTGTCGACCTGTTCGTCGATGATATCCATTTGCATTTTGACCGGGTCATCCTCGGCCAGCATTTTAGCGCCCAAGCACAAAAAGCCGGTGGCGACCAGTGGATCAAACGATTCGGATTCGCTGGCAGGATTTTCGGGTTCGGCTTTGACGGGTTCGACTTTGATCAGTAAGTCACCGGCGATCTGCTCGGTCAAGAACCGGTCATAGGGTTTGTCTTCTCGCAGCGCTTTGACCACGTAATCGCGGTAGCGAAACGCATTGGCGTAGGCGAGATTCTCATCCAGCCCATTCGAGTCTGCATAACGAGCCACATCGAGCCAGTGCCGTCCCCACCGTTCACCATAACGAGGCGAAGCAAGCAACCGATCGACGAGTCGTTCGAGAGCATCTTCGGACGGGTCCTGAACAAATTGCGTCACTTCGTCAGTAGTGGGTGGCAGGCCGATCAGGTCGAGTGTCACCCGTCGGATCAGTGTCCGGCGATCCGCTTCCCGCGCAACGGTGAGCCCCTTCGCGTCGAGTTCCGCCAGAATGAACTGGTCAATGGGTGAACGGATCCAGCCGGATGAATGGACTGCGGGAGGGAACGGCTGCCGCATCGGCTGAAACGCCCAGAAGGCTTTTTGCTCGTCGGTGTAATCCGCTGCGGGGGACTGAGCCGGCGCGGGACCGGGAGTGGTCGGTTTTGAATTGGGCCAGGGCAATCCGCGGCGCACCCATTCCGTCAATGTGACGATTTCGGCATCGGGAAGCTTGGCTTTGGGGGGCATTTGCACGGTGTTGCGGTAGCCAATGACATCAATCAAGAGCGATTCGTCCGGTTTCCCGGTGATTGCTGCCGGGCCACTTTCGCCGCCGGTCAGGATGGCTTCGCGGGAATCGAGTCGTAAGCCCGCTTTTGGTTTTTCGCTACTGTGGCATTCGAGGCACCTGGCGATCAGCAGTGGACGGACCTTCGCTTCGAAGAAGGCGTCGTCAGCCGTCTCGTCTCCCCACAAGCGGCCCACCAGGGTCAGGCACCCGAGTGTGGCGATTAGTCCAGTCAGTCTCAATCGCATAACGTTTCCCACCGAAAACCTTGACGCATCGAAGTCTTCTTGATTGTAGGCAGATCGTCAGGGTCTGCGAAAGTTCAATTTTGAAATCTACGCAAAGAGTGGAAGATAGGAAGAGGGGGAAACGAGGGAAGATTCACCTCAGACCACCGTCTCAAGCGGGTCATCTTCCTGAATCGAAACCGATTGATCGGTTTCCTGGAAAAGAGGCCCAGTTCCTGCGGAATGATGATTCAGTTGCCAGCGGTCTCAGTTGGGTCGTTGTCAGCCGCTGCAGGAATCGCCCCCCCTGAAAACTTATTTTGGACGTTTTCTCAAAGTTTTCAAAAAAAGACCTCCCTCTTGGCTTCGAAAAAACGCTTCTACTGGTAGAGGCGCGTGCGCAAGCACAATCGTTGAAATTTGGATTTCCAAAACATGGCTGAGAACCAAAATTAAAAATAAGAAATCGATTGCATTCAAAAGCATTGACTCATTCTTCGGGTGGATTGGAAGTGATCAAATTAGCACTAAAAATGAATTAAAAAGCAACGGGCTCTACGAGGAGTCTCCAAATCTCAAGTAGGGGACTGAGTCTCCTCAGAAGCTTGCTTGGTTCAGGGATTGACGATGAATACGTACGGAAAAAAAGTGAGTTTCAAGCGGGAGCGGGATCCGCACGAGCGGTTTTTCTTGCAGCAAGCTCCCCGGCTCTCAGATGAAAAGCGTTAATAGCGAAAAAAACAGTTTATTAGAAAATTAAGTGGAGTGTGATGTCCGCGAGGCAGGGAATTGCCTTGTGGGACAGGATGCTCTGTCCCAGCAGAAAGAATTCGAAATGAAAATCAATTGGTTTGCGGGTTGTTGGAATCAGGCTGTATTGAAATTGAACCGATTTTGGCGAACTCGACGCTCGGTCGAGCAAGCGTGCCGGCGTCAACGCCGTCGCGCCCTCCGGCAGACCCCCGCCGAACCACTGGAATCCCGCATGCTGCTGTCGGCCACCGTCTCGACCGATCAGATCGATTACGCCCCCGGCAGCACTGCGGTCATCACGGCAACCACGGATGGTTTACCGGACCATAATTTTCAAATTGGCGAAACCCTTCAATTTCAAGTTTCCCGCACCGATGGTATTGCTGATCACGCACCGGGAAATCTTCCCTGGATCGTGACCGACGGATCGAGTGGATTTACGCCCTACCAGAATTCTGCGGGGCTACGGGTCTTTCCCGATACCGATGGACGAGCGAATGGACAGATCGGGACGACCTGGTTTGTCGACAGTCAGTACGCCCAATCGACCCTCAAATTGACCGCGTTGGGCCTGGCTTCGGGTGCAGTCGCCACGTACGATTTCACCGACTCCGCGATTGTCATCTCGTCAAATAAGAACTGGAGTGCCATCACAACCGGATCGGGAATCAATGGGGCACCCACCGCGGCTGACACGATCGTGGTGAATAACGGTGTCACGTTGACGATGAATGTCAATAACGCGGTCGCCAAGGCCGTCACCTTGGGAAATGGAACAACCGGAACGGCGAAGCTCGCCTTTAGCACGGGAACACTCGCCGCCACGTTGGGATCTTTAACGAACAATGGCACCGCCGCAGTGACGTTCAATAACGCAAATTCCACGTTGTCCGTGGGAACAGCAAATACCGATAATTCGTTTGCCGGGGTGATCAGCGGCGCGGGAAATCTGACGAAAATTGGGACGGGGACCTGGACACTCAGTGGCGTTAATACCTTTACGGGGGTGACGACGATCAGTGCCGGGGTGCTCAGTGTCGCGACGATTGGTAACGGCGGCGTGAGCGGAAATCTGGGAGCGGCAACCAGCGTCGCCACAAATCTGGTACTCGGGGGCGGAACGCTGCAATACACGGGGGCCAATGCTACGACGAATCGCAACTTCACGTTGACGGCCGGCACGACCTCGACCCTCGACATCACCACGAACAATCTGACAATCTCGGGCGCGGCGGCGGTGACAACGGGGGGCTTGACGAAGATCGGGTCCGGAACGCTCACGCTGAGCGGCACCAACGGATATACCGGGTTAACGACCGTCAGTAACGGTACTCTTGCGTACGGTGTGAGTAATGCACTCAGCAGCGGTGATGTGATAGTCGATGATGCTGCGGCCACTCTGGCCATGACGACCTTTTCCGATAGTGTTGGCGTGGTGACAGTCGCCAATGGCGGTACCATCAGCAGTACCACAGGGGTGTTGACTGGGACCTATTACGACCTGCAAGCGGGGGCCGTTTCC
>JBIKZJ010000285.1:0-8403 GCA_044354755.1 Schlesneria sp. | reverse complement strand
CACGACATCTTTCACCACGACATCTTTCACCACGACATCTGGCGCTCATTTTTGTGCCGGGGCGAGTGCCGGGTCGTTCAGGTCAAGTCGGTAGAGCATCTGATTGTATTCGTAGCGGGGGGTTGCTTCGGCGTGGTCGGTAAACTGTTTGGTATACGTCCCTTCAAACAGCAGAATCGGAGAATCCGGAGCAGACCATTCCTGATGAAGTCGCGGGTTGTAGAAGGTGTAGTTATTATGAGAAAGCACTTTCACCGCAGTACCCCAAGGACCCGTGGGGGATGTGGATTCCGCATACCAGAGTTCACCGAAAGCGGAGGGTTTACCGAAGTTTTGCATGAAAACGGTGACCCACCGCTGGCGATATTCGTTCCAGGCGATGGAACCGGTGTGTGGTTCAACCGGCTTTTCAGGAGCGGCTTTGTCGGCAGGATCGGAATGAGTTGCAGGAATGAGCTGTGGCTGTGGCTGGAGAACTTCCCATTGAGCCGAGTCCTGCCAAGCTTCAAAGGTCGCTCGGCAGCGTAATTTGGGAAACGGATTTCCGAAGAGAACCCAATCCGTGCCGCTGTCATCTTTCCAACGGGCCGCATGACCATCGGGAACAATCGGGCAATCGGGGCTGGCGGTCGACTTGGTCCAGAGGGTTCTTAGTGGCTCGAATTCGGCTTTGGTGTCATTCCAGAGGCATAACCCACATTCGTACGCTTCCAGTGGTGGCTTGACTTTGATGTAGCTTCCCAGCAATCGCATCCGACCTGAGGCATCGGGGAGACTGACGTAACCACTGAGCCAGGTCGGGCCACTACCGGGCATTTTTGCGACGCCACGTGGCTGATTTTGGGGGCCCTGAAAGTAATCGAATTTCAGACGAAGCGGAGGTTCCAGGGTTTTCAGCGGATGCAGGGGAGTTGTCGCACTGGTCATATCAAAGACCCCCAAGGGGTATCGAGCGGGAGTGGTATCCCCCCAGACCCAGAAGAGTTTCCCCTGATAAATCGCGTTTTGGACACTGTCGCACCCTGCGATCGGGAGGTCGTGCCAGTCTGCTTCCAGGCCAAGCTTCTGGCTTTCTGCGAAGAGTCCCGAGCCGGTCAATCGCCCCAGGCGTTTGGCGATGATTTTTCGGTCGACCTGAATTTCCAGTGTTTTGCCGGGTTCAGGAATCCGCTGAACCCCGCGAAATCCCAGGAAATCCGGGGGGACTTCATAACCGTGCCCTTGAAGTTCGAACCAAGTCTCGTGGCCCATCAATTCGGGCAGATCAAACGCGATGATTCCGTTGTTGTCGGTGACAAAGCGAGCATGGTGGGTGGTTTTGAGTTCGACGAGTGGCACAGGCCATCCGGTCCCTTTTTCGGTGACGAGGATCTTGCAGGGTTTGATCGCGTCGGCGGCGAATCCAGTACAGTCAGCGCCGAGACCGATCAAGGCTGCAAGCAAAAGTTGTGAAGTGAGGGTCAGCTGCGGCATGCTCTGATTGCTTATTCAAAAAGGTTTCGTTTCCACAAGGTCTCCGTTTTCCGGCAGGACGAATCCGCCGGATCGGGATCGCGATCTTGATTCAAATCACGTGGATGCAGCCACGGCCCGAGGGGCGGATTCGAGTAAAGTTAGGGGAATGAGCGTCTTTCGTCACGATCATGCTCGGAAAAGCATGGGGAACTTGAGTCCGTTTTTCCAGTTCGTTCGGTTTTTCGGAAGGCGATGACCATTCGGAATCGCGAAGAATTTCTGAAGAAAGGGGTGTCAAAAGAGTGATGACACAGGTTTTTCCCATGAGTGTGCGGATCTCAAGGGAGTTTTTTTGAGCCAAGTGCGGATTTTGCCAATTTGAGTAAAAGAGTTGAATTGACATAACGTCGCCGCTCGATATGATCCAAGGGCCGTCCGATTTTTTTCGGTTGGCATCGATTCAAAATCTCTGGTTTTGAGTTAGCTCGCTTCGCAAGATGTCCAAGTAAGCGTGATAGCTCCTTGCGGTCGTAACTGTCCGGCGGGGCTGTGGCATCTTGAGTCCACCGTTAACGTGATCAGTGATACAGAACCATTTCTGTTTGTGTTCTGACTCTGGTTGTTGACGGCCACTCAATCTGCTGTCACTTTAGTGGTTCTCAGGCCTCCGCTGCTTCTGTTCTGGATGAAGGCATTGAGGCGATTGTTGATTTCGCCGCCGATTTCATTTTTGACAGAGGTTGTGGTTTCCGGGGTCCCTGCCTGGTTTTCCGGTTTGTTCGGATGATTTTTCTGGTCCACCGGGATGAGTTTTCCGGTCCACCGGGATGAGTTTTCCGGTCCACCGGGACGATTGCGAGCTGCTTTCCGCTGGTTTTCGATCGGATGCGATGGTTTGATGATTGTTTCGCGTGCTGATAATGGATTTTTAGGCTGTACGCCGCTTTCTTCACTGCATTTCGACGGAAGAATTCGAGTCGTTGTGCTGAGAGTTTTAAGCGTGGATCCCTGAAGCGGGATTCTGCGAATGTAATGTCCTTAAGTAATGTAACGCCTTTAAGTAAATGGAACCCGCCTGGATGTGCTGGGGCTTCCCATCTGAATCGATGTTGACTCCGCTGGATGGAAGCAAGCCATTCCACCGCGTCGAGATGTTCTTGCCCGCTCGTATCGAGTGTGTTTAGCCAATGGAATTGTTTATGACCGCTGATCAAAGTTCGGATTCTCCCAAGCGTGTAGTTCGTCGTCGCACAAAAAAGGCTGACACGACGGAATCTCGAGAAATGCGAGGATCTGGATCGGCGGAATCGCAGACAGCCAAGCCCTTGATCGAAGATGCGCTGGAAGAGTTTGCGGCGGTTCGAGCCGAAGCCGAACGTTACCCCACTGAACAAGATATGGATTTCGATTCGTTAGTCCCCGAGCCCGCCCCGAGAAAGACTCGGACGAAACGAGCCGAACCAACAGTCCCAGCCACCCCGGCGGAACGGCCCCGGCGAACGCGGGCCCCTCGGGCTGCTGCGGCTTCAGCGGCATCCGCTGAGGTCTCAGCGGTGGCGGAACACGTTGAGTCGGTTGTCGAGCCGATTTCCGAACCGGTCCGTGAGCAGGCCACACCGGCGCCACGACACCGCCGCACAGACGATCGCCGCACAGATGATCGCCGCACAGATGATCGCCGGACGGATGATCGCCGGACGGATGATCGCCGGACGGATGATCGGGTCGATGAGAGTCGGAACCGCAGCGATGAGATCGATAGCGAGCGGGGTCTTGCTGCGAATGAGCCAGACGAGCCTTCTTCTGGCGGAGCTGCCGCGGGTCAAGAGGGGTACCCGACGGGGCCTGAGGGATTTGCGGATGGGGGATTGAATCGTCGCCGTCGCCGACGTCGGGGGCGGGGTCGAGGTCCTGCGGGTCAGGCCGAGGGGCCAGGGAATTATGCGAGCCAGCCCCCCGCACAGCAGCAGCAACAGCGACCACCTCAAGGCCGATACAATCAGCCACAAGGACAGCAGGGCTACAATCAGCAACCACCAGGACGTGGCCAACGCCGTCCGCCACAGGATAACCGACGTTCTCAACACGGAGGTCAATCCAATTCGGGAGGTGGGGGTCGAACCTACAACGAACCTCGAGCTAATCAGGATCGTGGAGAACGAGTTGGTCCCGAATCCGTCACACTCGTTCAAGGGATTCTCGAACTTCATCCCAAGGGGTATGGGTTTTTGCGAGATCCCAAAGCGGGTTATGTCTCACAAGAGACCGACTCGTTCGTCTCGGGGTCACTGCTGGAAAAATACGGGATTCGTGAAGGAGTTCTGATCACCGGTGAGAGCATTCCGGGTGGTCGGGGACAGGGACCTCGGCTTCGCTCGATCCAATCGATCGAAGGTCGGCTTCCTGAACAGTACGCCGAAATCAAAAATTTCGACTCACTCACTCCAATCAATCCGCACGTTCAGATCAAACTCGAAACCGCATCAACCCCGATTACCATGCGGGTGATGGACTTATTAACTCCGATTGGCAAAGGCCAGCGAGCCTTGATCGTCGCCCCTCCTCGAACGGGTAAGACGATGCTGCTGCAGGAAATTGCCGACTCGGTCAGCACGAACTATCCCGACATTTACCTGATTGTATTGCTGATCGACGAGCGACCTGAGGAAGTGACCGAGATGCGTCGTCGGGTAAAGGGTGAAGTCGTCGCGTCGTCACTCGACCGTGAAGTCGAGAATCATATTCGTGTCAGTCAGCTGGTGTTTGAGCGAGCCAAGCGGATGGCCGAAGCGGGTCGAGATGTCTTTCTGCTGCTCGATAGTATCACTCGAACCGCACGGGCCTTCAATAAATGGACCAATACGGGTCGAACGGGGACAGGGGGGCTGGATGTCAAAGCGATGGACCTTCCCAAGAAAATGTTCGGTATGGCACGACAATTTGATGAAGGGGGCTCGATGACCGTCGTCGGTACCGCCCTGATTGAAACAGGAAGCCGGATGGACGAAGCCATTTTCCTCGAGTTCAAAGGGACCGGGAACATGGAAATGGTGCTTAGCCGCGACCTCGCCGAACGACGGATCTGGCCGGCAATTGATATTTCCAAGTCAGGAACCCGACGCGAAGAGAAGATTCTCTCGCCGGAAGTTCTGGAAGGGGTCACCCTGCTGCGACGCAGTCTGATCTCGCTCAGTCCGGTCGAAGCGATGGAGCAATTGACGCGGATTCTGCTGAAGTATCCGACGAACGCTGATTTCCTTGCCAAAATCCGCTCGATCCTGTAAGCGGCCGATCAGGCGCACTGGCCCTCGGGTTCAGCATCCTGAGGGTACTTATGAGAGAAAACGACAGCACTCCACCGATGGTGATGCTGTCGTTTTCTTGTTTTGACCTCCATCGATAACGCGATGCATTCGAGCTCGGATTGGGCTTGGCCGAGCGGCTGATGGTGTCACTCAAGATCCAAATCGTGTTACTCAAGATCAAAACCGAGCGTCCCCGCTGCGGATTCGTCACTCCCCCCGCTTGATCCTTTTCGCCTTCCTCAGTTCGTCTTCCGCTCTTTTCCACTTTCTCTTAAAGTGCTGCCGCGTGCTGACTCCGTTTCCATTCGCTGATTTTCCAATGGGAGCCGAGGAACTGATGGACCTCAATAGGGAATCGGCGGTCGCAAGATCCGCGGGCATTCCAGTTCGTTTCGATCAGTAACCCGTGCGGGAGCACACAAGGATGTGACGAGATGCTCGAAATCGGTTTTCTCATGTTGGTTTGGAATCTGGATCCGGTGCCGAAAAATGATTCGCTGCCTCGAGTCTCGCGATCGATCACAACCTGTATCCACCCGACGGTCAAAAACGTCGAGCCCGAAAAAAACTGCGTGTCGGGATCGGTGGCTCGGGTCGATCCCCTCGAAATCGAGTCGCTCTTGAGTCGCTGGGAAGAATCGACTCGGCAACAATCACCACTGAGCCGGTCGCAAATGGAAGAGTTGCAACATGCGGTTGGCCAGCAATTCAACCAGCATACGGCAGCGGATCTGATCCCACTGATCGGTCCCGTTCGTGCTGACCGGTTACAAGACCGCTACCAATGGGCCGTTGTACAGCGTTCCGGGGGATCCATGATACTTGCCGCGATGTCCCGCGATGAAATGGATCGGCTTTTTTATCATTCCTTTATTGTCAGCCTCTCGCTGGCACAGGGGGGACCCGAACAGATTGATGTCAGGGGCCGAAATTTGCAGCAGCAGTTGGTTTGGAAGTCCCAGAGGAAGTCGGATTTTTCCCGAGCAGGGAATCCGATCCATCTTGTCAGCTTTGAGCAGGATCTCCCGCCGACTCCTCAAGCGGTGCGCAAAACTGAGGATGCACGTTCCGACTCGGTTCGTCCGGAATAGTCAGAGGGTTTTTCATGCGGTTTTTGATTGGATGCGTATTTTCAGCGTTGATGGCCAGCCTCTTTACCATCTGGCTGGTGAGCGGTGGGGGTGAAGGGGCTTTGACCGCCCAGGAACGGCGACTGCGGATTGATTCGCCTGTCGAACGAATTCGTCCCAGCACGACACGCATCTATGATGACGAGGGGTTAACGCCCGACGAGTCGATCGCGGTTGCGGTGTATGAGGCCGTAAACCGGAGTGTCGTGAATATCACTGCCAAGACGGTTCGCACCGAACGATTAATCATGACTGAGCATTCCGAGGGGACCGGATCCGGGGCCATCATTGACCAAGAGGGGCACATCGTCACCAACTATCATGTGGTCACGGGTGCCAAAGAGATTGCGGTGACACTCTATAACGGAAAATCCTACGAAGCGACGACGATTGGTGCCGATCCGCTGAATGATCTGGCGATTATCAAGATTGAGTCGACGGAAGAGGAACTGTTCCCGGTCGCCTTGGGAGATTCACGCGGTCTACGGGTTGGCATGCGGGTTTTTGCCTTGGGGAATCCTTTTGGGTTAGAGCGGACTCTGACCACTGGGATCATTTCGAGCTTGAATCGCTCGTTGCAGATTCATGGTAACTGGAAAATTAAATCGATCATTCAGATTGATGCGGCGATCAATCCCGGCAGTTCGGGAGGTCCGCTGCTGAATGCGCATGGCCGTTTGATCGGGATTAACACCGCGATTGCGACCACATCAGGTCAAAGTTCGGGAGTGGGGTTTGCCATTCCGGTCAGTTTGGTCTCGCGCGTGGTGCCACAGCTACTCAAGTACGGGCGTGTGATCCGACCCGAAAGTGGCCTGGATAAGGTCTATCAGACGGACAAAGGATTGCTGATTGCCGAGATGCGACCCAATGGTGCCGCCGAGCGAGCGGGATTGCGCGGGCCTCGGATGACCAAGTCTCGTCGAGGCCCCTTCACACTGAATCGAGAGGATCGATCGGCTGCGGATCTGATTGTTGGCATCGACGATCAAAAAATTGCCACGGCTGAAGATTTTCTCGGTTACATTGAAGGGAAACAGCCCGGTGACGAAGTGGTTCTCACCATTGTGCGCGAGGGGCGACGCTTACAGATCCCCATTACACTGGCGACATCCGAGGCGATTGAACGTGCGGAATAGCAACGGGTTTGGGATCCTCGCTTGACAGTCGCTCGCCGCAAGTGAAGAATCTGCGCGCGTAAGGCGTTATCGTTTAATTGAAATTCAGGTTGCCGCAATTTGGTCGCGAGCAGTTTCTGGATTTCCCGTTTGTTTTTCAGAGGAGTATTTGATGAGTGGCCCGATTGTCCGTACCGGTACAACTCCCAAGTTCTGGGAAAATTATGATCGCATTTTCAGCGGTACCACTGCGAAGAAAACGGGTGCTTCGAAAAAGGAAGTGGTCAAAGCCGAAACCAAAACGGTGACCAAAGGAGCGGTCAAGAAGGACGCCGCGAAAAAGAAGAAGTAAGCTCACCGCGATATTCGGATTTCGGTTCGTGGGTATTTGGGTTCAGAGCGATTGAGGGATCTCATGTCAGATTTCGTACGCGAATCCAGCATATCGCTACCGACGAAACAACAAAAGTGGCCTGTACTGCTGGCAGTATGGGCTACATTTTTTCTTTACGGGGCGATCGCGGCACCGGTCCCGGGGGTCAACGAACCGCACTATCTCTGCAAGTCACACCATTTCTGGCAGCCAGCATGGTGTGAACGCGATTTTTTTCTCGCCTCGCCCAATGCCCATACCGTTTTCTATGCGACCATCGGCGGCCTGACACGATTTGCCTCGTTCGAACAGTCCGCCTGGTTGGGACGCGCGGTCTCGACTTTGGTGTTGGCCTGTGGTTGGCTCTATGGGCTTTCACCGCTGTTGTTTTCTCGAGCGGGGCCGCTTTGGACCGCCTGGGTCTTTTTGGGTTTGGCCTCGTGCGGAAATTTCTCGGGTGAATGGCTGGTTGGGGGAGTCGAGGCCAAGGTCCCCTGTTACGGATTTCTTCTGGCAGGTTTAGGAAGCGTCCTGCGTCATCGCTGGTTGTCAGCCGCCGCTTGGGGGGGATTGGCAGTCAGCTTTCATCCGGTCATCGGGCTGTGGGGAATGCTCGCATTCCTGTTCAGCCAGGGAGTCACTCGCCTGCTGGAATTTCGGCGACAAAAGCGTCAGCGTTTCATGGCAGCCGGGTTAAGCGGGACCCAAGCCAACCCCAATGTGATGGCTCTTCGTGAACATGCAGCCAACACCCTTACCAACTTGTGGAATCTGATTCTTCCCGGCATCGTGTTTGGCTTGTTAGCAATGCCAGGACTGATTCCGGTGATTCGACTGTTGACCGAATCCGCATCCCCAGAGACGCGCTATGCTGCGACGTATCTGCAGGTTTATTTCCGTTTATCACACCATCTCGATCCGATGATGTTTCCGCTGCGGTCCTATCTGGGCTATGCCTTGTTGCTTTTGATCTGGGGCTCGAGCCTGCGCTGGGGTGGACGAACACTGGCCAGAGTCCGGTT
>JBIKZJ010000255.1:0-9171 GCA_044354755.1 Schlesneria sp. | reverse complement strand
TTGTCTTGTGGGGAGTCGTGTTTGCACTCGCAGGAATTGTGATCGGCTGGGGTCCTCGTCCGCCGAGATTGATGCCCTTTTTTGCCCAGCGCATGAACTTGCTCAAGTTTTATCCTTTTCGGCTGGCGGATCTCTTGTTGCCGATCGGGGTCGCGATAAGTCTGATTGGCGTGCTGGAGCGAACGGCACTCTGCACCCTGCCCCGCAAAACCTGGCAATCCCGGTGTTCACATCCCGCCTCGTTCCTGTTGCTGATCTTTGTTGCCAGCTTGTTCCGCATTCATGCCACCGCCGAAACAAACCGCTACTCGCGCGAGGATCGGATTGACTGGCTTGATGTCTGCTCGTGGATCCAAACCCATTTACCCGCAGATGCGCTGGTGCAATCACCGACCAACGGTTGGGCGTTCAAGTGGTTCGCCCAGCGTGCCGAGTTTGTCTCGTTCAAAGACTGCCCGCAAGATGCTGCCGGTATGGTCGAATGGAACCGCCGGCTCAATTTTTTGCAAAAGTGGTTTGAATCGAACTATGCCGATCAACTGTATTCCGCCGAGGAATTACGGGGGCTTCGCCAGCAGACCGGACTGACCCACCTGTTGACCGACCGCCTGGGGCCACTCGAACTGGAACCGATCTACCGAAATCAAACCTTCCAGGTGTATGACCTGCAGAGTTTAGATTGAGCGATCGTCCGTGCTGGCGAAGCGACTTTGTTTCGCTCGCTAATCGCTGTGATATCCCTTGTCAGCAAATGTCGGCAATTCGGATTCCAGCACCGATTTCAGCATCATCAGCAACTGTTCAGGCTCGGGGACTTGCGGTGGCAGGACCAGGCATGCCTCGCGGTCGTCGACGATCCGTAACGGTAGCGTACAGAGCCGAACCAGTTTGGCAATCTTTTTGGGATTTCGATAACCAAACACCACGTACCCCGGTTCAAGATGGATGTCGTCGATCTGCCAGCGGACCGCCAGGATCTGCAGTTCGCGGACTTGGGCCATCTTTTGTACGGGTAGCGGGAGGGGGCCATAACGATCGCGCAGCTCGGTCTTCAATTCTTCCAGCAGTTCCAGCGTCGAAACCATCGAGAACTTGCGGTACATCTCGATCTTCGGACGCCCGTCGGGGATGTATTCCGAGGGGAGAAACGCCGCCACGGGAAGGTTCACCTCGACATGCCGGTGCTCGCGCAGCGGCTGGCGTTTCGCGGCCCGAACGGCGTTTTCGAGCAGCTGACAATAGAGTTCGTACCCGACCACTGCGATGTGTCCAGATTGCTCGGTCCCCAGGATATTTCCCGCCCCCCGAATTTCCAGATCCCGCATGGCGATCTTGAATCCCGCTCCCAGTTCACTGAACTCTTCAATCGCTTTCAATCGGCGCGACGCCTGGGGTGTCAGCGATTTCCCTTCGTCCAGCAGAAGGTAGCAATAAGCGCGATGTTTATGTCGACCGACTCGACCCCGTAACTGGTGCAGGTCGGCAAGTCCATAATTATTGGCCTGGTTGATGAAAATCGTATTGGCATTCGGGATATCCAAGCCACTTTCGATGATCGTCGTCGCGACCAGCACATCGGTCCGCCCCTGCACGAAGTTCATCATCGCCGTTTCCATCGGCTCTTCGGCCATTTGTCCATGGACGATATCCACCGTCGCTTCCGGAACCAGACATCGAATTTGGTCGGCAATCGACTCGATGTTATAGATTCGGTTATGGACGAAATAGATTTGTCCGTCTCGATTCAGTTCGCGGACAATCGCCGAGCGAATCAGTTCTTTATCCCAGCGACAGATATGGGTCCCGACCGGCTGACGGTCCTGGGGAGGTGTTTCGAGACTGGAAATATCTCGTACACCAACCAGCGACATATGCAGCGTACGCGGAATCGGTGTCGCCGAAAGCGTCAGCACATCGACTTCGAGTCGCAGGTGTTTCAGTAACTCTTTGACTTCGACACCAAACCGCTGTTCTTCATCAATCACCAACAGGCCCAAGTCCTTGAATTTGACATCTTTGCTCACCAGCCGGTGTGTGCCGATACAGATATCGATGGTCCCCTCTACCAGGCCTCGCAGTGTCTCGCGCACCTCTTTGGCCGACTTGAAACGATTGAGCGAAGCGATGTTCACCGGAAATTCGGCCATGCGTTCGCTCAGGCTGCGAAAATGCTGCTCGCACAGCACCGTGGTGGGGACCAGAATCGCGACCTGACGACCGGCATCGACCGCCTTGAACGCGGCACGCATCGCTACCTCGGTTTTGCCATAACCGACATCGCCACAGATGAGCCTGTCCATGGGGCGAGGCTGTTCCATGTCGCGCTTAAGGTCCGTAATCGCATGCAATTGATCGACGGTTTCGGTGTAAGGAAACGCGGCATCAAATTCTTCGACCCAATGGCTGTCCGGGGGGCATTGCAGCCCTGGTTTCATGTCCCGTTCGGCTTGCAGCTTGATCATGTCTGCCGCCATGTCACAGACCGCTTCGGCGACGCGTTTCTTTTTGTTGGACCAGGTCGAGCCCCCCAGTTTCGATAATTCGGGAGACGACTTGCCCCCACCGATGTATTTCTGGACGAGATGAATCAGTGAAACGGGGACATACATTTTGAGCCCACCGCCAAATTCGAGCGCGAGGTGGTCTTCGGTATGATCCCCTTTATTCTGAATTTCCATCCCACGGAAACGGGCAATCCCGTGCGACAGGTGAACGACGAGATCGCCGGAATTGAGGTCCAGAAAGCTATCGATTGCTCGAGATTCGATCTTGCTTTTCTTTGCCGTTCGTCGTGCTTCCGCCCGTCCGAAGAGTTCATTATCCCCCAGCACGATCATCCGATCGGTCCGCAGACGAAACCCGCGTGCGACATGCCCGACGCAGAGTCGAATTCGAGACAGGAAGGGATGAGTCGACGCCACCAGCAAGTTTCCCTCTGGGACGCTTCCCTTGCCTCTGGTGGGTGTTAGTTGGGATTGGGGCGTTGCTCCCTGAGCAGTCCCTTTCGACGGGTTTGACCCCGCGTCAATGGCCCCCCCTGCGATTTTTGCCGGACCACGGAGAAATTTCTTCAGTCCTCCTCCCGCTGCCGCTTCCATGACAGCGCGGGCGGGGGTGGTGGCAGGTGGTATCTGGGAAGGTACGTCCTTCGCCTGTTTTATCCCCTTGCGGGATTTTGTCGAGGCGGGTTCGGTTTCGCCGACACGACTCGACCCCGAATCATTGCGATCTCGAGTTTGGGAATCGCTGGTTCGGGAATCTTTGGCCTTGGTCGCTGTCCCCGACTCTCCCGTGGCGGTCTCTGATTCACTCGCCCCACCGAGAAAAACCTCGATCATTAACTCACTGAGCCGTGTTAAAGCCGCTTCGTTGTGGCAGGCAATCAAAACGGTTTCATCCTGCTGGACCACGCGAGCCAGTTCCTGCAGCGCATCTCCCTTGTGCCCGGTAAATCGCTCGATCGATTCGATCTGCAAATGGCAGGTTGGATTCCGTTGATCCGCCAGCAACGGAGCCATGGTGACATAGGGGTATCGTGTGCATCGTTCGAGTGTGGATTCGATGCTGAAGAGTCCCCGAGGATCCGCCATGCGGTTGAGGTATCGTTTTCCCTCACTGACAATCTCGTTCAAATCCAGCAAGACGACCCAGGCTTGAGTGGGCAACGAGTCGAGTGCCGAAGAATCCAGGCTGGAAAGTGGCGTGAGCACTGGAGAGACTCCGCTGGTCGCTTCTGCCGATAGCCCCCCCCTTCCCTGTCCCTGATCTCCTAACGGAGGATTGTCCCCATCTGGGTCCCCATCCGAGTTTTCTGCAATCGAGGTGACGATCGCAATGTCAATCTCGGTCAGATCCTTCACTTTGCGTTGTGATTCAATGTCAAACAATCGGATCGACTCGATTTCATCACCGAATAACTCGATCCGGACCGGATCCGTTGCATCGGGTGAAAAGACATCGACGATACCCCCGTGGATGCTGAACTCGCCCGGCAGTTCGAGTGCCGTTACCCGCTCAAACCCGTGTTTGACGAGCCATGCCGTCAGTTCTTCCAGGTCGAGTTCGTCACCGATGCGCAAGGTTCGCGAAGCGACAGTGCGGGCTGCGCGATCTGGCACCGGTTGCAACAGGGCATGCACCGTGGTCACCACGAGACGGGGTGGCGACTCGGAATCAAACGCTCGCAAGATCCGCAATCGAGATCCCAGAATGGGATCGGTGATGCTTAACTCGTGGGGGAGTGCTGCCCAGGCGGGAAAGAATTGCGGTTCGAGCCCGAAGCCCGCCGCATCCGAGATAAACCCGTCCACATCCTTTTCATGCGGCAGCACGACCACCACCGTACTGGGGGCCTGCTGAGCCAGCGCGACGACCGCCAGCGCGGACGAAGAACCCCAGGCCCCATCAATCGTCGCCTCACCACCGCCGCGAAGTTGCGCAACGACCTCCCCCATTCCCGGATGGGCCAGCAGTCGCGACGGAAGGTCCGTTAAAAGCGAAATCGAATTTTTCACGACGGCAGCCATCCGTTGACGTGACCTAACCTAAATCCCACCAGAAAACCGCTTGGCTCGCAGGCACACCCCAGCAAGAGCGTCATCACACCGTGCAGGGCGAGCGAAGTGAGTAAACCTCGCGCTGGATTGTAGAATGCGTTGACGCTGACAGCGAGTGGCACGCGGTGCAATCCTTGCGGAAAGCAGCAAAACCCGGCGACAGCCGCTGACGTTTTTCGGGTTTGATGGGGGATTTCTCGCAGCCAACGAGGAATTCTTTCTCAGGTACCGACGTAAACGGTGTCGAGTTTGTTCGGAAAATGCGTTCAACCCCCGGCCAAGCGGGGTTTCAACCGGCCACAGGTTTGATAAGCTTTGTTGATGATTGGAGAATTCTTGCGCGAGGAGTGCTGGATGCTGACAGTTCTGGGTAGCACTGCAAAATTATGCGACGAAGTCACGCGACGTGAGCTGATGCAGGTGGGAGGACTGTCGCTGTTCGCGGGAGTTAATCTTCCCCGGCTATTGCAAGCCTCGGAAACGACGACAGTCAGCCGACCGGCTCAAGTCAAATCGGTCATCCTGTTCAATCTGCTCGGCGGTCCGAGTCAAATGGATATGTTTGACTTGAAACCCAATGCACCGGTGGAAGTTCGGGGCGAATTCCAGCCGATTGAGACCTCGGTCCCCGGTTTGCAGGTTTGCGAGCATCTGCCAAACATGGCCCGGCTGATGCACAAAATGTGTCTGATCCGCACGGTCACGCATGGCTACAACGCGCATAATCCGCTGCCAGTCATGACTGGCTACACCGGGGGAGGTTTTGCACAGATCAAGGCGGAACCGACCGATCCGCCTGATATCGGTGCGATCTGTCAGTATCTGGGGATGGGGCCGCGCGGGATGCCAGGAGCTGTTTGCCTGCCGTGTTATCCCGGTTGGGGCGAAAGCTCGATGTACCCCGGTATCCGGCGACCTGGTCCGTACGGGGGATTTCTCGGCAGCCAATACGATCCGCTGTTTGCCGTCTGCGAACCCAAATTCCCACGTGAACCGAAGGTGGCTTACTATGATCCGGTCTTGCCGCTGGGGGACCCGCGGTTGCCCACGCTCGATGAACTTCCTGAGATTACCGTCAATCGACTGAGTCGACGACGGTCGATGCTGGATCAACTGGACACTCAATTTGAAGCGACCAGACGATCGGGAGCCGTGGATCGGTTGAGTCTCTTTCAACAGCATGCGTTTGATATGCTCACCACCAGCAAAACTCGCGATGCGTTTGATTTGGCTCAGGAAACGGATTCGCTCCGCGATCGCTACGGTCGAGACCTGTCTGGTTCAAGCATGTTGGTCGCTCGACGACTGGTCGAGGCTCAGGTCCCTTTCATCAGTGTTCATGCCGAAATTTTTGGTCGTTATGGCCATTCCTACGACATGCACGAAAACAATTTTGGGATGCTGAAGGATCACAACTTACCGATCCTGGATCGCGCTGTTCCTGCCCTGATTGAAGATCTGGACTCACGCGGATTGCTCGATTCCACTCTGGTAATCGTGATGGGAGAAATGGGACGTTCTCCCAAAGTGAACGCCAAGGCGGGCCGTGATCATTGGCCGCAGTGTGGCTTCAGCCTGCTGGCAGGCGGGGGTGTAAAACAGGGGTTTGTGTTCGGCGAGACCGACAATCAAGCGGCCTATCCGATCAGTCATCCCGTTTCCCCCGGCGATCTGGTGGCAACGATTTATCAGCAACTCGGCATCAACCCGCAGATGACTGTTCCGGATCGTTTGGGACGGCCCGTGGCGATTGCCCATGGTGGCGATCCCATTCACGAAATTCTGGCCTGACCGAACCAAACCCAAACCCAACCAAAATCCAGAGAGGATCTGCTGGGGAATGCTGCGAATTCGAGGCTCACACCGACAGCTTTGTGACGGCGTCTCGCGACGGGATGTCTTGCAGGCGTGTGGCTTGGGTGCGCTCGCTGCGGGAAGTCCTGTCAGCGGAAACGGTCTACTGGGGGCGACGTCCGAAGAAGCCTCTGGGCTTCCCGGGTTTGGCAAAGCCAAATCGGTCATCATGCTGTTTCTCTACGGTGGTGCGAGTCAGCTCGAAACTTTCGATCCGAAGCCCGAATCCCCCATCGAGGTTCGCGGCCGACTTGGCTCAATCGAAAGCAGCCTTCCCGGCTGCCGTCTTTGCGAAGGTTTGCCCAACCTGGCGCGGGTGATGGACCGAACCACTGTCATTCGGTCCATGACGCACCCGTTCCCCATTCATGGGACCGCCTTTTCGGTGACCTCAACACCGTTCCTTGATACGCCCATGCAGGATAACCCCCGTGACGCCCGGCACTGGCCTTTCATCGGATCGATCGTCGACTTTCTGGACCAGCAGCAAGGTCGAGCGGCCACCGATGTCCCTCGCAATGTCGGCATGCCGTTTCTACACAGTTCGCGGCGCGCGCACCCCATTCATAATGCGGGCCCCTATGCGGCGTTTCTGGGACAAACTTACGATCCCATCTGGACCGATTTCGAAGGGGAGGCACTCCACAGCCAGAAGTATCATTTCGCCTCGACGATCACGACCAGCATTGACCCCTACGGAGGAGTCAATCCGGACTGTCGATTCCAATGGGCGAAGGGGGATGCAACGCCGCCGGAGTTAACGCTTGACCGACTGTCGCTACGTCGTTCGCTGCTGGAACAATTTGATCTCGCCCGGCGTGACCTGGAATCGCAATCCCGGATTCGTGAATTCAGCCGAACACAAGAGCGAGCCTTTTCGTACCTCACGAATCCTCGCTTGCACGAGGCACTTGATCTGCAGCGCGAACCGATTGGACTGCGGGAACAGTATGGAATGAATTTATTTGGACAGTCGTCACTGGTGGCCCGTCGTCTGGTGGAAGCGGGAAGCCGATTCGTCACGGTGTTTTGGGACGAGTACGGGTCGGTGAATTCGGGCTGGGACACCCATTACTGGCATTATCCCCGGTTAACCGAGCAACTGTTACCGGGATTGGACCACGCCTTTTCTGCCTTGATTTTGGATCTGGAACAACGGGGACTGCTGGAAGAAACCCTGGTGCTCTGCATTACAGAACATGGCCGCACGCCGAAACTCGACCCACACGGTGATCATCCGTCGGGGGCGAATCAGGGGGGACGCAATCACTGGTCGCGAGCCTATTCCTCGGTCCTGGCGGGAGCCGGGATTTGTCGAGGTAAGGTGGTTGGACGGACCGATCGAATCGCAGCCGATGTGGATGAGTTTCCGGTTTCTCCTCAGGATATTCTGGCCACAACCTACCATCTGCTAGGGATCGACCCGCAGACCCTGATCCACGATCGAACGGGACGACCGTATGTGGTCGGTGGCAGCGGCCGTATCCTGCGGGAAGTACTGGCTTAACGCGCGTGGACTTAACTTCTCAGACAGAGGGAATTGATTTGCAGTACGTGCGTAGCGGCAATTCTGCCTACAGTGCCAAACCAGAGGAATCGTTCAAAAACTGTCCCACCTCGTGGGGAGGAAATCACCAAGGTCAAATCTCGCCAAAAAGGGCAGACAAGTTCCGAAAATCAGCGAAACACGCAGAAAATTCACGCAGAGGCTCATCACCAAATACGAACTACCATACCGGCCGTAATAAAGCTAGTTAATAGCGTATGTGCGTTTTTTCAAAAGTCGTATTGAAAAATACGAAATTATTGATGTGCTAAAAATCAATCTTGCGAGTGAGCTAATAGGAGGTTTGCTGTCTGTTGGCAGTGATATCAATTTTTTCTATAATATGTTATTGAAATGTTTTTTGAGTCTTAATGGTTGATCGGAGTCTGCGCGAGAATGGCCAAATTTGATTCAGCCCAGCGGATGCGAGTTCGACGACGCCTGGTTTGTTGCCTGTTGTTGATGCCTGGGATCTCATTCAGAGTAAAAAGCAGCGATTTTAATCTGACAGACATCGATTTTAAGCTGGTTAAAATTATTTATAAGAATGTAATGTAGCGTTATTGCAATTGAAGGTTACGCGTACGGCTCTCGTTTATTTTAGTGGTCGTGAACAGTCTCAGTTGATACCTGATCCCGGAAAGGGAAACTATGAAGATTCTGTCGTCTGCATTGTCCGTGTTCGCCATTACGACCATCGCCGCTGGCGCCGTGGCTGCTGCACCAATCATGGTCACTCCAGCAGGTCTCGCCCCAGGGGAGCAGTTTCGTGTTGTGTTTGTGACGGATCGTGTTACGAATGCTACCAGTACCGATCTCTCAACGTACGATAGTTTTGTGACGACCGACGCAAATGGGGCGACATATCACGGTACTACTATTGCATGGAAGGCGATTATTTCCAACAGTACGACCAATGCGAGAGATCATATTGGACTCCTGTCTGATTCGACGATCCCGGTTTTTCGGGTAGATGGTACCCAAGTGTCCACAGGAAATTTGTGGTCTTCTTCTTTGATCGCTCCCATAAATAAAGGGATCAGTGGAAACATTATTGAGGTCAGCGTCTGGGCTGGCACAAACGAGGACGGATCACGGAAGGACGGCTACACACTCGGATACGGGGGCGTTACTCTTGGACACACGCTGTTCACTACAGGACGTTGGATAGATAATCATCCCGTCTCCGGAATCCCATCTCACCACAACTACTGG
>JBIKZJ010000444.1:0-5286 GCA_044354755.1 Schlesneria sp. | reverse complement strand
AAGGCTTTGGCCACGGTATGGCTACCAGACCCTTCGACGCTTGTCAAAATCTGTTTGACGGAACCCGGTTCCGAAATCGACGCACGAACAAACCAGAGCACAATTTCAGGGTTTGGTGTCTCGAGCCGCGTCAGGTGTTCGGGAATCTCGATCCCTCCCTGAACGAGGCCCAAGTCGGCTTTTTTGGCCAGCACTTCCGTGGTTGCATCTTTCTCACTCGAAATAGGAATTTCGATAAACTGGATGCGGCGATCAAGTCGCACCATCTGCAACCTGATCGCCTGAAAGTCTCTCTCTGTCAGGGCAATTCGCAGTGTGGTCGTGCGAAAAAACTGGATGTAGGTCCAGACGACCAGCAGCGCCAGTGCCAAGACCAGAAAGAGGGCGGGGAGTCGATGCAGGCCCAAGGGTTTGCGTAGCTTTTCGGCAACGTGTTCTGCATCGCGTGCTGCTGTCGCAACCCCCGCTGCAAGACTGACCAATCCGGTATGCTGGGGCAGATCCCGTTCCACACGCAGTTTGACCGCTTCCGCATTTTGAACAACTGGTTCAATTTTCAGCCGCAGCCTGCTCACACGGAACTCCTCTGAATTTTGCGGGTAGATCGGACCGGAAAACTGCATTTTGGTCCTGCCGAATTCCGGGCGATGTTCGTAAACTGCAGTGTTCGTGAACTGACTGGGACCACATCGCTGTCGCCGCATTCCTCGTCTGCTGCAATTTCTCTTCGTCGGCAGAACGCATTCCCGTCGGCTGAGATCATAACTTTCCAGCGTCAATCTCGATATCAACACGAGAATTACGTGAATGTTGGGAGGTTTGTGAAAACCGGCACCGTCAATTCCTCGAAAAATTCCTTGGGCAGATCAGCTTGTAGGGACGCATTATCCCTGTATAACAGTCTGGAGGCCATTTTCTGGATGAGTCTCGGCGGGCTGGTTTTCTGGAAAAGTCGCAGCAACCCGCGTCATCGCCCTTTGGGGTTGGTCGCCGCAGGCTGGTTTGTGCTGTTTGGAGCGTCAGATGTTTGGGAAGTTTTTACAGGTGCGTGGTGGCGACCATGGCCACTGCTGCTGCTCAAAGGAATCTGTGTGATTTCGTTAATCTTTTGTGCTGTGATTTATCGCAACACTTTACGTCAGGACTCAATTCGCCCCGATCCTCGTCAAGACGTTTCCTCATGACTTGGGTCACTTCTGTTTTCGACAGTGGATCGAAAAAACGAGGCTTCATCACCTGAAAAAATGGCCTATTTGCATTTAACGAGACCGAAGCAGGATATTTTGCCATCCAGATTCGTTTTTTCTCAATCTTCCGTGATGAAACTTAACAATCCCACGCTGGAATATTTTCTTCGGGCAGACCGCGAATCCAATTGACCGCGACTCGGGATCTCGGTCAACGACGATTAAGGAACTCCTCCGGAAGGACTTCATAAATCCGTCGAGCGCGGCAAACAACGTAAGAGTGCGAAATCTGTGTAGGCAGGCCGCAAATACCGAAAATAGAAACCTCCATTGATCAAAAATCGTGTAACATAACTGGCGAAGTTCAGCGAGACCGCCATAATTTCACAAGCTCGTCGCGGCGGGCCGCGTGGGGCCTCGATTCAGTCCGAATAAATAAGGGATTTCAGATGCGTTGGTTTGGTTTAATAGCCCTGATGGTTGGAGTCGGGTTTTCCAGTTTGGTCGCGGCAGAGAATTTGGGCCCGAAACTGGGGCAAGCGTTGCCCGAGTTTTCGCTGAAAGATGTCCGAGGCAAAAGTTATTCACTCAGCGACTACCCGCCGAATGAGCTGATCGTGTTGCTGGTACTCGGAACCGAATGTCCGGTGGCGAAGCAGTCGGCCCTCAAGATGCAAAAAATTGCCGAAGAATATACCGCTCGGGGAGTTTCCGTGCTGGCGATCGATCCGAATCGCCAGGATTCGTTGGCCGAAATCGCAGCCTTTGCGAAATCGAATGGGCTCACCTATCCGATTCTCAAAGATGTGAATCAGGAGGTCGCGGACCTGTTGCAGACGGTCAGAAGTCCCGAAGTCTTTTTACTCGATGGCGAGCACAAACTCCGATATCGCGGTCGGGTTGACGACCAATTCGCCGTCGGTGGTAAGTCCAGAAAGTCGGCCACACGTGATGATCTGAAAATCGCGATCCAAGAGCTGCTCGAAGGAAAGCCCGTCAGCGTTACCGAGACACCGGTGATCGGTTGTTTGATTGGAAGAAGTCGAACACCCCAGCCGAATGCGAATGTGACATACTCGAATCAGATCGCTCGGGTTTTGCAGAAGAACTGTGTCGAGTGTCATCGGCCCGGCGAAATCGCCCCCTTCAGCCTAACCACTTATCAGGACGCGGCGGGGTGGGCCGAGATGATTGTGGAAGTGACTAAATCTCGCCAAATGCCCCCCTGGCATGCCTCGCCAGAATTCGGTCATTTTGCCAATGAGCGGCGGCTGACTGCCGAGGAACTCGAACTCTTAGAACAATGGGCTGCGGCAGGTGCCCCCGAAGGGAATCCTGCGGAACTCCCCGAACCCCAAACGTATACCGAAGGTTGGCAACTTCCCCGACAACCCGATCACGTCGTCTGGATGTCAGAGAAGCCATTTCAGGTTCCTGCCGAAGGGACTGTTCGCTATCAGTATTTTTCGGTCGATGCCGGTCTGACGGAAGAGAAGTGGATTACGGCCGCTGAAGTCATTCCAGAAAATCGTTCTGTCGTACATCACGTGATTGTCTTTATCACAACGGATGGCCGGGTTCGGGATGAAGATCGACAAATGTTGACCGCATTCGTGCCAGGACTGCGGATTGCCCCCTATGCTAAGGGGATGGCCAAACGTATTCCCGCCGGCGCCAAATTGATCTTTCAAATGCACTACACGCCGAATGGCATCGCGGGGGAAGATCGAACGAAAATCGGGTTGGTCTTTGCCGATCCTGCTGAGGTAACCCATGAAGTTCGGACCGCTTCCACCATTAATCGACGGTTCAAAATTCAACCGGAATTGGACAATCAACAGTTTGACACGAGTATTGTGACCGCACCCGTCGATTTGCAGCTGCTCTCGCTTTCACCACACATGCACTTGCGGGGTAAAGCCTTCCGGTATGAATTAACGCAACCAGACGGCACGAAAGAAACCTTGCTCGATGTCCCCCAATATGATTTCAACTGGCAAACCGCCTATCGTCTGCCCGAGCCGAGATTAATCCCTCGGGGTTCGAAGTTGCAGTCCTTCGCGACGTTCGACAATTCCTCGAACAATCTCGCAAACCCTGATCCCTCCAAGACGGTTTCGTGGGGCGATCAATCCTGGGATGAAATGGTGCTGGGCTATTTTGATGTCGCCGTTCCTCGAGGCACCGATAACACCGCCGAAAGCGTGGTTGCAGCGATTGCGGGCGTTCGCGACCCCAAGGAAATCGTCAAACGGGTGTTGGCAGCACTGGATAAGAACAAGGATGGAAAACTGGAACGCGATGAAGTTGGCGACGCCCAAAAGCCCGTTTTCGACAAACTGGATACGAACGGCGATGGAGTTGTCACCGACGAAGAGTTTCTCGTTGGGCTACCGGAATTGCGAAAATTGTTCCGCCCGTGATGCAAACTCATTAGGGCAACTCGCGAATAACAATTTACTGACGTGAGGATTACCAAGAGCAAACGTCGAGATCACAGATTCGTCACATTGACTGATCAAAGGTGTACGCCACGCACGATGTCTCGATGAGGGGGCATTGTGCGTGGCGTTATCTTTCGGCGGCGGGGATTATTTCCAGCGGAATGCCGAAATGCCTCGCAGGTCGCGAATGTAGATTTCTTCACCACAAACGGCCAGATGAGCCCAGGTTTCCTGTTCACTGATTTGCCGTTCGTCGACCAATTGAAATTCCTTCGGATTCGCGTGAATCAACAACAATTTCCCAGTTTGATCGAGTGCGAGGATCCGGTTCCCCTGTGCAACCAGACTCGAATACTTCCCGTAGGGTTGCGAGGTCCACATCCCTTCACCCGTGGCGAGATTGATGCAGGTAAATCGCTGGTTTTGCAGGTGGAGATAGACAAATCCATCGATCACCACAGGGGTAGACATATAGGCCTGAGATTTGTTGCTCCAAGCCTCGTTCGTGTCAAAGGTTCCTCCCGTTTCCGATACATCAAATCGCCAGGACTTGTTCTGATAGGTACTCGTAAAAACGGAATTGCCTGAAACCAGCGGCGTCAAAATGTTCATCCCGCGAAAACTTGGTACATTCCGCTGCCACAGAACAGACCCCGTCTCGGGGTCGACTCCTGCCAATTTTTCTCGTGTTTGCGCCACCAGTTGGCGTCGTCCAGCAAGTTTCTCGGCCATGGCAGGAGAGGAAAAGGCACCACCCATCATCCCACCTCCATCTTCTAAACAGCGCCAAATCAGCTTCCCCGTCGCTTTATCCAGTTTCGTCAACGAATTTCCCGCTTGCATGTACAATGCATCACCATCAACTAGCGGCGAGCAGACACACCCAAACGACGGTAAGCCGGTCTTAAAGTCTTTAACAAAATCAACGCGCCATTGTTCCGCACCCGTTTTTGCATTGAGAGAGACCATCACATCCCGCATTCCCGCGACAAACAGGCTGGTACCATCGTATGCAGGGGTCGAACGAATCCAGTCACCGTTGGCACTGGCAAAAAACGGAACCGACATGGCACCGGGCCACTCAACGCGCCAAACCTCCTTGCCAGTGCTTCGATCCAAGGCGGTCACAACTTCGGTTTTTTTGTCTTTGGTTCCGGTGACAAATACCATGGTCTCAGAGACGATGGGCCCCGAGTAGCTGGGATCCAGATCGACTCGCCAGAGCCGAAAAAACGACTGATCCGAAAGCGACGATGGCCAATCGCTGCCGCCGACCAGCCCATCACGGGTTGGCCCTCGCCATTGATTCCAGATCGAGGAAGAATTTTCTTGTGCGGGCGCAAATAAACTGCAGCAGAGTGAGCACAGGGTAACAATACCTGTTACCAGCAATCGATTAATCCGAATCATGACAAACCTCGACCTTGAAAAGACCATCAACGTTGAATGTTCAGCGACGACCGGCTTCGAATTCCGCGTTGTCAAAGGACAGCGTTGCCAATCAAAGCTCAGGTTGCCAAACGAAGCTCGAATTGTAGTCGGCGACCGCGAATCGTCCAGAATCCGCAAAATCCGACGATGAGTTCAACTCTTGACTGTCTGCGGCAACAATCGACTCTGATCAAATCCGTACGAGTCGGGACGCTTTCCCAAGA
>JBIKZJ010000443.1:0-5296 GCA_044354755.1 Schlesneria sp. | reverse complement strand
CTGTCGAATCCCATATTTTTCAAAAGTCTCTTTCCAGACAGTCGGCTCCCCAGACCCCTCGAACTTCTCCCGCTTCTGCTGCAGTGCCCGTCGAGTCTTCTGGTGGATTTCCAGCAGGTTGGCACTCCCCACTCCAGAGAAAAGTCCCGCACGACTGTCGATAAAGGGTTTTAAACCACCCCAAATCATCAAGTCCCCTTGACGCATCGAATAATTGAAAGGCTTGTCATCGACCAGATTCACGTTGGTTTTTTGATAGTCGTTCATCGCACTCGCCAGATGACTGTCAAAGCCGACACCCGTCCGCTTTCCACCCGGTCCATCCAGACGACCACTCAGGATGAGCCAAGCTAATGCAAAACAGCCCAGCACGGTCACGGCCCGACCACCACGAGAAAACAACAGTTCGAGCCAGTCGACCGAGTAGACCTGCCCATAACGTTCTCGGAACCAGGTTTGTCCATTGATGGTGCAGAGGACACAATTCACCAGGCTGGCTGCTGCCAGTTCATGTGTTCCGAGGCAGCTCAATCCGTTGAAGCCAACAAAGACCAGTAAATAGGCCCAACGGGCACGTGAGCGGTTCAGCATCAGCGTCATGAATGTCAGACTCGCCAGCACCAGTGCCGCGATCAGACGATGGCCAACCGTTTTCCAGATCACCGGTGCCCAGATCGGATAAAACCCCTGATCAATCACCGAGGGTGCCTGGTAGGCAAATTGAATTGCGGGATAATCCGTCAAGTACATTCTGACAGGGGCGAGCCACGCTTCCCATCCAAACGGGTGAACCGCTATCAACAGTAATGAGAGGACTGCGACAGTACCGATGGGGCTTTTTTTCTCCGAATTCGTGGTGCTGCGCGACAACTTTTCTCCCGCAGCCCAAAGCAACAACAGAAAAACGCCCAGCCAGGCGCGCTGATCAAATTGCCCCCACAACCAGACGATCGGAACCAGTCTCCAGAGCAGCGACGACTGCCCGGATTCCTCGGACTGAACCAGGACCCATAACAGAAAACTGAGCCCGAGCAATGTGATCAGCTCGGGTTGAATCGTAAACTGCAGATAGCAAGCCAGAAGGGCGAGGATGGCACAGAGCGAACCCCACCAGGTGCGAATATTTGGACGAACCGCGTGGGTAATCAATCCAAACGCAATTGCGGCGAGTAACCCTTGAACGATCGACAGCCCCACTCCACCAGTCAAGGAATAAACCCCGGACGAGGCAATATCGAATAACCACGAGAGATTCACCCACTTGCGATCGCTGGCCGTCGAGGTAAACGGGTCGTTGGCACCGGGGACCAGGCCATGGCTCAGCAGATATTCGCCATTCTTTAAATGCAGCAGGGTGCGTGATTCCGAAATCTGTGAGATTCCCAGCAATAACGCCAATCCGACCACGACCCAGCGCAAAACGAAGTCACCACGAATCGCCTCATCTTCGACCAATTCCGGTGTCAACGGTTCCCATTCGGGCAATCCTTCGTCACCCATCGGCGAGATCTGACCGTTAACATCGGAAGCGACAGCGGCTGTTTCCCCGGCAGCGAGAGGGTTTGGTGCCGACGACCCGTCGCTCGTTGGGGGTTTTGGATCCAGAGATTCGTTTTGAGATTCAGTCACGATATCGCTCACGGAAGTATCGAACGTCAGGTGGAACAAAACACGATGGTACGCCGTCACTTTTTAGTGGGTCAACCGACTGACCCAAAAGAGGTTTACGCCAGGATCCTGCGATTTGTTGGAATTGACCTCGCCAAGAGGTTTTTCCGTCAGGATTCACCCAAAATACGCCGTAAAATCGCCGCAATCGCCAGATTCGGTTTACCCGACACGGTTTTCTTCTGGGTCAGGCCGTGCGATGCTGAAACCGATTCGAGGGCTGCAGGAAAATGCTTATCGTGCGAGAAAACAGTCGCTGAAAGCACTCCGCCCCTGTTTCAAACAACGGCCTTTCGTACGATGGTCTCTTGTCGGTGTGGTCATGGCTTCGCCATGGCTTCGCCTCGGCGAGGAAAAGATCGGATCGCGTTTTTCCGTCGGTGGTGAAATCTGTATTCTCCTGTTAGAAATCGGGTTCCTCTTCGGCGAAGCGTTGTGGAGATGGCAATCGTGTGTGGACGAATCAATCTGTGGGTTTCCGCTGCGGAATTGGCAGAGGTCTTCGACCTGTTCTGCGAACCGAAGTGGAACCCCCGATACAATCTCGGTCCGATGCAATCGGTGCTGACGATCCGCACCAACCCACAGGGGTTGCGACAAGCAGAACCGATGCAGTGGGGTCTGGTCCCGAGTTGGTCGAAGTCCGCAAACCAAGGCCCGCCGCTGAATAATGCGCGCGGCGAGACGGTCGCCACCAAACCGACATTCAGCGAATCATTCCGGCGGCGTCGCTGTCTGATTCCGGCCAATGGATTTTATGAATGGAAACGGCTCGAT
Organism: Schlesneria sp.; assembly: GCA_044354755.1. Taxonomy (GTDB): domain Bacteria; phylum Planctomycetota; class Planctomycetia; order Planctomycetales; family Planctomycetaceae; genus Schlesneria. The sequence goes on along the minus strand of JBIKZJ010000443.1, from coordinate 2,851 downwards.
AACAAATCCAAACAGCCGTGGAATCTGTTTCGAGCGGACGGACAACCTCTCGCGATGGCGGGGATTTGGGATCGGTGGCAAACCCCTGATGGAAATTTGCTCGAATCCTGTGCGGTGATCACTACCACCGCCAACGCATTCATGACCGAGATTCATGACCGAATGCCGGTAATTCTGGGCGCGGATTCCTGGGCAGATTGGCTGGCGAGCGACGAGACCAATGTCGAAAGCTTGTTGAAACTGGTACGTCCTTGCCCTGATGAATGGTTGCGAGGGACGCCCGTGAGTGCGATGGTGAATCAAATCCGCCATGATTCTGCCGAGTGCATTCAGCCGGTCAAGGAAACTCGAACGCTCTTCTGAATTCAACACGATAGTGATACAAAAGCAGAACAGAGATAAAACCAGGCGGGCACAAACCAGACACAAACTGGTGGTGACACGAAAAGGATTCTCGTCCGCTGGGATTTCAATACCGTTGCTTTGATCCCCGATCTCCCTCCGCGACGCACCCCTGGCCATCAACTGGCCATGATCGGTGCACCCTGTCCACTCTTTCAGAATTGAAGATTCTGCCGCGAGGGGAAGTTTGCCGATAATAAGGGTTATGAGACTGCACGGTTTTTCGTTTCAGTCGCGTGCGTTCAGGACAACACATTCCGTAAACATTGGTATTGTCAGTTGATAAGTCAAATTGCCAGGCCGACGATTGCGATCCCGGTCCCTCAATTTACCATACCCTCAATTTAAGGGGATTACGACGGAGCGGCATCGGGTTTGTCACATGCCATCATCGAAGATCCCGGGAATTCGATCTTGTTGATGCAACTTGGTATGGCGTTATTTGCGATGGGAAAATATGAAGCGGCATCGGGGGTCATCCAGACAGGAATGCATCAACTTCCCTCCGATCATTGGGGGATGGTGGTGACACACTACGCCGATTTTTATGCAAATCCGCATGAATATACGCGTCATTTACAACGACTGGAACAAGGGGTGAAAGCCAAGCCAAACGATCCTGCGGCGCGGTTTCTGTTGGGATATCACTATGGCTATCTGGGATTCTTCAAACAATCGATGGAACAGCTCGACAAAGCGATTCGCATCGAGCCTCGTGATGAAATGGCCAAACAACTTCTGAACGAAATCAAAAACCGCCGTAGCAAGCCAGACAGTTCGTATCCGGCACCTCAACCGGCGAAAGAGACATCATGGACGAAATCTCGGTAAGACAATCAAACTGCATCTCATCCACATTAAAACCTGCACGATTTATCTGCCTGGGAGTCATGCTATCACCACTGCCCCGATCATTTTGCTGGGGGCTCTGGACGGGGCTGAGTCTGCTGCTGGTCTCGGGAATGCCGGCAGCAGCGCAACCCGTTTTGCCCCCTCCTGGTTTTGTACCCGGTGAAGCGGATGACGCGACATTTGTTCCTTCGTCGGACCGGTACACCGGTTCCGGTTCGGACTCGCAAATTTTCGACTCAACCAGTTCACAGGGTTACCCCCGTCGCAATCTCATCCTCTCTGGCGACGGCCGGATCGCTGCTGAAAGGGGGACTCGGGTCCTGATTGAGGATGACGAGCCTCCCCTTCCGAGGGTCTGGTTTCGGCCCGAAGCGCTCATATGGTGGTCCCAAAGCAGCCCCTTGCCTGTGCCGATCGTGACCAACGGCAGTCCTGACGATGCGATTCCCGGTGGGCTGGGGCAACCAGGGACATCCGTCTTGATCGGTGATCAGAATATCCGTCTTCCCGTCCGTGGTGGAGGACGGTTCACCCTGGGTTTTTCCTTTGATGCTGAGCAGACGTGGGGGATCGAAGGGACATACTTTTCGCTGGCGGACAGCCGGCTTTCACAGGGAGTGTTCTCGAATGGGGGGACTGGTTCCCCTTGGCTCGCCGTCCCCTATTACAACCCGTTGACACGTGGCGAGGATGCAACACCGATTGCTTTGCCCGGTGAATTTGCTGGTCAGGCGGTCGTTTCCTTGAGAAATTTTCTGCAGGGGACAGAGATCAATGTGCTGCACAATGTTTTGAATTCGGCAGGCGTTCGCCTCGATTTGCTGGGGGGCTTTCGCTACATGAATTTGCAAGAGAATCTGCTGTTTGCCACGGAAAGCCCGAACGTCTACCCCAACCCTCCTGCGTTCTTCGATACGTTTGACCAGTTCAAGGCTTCCAACAATTTCTACGGAGGCCAATTCGGTTTGCGCGCCAGCTACGATTGGGCGAGGCTTTTTATGAATGCGACCGGAAAGTTGGCGATAGGAAGCACGTTTGAGACCGTCGATGTCAGCGGGGGAACCTTCACAAATGTCGGCGGCTATGCCTCTGCTCCCGGTGCCTACCTCACTCAGCCAACCAACATTGGGTCATGGACCAGTAGCCAGTTTGCCGTCGTTCCGGAACTGGATCTCAACGTAGGGGTCCGATTGGCACCTTGGGCGAGTTTCATTGTCGGCTATTCGTTTTTGTATCTGAGCTCGGTGGCTCGTCCTGGCGAGCAGATCGACCGGGTCATCAATCCCAGTCAGTCTTCCGCCATCAGCACCAACTTTCCCGCCTCGTTGACGGGGCCATCCCGCCCAGACATGGTCATTCATCACACCGATTTCTGGGCACAGGGTCTCAACTTCGCCCTGGAATTTCGTTTTTGAGCGGCAGAAGATGCCTATTCAGAATAGACCGGTTTTGATATGAACCGGCCAAATTGGCCACTTCAAGGTTGAAGTGAGTTTTGCGAGGAACGCATGAATGGCACGGATGTCACGATTCCTGATCTGTTTTTTACTGTGTGTTCCTGTATCGCTCGTTACAGGGTGTACCAGTGACCCCATGG
>JBIKZJ010000442.1:0-5301 GCA_044354755.1 Schlesneria sp. | reverse complement strand
ACATCGAGTTCTTCGATCAGTTCGGCAGCCTCTTTCATGTCACGTGGGGGGGCCTGGACGATGAGTGAATTGGTTCGCAGATCGGCAGTGACCTGAACGCGAGGGGCCAATCCCGTCCCTGCGGCAGTTCCTGTCCCCGTCCCTGTTGTTGTTCGAGCGGTGAAAAACTCTTGCACCGTGGTTCGTGTCGGCTGCGCGTCGGCATGTTTGAGTCGAAAGACCTGGAATTGCGCATCCTCCGGGATCGGTTGATCCAGCTTTTCAATCAATTGCCGGATCGATTTGACCGATTCACCCCAGCCAATAATCAGCAGCGAATTCGGTTTGACCAGCGGAGTCACCGTGACCCGTCCCTGTAGCGCTCCCGTAAGATCTGTGGTCACTTTCTCGATTAAGGCTACGAGTGATTCACCGCGGACGTGCTTTAAGGGATAGATCTCGATCAGCGGCTCGGTTTCCAGACTCAGCCGTTCCAGCTCTTTCAAGATCCGTGTCATTTCCTGGACATCGGGTTTATTCCCTCGCAAAATGATGGCATCCAGGTCCGGAAGAACTTCGATCTCGAGCTCTGAACCGAGACGCCTGAGCTGCTGTTGAAGTTCGTCTCCTTCGGGGTTCTCGCGGGGTGAGGCCTCGGTCACACTGTCAGCCGTTCCTGCCGAGGAATCCTGATTCCCAACCAGTCGAATGGTACTGAGCGATGCCCGGTCACCAACATGGGCTGCGTTTTTGACTGCGGTCGACTTGCCTGAAGTTCGCTGTGGTTTTGCCGAGTCACGGGTCGACGTGGTTGCTCGTTCGCGCTGCAGAAACGCATTTTTGACCGCTTCGACCTTTTCCATGTCCAAGCCATGCAGCGGTAGCACCGCTGTTCGATCGACACTCGATGTTTTGGGTTCGTCGAGACAGCGGATCATACGGGTCAATTGAGGCACGAACGTCGGATCACCCGCAATCGTCACCCCATTACGTCGCCGATCGAGCGTGATCTCTGCGGATGACTCGTCGCTGACGGTGACACGATAATACGTTTTTGTCGGTCCGATCGCCTCGAACCGATCACTCAGCAGCGGATGCAATGCGGCAATCATCGAGTCGGCTTTGATATGCAACAATCCCAGAAACTGTCCACCATCCAAAGTTTCAGCGGGATCATCTGACACTGCCGGCAGAATCTCGGCAGGGAGAACTTGCGGGCGTGTTTTTGATTTCCCGTGCTGGTGAGCAGCCCGCGTGATGGTCTTTTCTGTCGAACTGGAAGAGACCTTGGCTGATTGCTGCCGGACGATCGGAGGTGCGGCCTCGGTCTCGAAATCATCCTCCAGAGAAAAAGGATCCCCTTGGGGGTTTGTCGATTTGATCGTCGCAGAAATTTCGCGATGAATTTCCGGAGAAGCTAGCACAATGAATCGTTCACCGGCAGAATCTGCCGCGATGCGGACGTTTTTATGCTCGGCATACCGCTCACGCAGACTCGAAACCAGGTTTTTGATTTTTGCTTGCGGACAAGAATACGACTTGAGCACGGGCTCGATCACCTCAGATGCGGCCACGTGAGCTGGCTGGTCGATCGTCGCGAGTACCGAGTTGGCGATCTGATGTGCCTTAGCTGGCCCACTGAGCAGCAGCCGATTCTTCTTCGCGTCGACCACGAGATGGACCGGTTCGCTGAGGCTCTCGAGCATTTCGGCCAGCACCGATTCGGCTTCGCTGGCCGTCTGATGCTTCAATTCATACGAGCGATAGGTTTCCGGCTCGTTCGCAACGGCGGCATTGCGAGAAAACAAGATTCCTGCGGCAAGGAATACGAAAGCGATTTGCCATCGGAACGCACTTGGCGAACTGAGACAATCGAGCTTTCGACGTGCGCGAACTGGGTGCGTGCGAAGGGTATCCAAGGGAAACACCTGGCGATGGGAGAACGGATTGTTGCGGGATTGTTGAGAGGCTCGGATGCTAGGCAAGAGGTCAACTTTGATCAAGACCAACTGATTCGAGTTTACCAACCGATCAATCTCGTTAAGCTGCGTCCCTGGTACACGGCGTCCCTGGTGCAAAGCCTCCCAAGAATCGACTTCCCCGCAGACCCTGCGGCCGTGATACATTAAGGGTGTGGGGGCGACTCAGCCCGCCTCTGTGTCACTTCTTACACGGCAACTCCTCTTTCCAGAGAATCAGAAATCTGTTAGAGACTGTTGTTGATTGTCATTTGCAACGATCAGGGTCCGTGAAGTCCTCTCGATGAAAATTCATCCTGACGAATTCGCGATCGCCCGATCTGTTGCGAAGGATCCACCGCAATGAAGCGGTGGATCGGTGTGGTGGGGAGCTTCGGGGGGAAGGGATTCCCATGTGGAATGGATTCGGAAAACTCGCTGTCATGGTGGGCGTCATTGGAATAGGTCTGTTTGCTGTCTTTCAAGCACAGAAGGGGATGAGCCGTGTGGCAAGTCTGGAACCTTCTGCTGCCGAACAGCCTGCTGCCGAAGAGCGTGACGAATCGGCAGCGGTCGATTCCTTGCGATCAACAGACAACCGTGAACGGGCTGTGGCTCTTGATCGAGCCGAACCGGATCGCCCTGCCGCGAGGGCGCGACGCAATACGCAAAATGAACGGATTGATCTGGTCGGGAATTATCACCCCGAAACGAATTCCCCATCCGTAAAAACGGCACTGGGATCGACTCGAACTCATTCCGGCCAGGTGGAACTCGCCCGGCGGGAATCCCGACCGCAACCAGTCCGTTTGCAAGACGAAAACGAGAATCCGTTCGAGCAGAATGCAGTGCTGATCGAACGACCTCGATCATTACCTGACGCGGGGGCTGGGGACACCGAATCCGAGGCCGCCGCAGCCACCACCGACACGACCGTAGTCACCACCGACACGACCGCAGCGTCGCCTGATGCGCCAGAGGACTCGTCAATCAAGTCGCCTGAAGATCTTTCCGCCAGGGAACTCAGTCCGATTGGCAAACCAGCCGAAGATCCTTTTGACGAGGACTTTTCATCGAGCTCTGATTCGCTGAAATCCACTTTCGACAAATCGCCAGCGTTACCCGCAATATTGAATGCCGATGAGGAGGCTCCCATCCCCCGATCCCGGCGGGCCATGCAGAACTCGGAGCAGAAACTTCAGGTCCCTGTCGAGATCGAGTCGGACCCGTTTGATTTTGAGCCGAAAGAAAAGCCAGGTGATGTTTCGCCGCCGGCCAACGAGGAGGCCAACGAAGAGGCAGACGCTTTTGAGGGGGCTCTTCCCGAATTAACCGTTCCCGAAGCCTTGAGCGAGCCTGATTCAACGCAACTTCCCTCAGAGCGAATTTCTCCGCCCGATTCACGCGCAACACCCACAACCAAACGAAATCACTTTGCCGATGACGAGCCGCCATCCGCTCGTGAAGAATCGACTCCGTTCCCCGCACGGGATCCATTAAGACGACCGACCACCGGTCAACCGAAATCCTTCGATGACGATCGGGATCTGCTTGGTGAATCCGCGCCGCTCAAACGGAATCCTGATCGGAATCCTCACGCAGAGATGACGGGCGACGGGGTCGCTGGCGATGACTCGCAACGGGGATTGCAACAGCCGCGACTGACCATTGAGAAAGTGGCACAGCAACAGGCGGTGATCGAACAACCTCTGGTCTACACGATTATTGTGCGTAATACGGGAACCGTGGCAGCGCATCATGTCGTGATCGAAGATCGCATTCCCAAAGGGACCGAACTTTTGGGGACATCCCCACGGGCTGAACTGGTCGGCAAAGACCTGATCTGGAAAGAGCCCGTGCTCCGTCCGAATGAAGAGAAGCGAATCTCGATTAAAGTGATTCCGAAACAGGAAGGACCAATCGGCAGTGTTGCTCGCGTCCATTTTGCAACGGAAGTCACCGCCGAGATTCAGGTCTCAGCACCGCAACTGGAATTCACCGTCAATGCCCCCAAAGAGGTGCGGATGGGACAAAACTTTGATCTCGTGTTCCAGCTGAAAAATGTGGGAAAGGTCGAAGCCTCGAATATTATGGTGCGTGATCTGGTTCCCGATCACTTGAAGCACGAGACGGGAAACGATATCGAATGTCCGATTGGCAAGTTGGCCCCGAATGAGATCCGGGAAATTGTCCTCCCTGTCACCGCGGTGAAAACCGGGGGTGGGGTGAATCGTGCGATTCTGACTGCCGACAGCGGAATCAAGAAACAACTCGACAGTTCCGTTGATGTGGTGGGTGATCAACTGGTGCTGACTCGTACCGGGCAAAATCGAATTTATGTGGAACGCCCTGTGGTCTTTACCAACACCATTCGAAATGAAGGAAACTTGAAAGTTTCCAAGGTTCGCATTTCGGAAGTTGTTCCAGCAGGAATGGAATTCGAGACCGCCTCGGATGGGGGAAAATTCGATCCGAATCTCAATTCGGTCATCTGGACCCTCGGAGTGCTCGAACCAGGTGATGATCGCGCGCTGACGGTGAAATATGTCCCGAAGGAAACAGGGACGCTGGCGGGTAAAATTACGGCCACCGGAGCCAGTGGAAGTTCTGCTGCCATCAATTCCACCGTTGAAGTGATCGGACGCCCCGCCCTGCAGATGGAGACACTCAGTGACACCGGTCTGGTCACCATTGGCGACAAAATCACCTCCAAGTTTCAATTGAAAAATATGGGAACCTCGGCCGCTCGGAATGTACAGCTCACCATTCAACTTCCTCCGGAGTTAAGGTTAGTCACGGTACATGGCAACCGGTTCCGCCAACAGAAAAATACACTCATTTTCGATCCGATCGATGAGTTATCGCCGCGGACGAATGCCGTCTTCGAACTGGTCCTGGAACCGATGGAAGAGGCGGATGCACGCATCGTGATTGAGATCTCTGCAGACCATTTGGCGAAACCGCATCGACGTGAAGAATCGATTCACATTGGTCGCGATGAGTTAAAATAACCATTCGCGATCCGGATCAACGGTGAAAAACGCTGACAAGAATCAACTGACAAACTCTGGAAGAGACCGAATCCCTGCGGGGTGAGGAGTGATCATGCAATGTCCAAGATGCCAAACCGATGACGTGTACGCAAGTTCTTACGGAGAACGGAACCTGATGTCACTCTTCACACGCTTCGTCCGGTGTCATCGTTGCTGTAACCTCTATCGCGTCGCTCGCTGGTCATCGGTGGCCGAGAAGGGACCGGAGGTCAAAATCGATCAGCAGCAAGATGTTAAGAAACGCAAAGCCGCCTGATCAGGCGGCAATCGTTGCTGTCAGCCTCACGAAGAAATCAATCGCTCTCGATGAT
>JBIKZJ010000081.1:0-17775 GCA_044354755.1 Schlesneria sp. | reverse complement strand
ATTCAAACCGTTGGTTGTGGTTGGAATCGACTTTGACACATAAAACACTGGCCAGGCCAAACGGAAAAGCATGAACGAGGGAGTCAACAAATCGCAGGGTGTTGAATTCGCCCCACGATGTTTTCGCTGCTCCCAGCCGACTAGGTTGTCGTTGTCGCCGTGGTAACAGCGGGCTTATTTTTGGGGTTGATCAGGATTTCATCGATCAACCCGTATTCCTTGGCTTGAATGGCAGTCAAGTAGCGATCCCGTCCGGTATCTTTGGCAATCACTTCGACCGGTTGTCCGGTGTGTTGCGAAAGAATGACGTTCAGAACTTCGCGGGTTTCCAGGATCTCTTGCGCCTGAATCTCGATGTCAGAGACCTGACCACCCACTTCGCCGTAAGGCTGGTGGATCATCATTTTCGCATGCGGAAGAATGAAACGCTTCCCTTTCGTACCCCCCGCAACCAGGATCGCTCCACCACTGGCGGCCAGTCCGACGCAATACGTTGCGACACTGCACTGCAGGAACTGCATGGTGTCGTAGATCGCCATCGTTGCCGAGACCGATCCACCGGGCGAGTTGATATAAAAATGCACATCCTGATGTTTGTTTTCAGACTGCAGAAATAACAGCTTCATGACGATCAGGTTGGCGCTGGCGTCATGAATCGGGCCGTCCAGGAAAACGATCCGGTTTTCCAGCAACAGATCGCCGATACCCATTTGACGCTGCCGCGCATAATCACGCGACGCATTCATCTGCGGAGACATGGATCCACGATACGAGTCCAGCATTCATCACCCTTCGTCAAGTTGGCTTCGTCAAGTTGGACGGAGTCCAGATTGGACGGAAACAGAAATTCACACGTAAGTTTTCCGTCGCGTTGTCCTCTTCGAAAGGAAGATTAGGCACCTGCCCACTCTCAGGCAAGCCTCGCGATGCGGTTTTTCGCGATGACCGCCCCTGAAAATCGGGGCGAATACTCTCTGGCAAACCACGAATCAAACGGACAACCCCGTTTTCTGCGGAAAAAAACGGGAGAAAAAGCCAGAATGCACCAGTTTTTCTTAACCAGAATCGGAAGGAATTCTGAGATTAGGGAACGTTCTGGCGTCAGAATGCAACTGATCCCAGCGACTTCCAGTGAGTCGTCGGGGGCGGGTGGAAAACCAGACGGCAAGTAAGCGTATGCAGAATCGCGGTTTTTGTGATCGGCCAATGACGCTTCCCCGCTCGCGGAATCAGCCGCAGGCTAGGGAAAGGCCGTCGCCTATCGATTGTGAAAAAGGTCGCGTCAGAGATTTTGTCAATGGGCTACCACGGCCAAGACAGCGCTCGATACGACAGCGGCACCGTCGATCTATTCGATCGACAGTGCCGCACGATCATAATCCCTCACCATAATCCTCCGCCGTGTGATCATCGGGAATCCGACTGCTACTTGCCCAGTTCAGCGGCCAGCGATTCGGCTCCGTAAATCGATTTCATCGCTTCGATGATCGATGAAGAATGGACCGATACAGCACGGTTCTGGGATTCATCGAAGATAAAGTCGCCGACCAGCGATTGGATATTGCCGTCGAAAATGATGCCGACAAATTCTCCCGCTTGGTTGATCACCGGGCTGCCAGAATTGCCGCCAATGATGTCGCACGTCGAGACAAAGTTGAACGGCGTCTTGGCCTGGATTTGCTCGCGCCGCTGGTGCCAGCTTTTTGGCAGCGCCCAAGGGGATTTGTTGGCATGCTTTTCGGCATGTTCGAACGCCCCACCCATGGTTGTCAACGCGGGGATACTCTTGCCATTTTCGACGTACCCTTTGACGGTACCAAAGGATAACCTCAGCGTAAAGGTAGCGTCGGGATAGCGACTTGGGCCTTCGATTTCAAACAGGGCTCGGGCAATCTGGGCATAGGCCTGACGCTCGACTTCCGTCACTTGTTCTTCGAGTTTTTTACGTACGGCTCGCGATTCGGGATCAACCAGCAGTGCCAGCTTGATCAATGGGTCCTGCGATTGCGCGATCGCTGCTTTTCCACCGTCCGCCAGTTTTTTTCGTGCGGCGACATCCTGCAGTTTTGAACCACCAATCAGCTCTGCCGCCCTGGTGGCAGGTCCCTTTCCATCCAGCACCTTCTTCACGATCGGATGATCTCCACCCAATTGTTCGGCGAGGTATCCGAGGCTGTCCGTTAATTTGGCCAGTTCGAGATCTTCGTGAATCGGCGCGGTTGAATAGAGTTTCAGTTCGAGTGACGATCGTCCGGAATCGCCGTATTCGCGTAAGCGTTCAGAATTGGGCTTGGAATTTTCTTCTGCCAGCCGGACCAGAGTTCGCGCGATGGAAAAGAGTTCTCCGCTTAGCCCTTGTCCGGATTCCAGTACGCCATACTCGGAACGGATTTCTGCCTGAACTTTTTTGGCCTGTTCAATCCGGCTCCACGCGGTGCCGTAGGTTGCCTTGAGTTTGGGGTCTGCTTCGATGCGGGCTCGAAGTTCCTTCTCTGCCGTTTCTTTTCGGGCCATGATGGCCGCATCTTGCAGCCCGGCAATTTGACCGAGTTGCGCCTTGCGGCTGTTCTGGATTCCAAACAGGTCTTCCTTTCCAATCCGGGCCTGTTCTTCACCCCGCTGCGAATATTGTTGCAGCAGCACTTCCATGCGACGGAGAAAATTCAGCACACCCGGCAGCCGCAGGTCCCGATTAAACTTCAGCGCTGCCATGGTATTCAGGCGGCTCGTCCGGCCGGGATGCCCGGAAACAAAGACCAGTTCTCCTTCTGCGGCTCCCGCTTTACTCCACTTGAGAAAATGTTCAATCTTGGCAGGCTGGTCATTCTCATAGGCTCGGAACAGGCAGACATCCAGGTCATAACGGGGGTATTCAAAGTTGTCGGGATCGCCACCAAAAAAGGCAATATCGAATTCAGGAGCCCAGACCAGGCGGATATCTGTATATTTTTTATAGCGGTACAGATGATACTGTCCCCCCTGGTAGAGCGTGACCACGTCACTTCGCTGGCCGGTTTTGTCGAGCGATTCTTTTTCGATTGTCGACATGATCGCACGGCGAGCACCGAACGCCTCGGGTGCTGACATTTCGGGTTTCACGGCGGCATTGACGCGAGCGGTCACGTCTTCAATCGACTGCAGAACGTTCAGTTCCAGATCGGGTGCCTTGGGCTCTTCGGCGAGTGTTTTGGCCCAGAATCCGTTTTTGTAATAATCTTGCTCGGCGGTGCTGATCTTCTGCAGGGTGTCGGCACCGACGTGATGGTTCGTCAGGACGAGGCCGTTCGAGGAAACAAACGAACCGGATCCCCCCGAATTAAACCGGACGGACGACTTCATCACATGGTTAACCCAGGCATCTGTCGGTTCAAATCCGTATTTGTCCTTGAGTTGCTGGCGTGGCAAGTTGTTGAAAACCCACATCCCCTCGTCAGCAAATCCGGTCGAGGCGATCACCGCCAGCACGAGCGCACCCATCAGGGGTTGGGTCAGTAGTTGGGGAAAAAAAACAAAGCGAAATCGCATGAGGAACTCCTGCCAGTTTGAAAGCCTGCCACCAATCTCGAAATTCCGAAAATCATGCGAGAATCCTCGCGGTTGAATCCTCGATTCTTCGAGTCTCTCTTGAGACGGCGAACGTAGCAACGGAGTCTCGACTGAGCAAGCCAAGCGAGGGCATGGTTCTGTTGGAAAACGTCAGGCTTTGGGAAAAACTCCAACGAAAAAAAGCGAGATCAGACCTTGGGCCGACTCGTCAAGAAACGGAATGCCGAGCGCAAAAGTGTCTGTTCGGGACGGAGTAAGTTGTCAAAATGAGTTCAATTCGGTGTAGTAGAGGCAGCAATCGGTACGGTTCAGGCCTGTCCACACGCACGAAGACTCGAATCCATTCAGGTGCAGTCACGATGATTAACCGCAAAATCGCTAATTCTCTGGCCGGGATCGCGCTTACGATTCTGCTCTTAGGAAATCCGAAGTCCGGCTCTGCTGACGACGCGCAGAAACCGGTCGGATTCGCCCGTGCCCCTTGGGCAACCTCGCACGTGAAAGGGACGCCCGAACCACCACTCCCCTACGTCACCGAACGAGCGTTTCCGTCACTCAGGTTCCAGCAATCACTTGACCTGACAGCCGCACCGGGGAGCGATCGTCTGTTTGTTGTCGAACAATCCGGCAAGATCTTTTCGTTCCCGAATCAAGACGATGTCGCCACTGCGGACCTGGTGATCGATTTCGCCCAAGAGATTCCGGGGGTCAAAGAGGTTTACTCGCTGGTCTTTCATCCTGACTTTGTCCACAACCGTTATTGCTATGTCTGTTACATTGAAGCACCGGATCGCCCCGAGGGGACGCACGTTTCGCGGTTTCGACTTTCCGAAACGAATCCCCCGACGATCGATGTAAAATCAGAAACACCGCTGATCACGTGGATTTCAGGAGGGCACAATGGCTGCTCGTTGAAGTTTGGCCCGGACGGTTACCTGTATATTTCGACGGGTGATGCGGGGCCGGCGAATCCCCCGGATATTTTCAAGACGGGTCAGGATCTCAGTGACTTGTTGTCCTCGATCTTGCGAATCGATGTCGATCAGGCGGACAACGGCAAAAACTATCGAATTCCTGCCGAAAATCCCTTCGTGGGCCGCGCCGGGGCGCGGGGCGAAGTTTGGTCGTATGGGCTGAGAAATCCCTGGCGGATGAGTTTTGATCGTAAAACGGGCGATCTATGGGTCGGCGATGTCGGCTGGGAACGCTGGGAGATGCTCTATCGTATTGAACGGGGGGGCAATTACGGCTGGGCCGTGATGGAAGGACACCAGTCGACGCATCCCGAATGGACCCGTGGTCCAACACCCATCCTGCCACCGGTGATCGATCACTCGCATGCCGAATCCTCGTCGATTACCGAGGGTTTAACCTACTACGGTTCACGGCTGAAAGAACTGCATGGGATGCATCTGTACAGCGACTATGACACCGGAAAAATCTGGGGTTTTCGCTATGAAAATGGCCGCGTTGTTGAACATCGGGAACTGGCCGACACGACGCATCGCGTCGTCGGCTTCGGTGAAGACCTGGCGGGTGAATTTTACATCCTTGATCACACTGCGGGGACACTCCATCGACTGATTCCGAACCCGCAACCGGATCAATCCGCTTCGTTCCCCCGCACGCTGCACGCGACGGGGCTGTTCAGCAGCGTCAAGGACCAGGCCCCGGCACCGGGCGCCATTCCCTATTCAATCAATGCCGAGCCTTGGTCTGATCATGCGGTAGCGAAGCGGTTTGTCGCCGTCCCCGATCAATTGGCGGTGAACGTTCCCGGTCCAAACTGGACGTTCCCGCAAGACTCGGTTCTCGTCAAGACGTTATTTCTTGATCAAGAAGAGGGGAATCCCAGCACCCGCCGCGCCGTCGAGACACAGATCCTGCACTTTGATGGACTCGATTGGAATCCCTACACCTACCAGTGGAACGACGACCAAACCGATGCGAAGCTTGTCGACGCCGGGGGGCTGGAACAGACCTTCGAGATCGTGGATCCGAACGCCGCAGGTGGTCGCCGACAGCAAGCCTGGCGATTTGCCGGACGGGCCGAATGCCAGCGCTGTCATAACCGCTGGTCTGGTCCGCCGCTCGCATTCAATACCCCGCAGTTGAATCGATCTGTGGCCGGAGCCGCCAACGGGGTCTCTCAGTTGGAAGCATTCGCTGCGATGGGGTTGCTCGAACAGCCGATTCCGCTCGAAAATCGTCCGCAGCTGGCGAACCCGCATGATGCTGCGGGGGATCTCGAGGGGCGAGCCCGTGCCTACCTGCACGTGAACTGTGCCCATTGCCATCGGATGCACGCTGGAGGGGCGGTGCTTTCGCACATGCATTACGATCTGGAACTAGGAAAAACCAATATGGTTGGTGTCCGGCCAACGCAAGGGGGTTTCGGACTGCACGCCGCGCAGGTGATCGCACCCGGTGATCCCTTTCGATCGGCGCTGCTGTTTCGAATGTGGAAACTCGGCAGCGGACGGATGCCCCATATCGGTTCGACCGAAGTGGATCTGGCGGGAGTTCGGCTGATTTCCGAGTGGCTCGAAACGATTTCACCCGCGACCGCACGCGAGACGACCGGGCAGGAATCAGCAGCGAAGTTGCGAGCGGGCGAGGTGGCGACGCTGGAACGGCTACAAAAGAGCGGGGCCGTGACCGAACAAACCGAACTGGTGAACCAGTTGCTGTCGTCGACCAGCGGGGCCTTGATGTTGCTCCACGCGCTCGATAATCACAAGCTGTCGGCACTGGCCAGCGCCGTGGCGATTGACAAGGGGACACAACATGGTGATGTCAGTATCCGGGATTTGTACGAGCGGTTTCTGCCCCCTGAACGACGAATCAAGCGCCTGGGGACTTCGATCTTGCCGAAGCAAATTCTGGCCTTGACGGGGGATGCAACTCAGGGACGAAAGATCTTCTTCGAAACGGCGGGGGTCAATTGCAAAAACTGTCATCGGATTAAGCAAGAGGGAAAGATCCTTGGTCCCGAATTGACCACCATCGGTAAAAAGCTTTCACGAGGACAACTGCTCGAAAGTATTGTCGAGCCTTCCAAGCGGATTGATCCGCAATTCGTCACGTATCTGGCCGAGACGATTGACGGACGATTGTTGACCGGGCTGATGCAAAGTAAGGACGAACAACAGATCGTACTGAAGGATGCCCAGGATAAGCTAATCCGGATCCCGCTGGCCGAAATTGAACAGCTGGCCCCACAACAACAGTCGATGATGCCCGAGTTATTACTTCGCGACCTGACGGCTCAACAAGTGGCGGACTTAGTCGAATATCTTAGCTCGCTTCAATAAGGAATCGCCCTGATTTCCTGGCGGATTTCACCGTCGGGGACTTGCGGGGATCGTACTCACAATAATCTATTCCATCACGACGCAATCGACTTACCCAAAGGAATATCCCTTGAATCCAAACCTGGAACTGACTCGACGAGACTGGCTGGCTGGTACTGCGGTGGCTGCAGCGACCTGGGCCGGTGTCACCTCACCACTTGCCGCGGCGGAACCTCGCAAACCCAAGGCGGTGGCGGCAATTTTGACCGCTTATGAAAAAGGTCTGCATGCCGATGTGCTGATCGGGAAAATCCTGGAAGGATGGAAACAGGATGGGGGTGTCGGGCCGTTGTTAACGCTCTCTTCGATGTATGTCGAGCAATTCACCGATCGGGATCTCGCCCGATCCCTCGCGAAAAAATACAACGTGCCGATCTTCGATACGATTGAAAAAGCGATCACGGTCGGGGGGACGCGGATTCCTGTGGATGGAGTCATCAGCATCGGTGAGCATGGCGAATATCCCTATAACGACAAAGAGCAGCACTTGTATCCGCGTCGACGTTTCTTCGAGGAAATTACGGACACATTTCGGAAGTACGACCGGGTGGTTCCGGTATTTAATGATAAACATCTTGGCCCGGTCTGGTCAGATGCGATCTGGATGTACGATCGAGCCAAAGAGCAGAAAGTCCCCTTCATGGCGGGGTCGTCCCTCGCTGTGACGTATCGCACCCCTGACCTGACCCTGCCGCGGAACTGCGTCATTGAAGCGGCGGTCGGGATTGGATATTCAGGGCTGGATATCTATGGATCGCATGCACTCGAATGCTACCAATGCATGGTTGAACGACGAACGGGTGCCGAAACCGGCGTGAAATCGGTCCAGTTTCTGCAGGGGGATGCGATGTGGAAGGTGGTCGATGACGGCGTCGTTTCCAACGAAGTTTTCCAAGCGGCATTGGGACTGGTCGCCACTCAACCCGAGCAAGTTCGAAAAAGCCCCGATGCCGCGTTGTTCCTGTTCCAGTACATCGATGGCCTGCAAGGTGCGGTGTTCATGCTGCCAGGTTTTGCCACCGGATCTGCGTTCGCGGTGAAACTGAAGGGGGAAAGCCGTTTACTCGCCACTCGATTTGAAGAGCGGACCGAGCCCCGACATCCCCACTTTGCGTATCTCTTAAAAGGGATTGAACGGATGATCCATACGGGCCGTCCCAGCTATCCGATTGAGCGAACATTGCTCACCAGTGGAATCCTGGATCGCGCCCTCACCTCCCGCGTGCAGCAGCAGGAAAAACTGCTGACACCAGAATTGGCGATTCGCTATCAGCCGGCCGATTACCCGCACGCGCCACAACCCGATCTGACCTCAGACCCGGTTTCCCGTTGAAATAGCTCGTACGTGTATGGGTTGTTTTTGCCTGATAGATGTTTTCGCCTGATTTCAGTGCGAATGCGGCCTCAGTGCAAATGCTGCGCGTGCCAGATTGCCAGGGCTCCTCGAACCTGATCGGGGGTCGCTGAGCCGGTCGTTCCCAGTTGCTGCACGGTGATCGAGGCGACCAGATTCGCAACCAAGGCTGCTTCGGCGGCAGTAGCTCCACTGCACAGGGACATCACTGCTCCGGCCGAAGCACTATCGCCGGCCCCCGTCGGGTCAATCGGGCCAGTCACTTTCACGCCGGGGACCAGCGTCACGGCCGGGTCACTCACCAGAATCCCTCGATCGCCACAGGTGACGAAAACAGGGGCTTGGTTTTGTTCTCGCAGCTGCGGGATGAGCTGGCGCAACTCGTCTTGGGAAATCTCTTCTCCGACTGCGGGATTCAGTCGATGGACCGCTTCGAACTGATTGGCCTTGATCATCGTATTGCGAAATGAGCGTATGAAGCGGCGGCTGTCGGCCCAGAAGATCACTTTATTGAATCGCCAGGCCAATTTAGCGACACGGTCACGCAGCGTTGAGGTCACGACGCCGCATTCGGGCATTTCGACCTGATCCATGATCAGCAAGGCGTCAACCTGAGGGAGGACTCGTTCGAGTTCGATGGCGACGCGATCGACGATTGCTTGCGGCGTCGGCACACGATTTTTCGTGTCGTAACGGGAATGTTCGCCTGCCAACCCGGCGACGTGCTGGTCGTGTGGCTTGAGATACGTCGGAGTTAACAGTTCCGGACAGCGGAGCAGTCCTGTGGTCGAGCAGCCGATCCGATTCAAGCCCTGACAGAGATCGAAGGCTTCGCCATCGTCCCCAACGGCACCAATCGCATGCAGTTCGCCAGCCCCCAACGCGGCGAGGTTATTAACCACGGTTCCGGCCGCACCCGGATAGCGGCGGACTGCGAGCACTTGATGGGCGACTCGTCCTGTTTCGAGGCTGGGCTCCGCCAATTCGGGAGCGACTTCCAGATACTTGTCGAGAAAGAAATCGCCGAGCACAGCGATGCGATGTCGGGAAAACAAAGCGAGAAGCTCGTCCAGGCGATTCAGCTGCATTTGAAGCATCCAACGATAAAAGAGGAGGGAAGAGGGGAATTCGCCATAACGGACCGGGGAGTCGATCGATCTCAGGAAGAACCGTACTCACAATCTGTGTTGAATCCCTTGTTTGGCGATCTTATAGCCTGAAAACCGATTTTGGAAATGGGACCGTCGGTTCAATACGGTGTTTTGGTCGATGATTAGGCAAATCGGCTTTTCCGCAATCATCACACCTGACTTGGGCCGACCATAGGGTCGCATGGAATGAACAGGGATAGAAAACGCAAGGACGCCAAGCCGCAGAGACGCAATGCAGAGCGAAAGACAAAAAAGAATTCGCGTTTTGTTTTCCTTGCGTCCCTGCGGCTTGGCGTCCTTGCGTTCCGATTCTCTGCCCGGCATTTCCAGGGTGAAGCGAGCGGCGGGTTTGTCCGGTTGCCGTTTTCAAACCCTCCTGAATCTGTAACGAATCACCTGAATCGCGAATAGGAATAGGAGAAATAGCCAGCTTCTGAAAACTGAAAACTGAAAACTGAAAACTGAAAACTGAATTTTCACTCCCGCGGACTCGGTTTGTCGTTCAACCATTTTTTATCCTGCTCGAAGTCGAAGCGAATATTGCCGATTTCTCCTTCATCAAATTCTCGCCCCTCTTTTTTGAGCGGAAGCTGCCGCAATCCGAAAGTGTTTTTTCCTAATCGCAAGAGTGTTCGTGGAATCGCCAGGCGAATCCGATCGGGGTTTTGGAGTGACGGCCTGAAGCGGAGTTGCTCGTTGAGATTGCCAATTCGTCGCTCGTTAATAAAGACTTCGGTCAACAGGTTTCCGGCCCGAAGGTCTGCGAGAAAGGGGCTGGCGGGGGGGGCATCTGGGCCAGCCGCTTCGATTTCGGCAACATCGAGCGAAAACCAGGATTGACCGGTTGGAATGGTGACCAGATCACAGGTCCCGGTAACCGTCGTTCCGTTCGGTGCTTGCTGATGGAAATCGGCTCGAATGGAATCACCTAGATGGAATCGACGGGCATCCGCCAAAACGGTCTGGCCAAAAAACAAGGGATCGATGCGTGAGACCTCGGACCAGGGAAATTTCATTTCCCCGATCAGTGGGTGCTGGACCGTCAATTGCTTGGCATCGACAGCAAGGATGGTGACCGTCCAGACGTCGGGTTGAAGAGCGGGTCGATCGACGAAGGGCTGCATTTCGATCCGCGCCACCACCCCGGATTTTGGTATCCCCTGCTGAGATACAGGCTTTGTGGTCTGAGACCAGTGCAACGCGGTCAAGCGTGTGAGTGGTATCGTCCGCGTCTTGCCAATCGCTTCGAGGGTGACAGCGGTTGCTGTAAACCCTCGTATGCGACCGAACAGCTCATCACCGGTTTCGGTGACCAGCACGTCTTGATCACTGAAGGTGACCGGTGTTCGCTCGTCCTTTATTGGGATCAAAAGCTTGCGAATCTGCAGCCCATCAATCCAAATCTGATTCGGGGAATTGGGTCGTGGCGGAAGAAACCGGATCCCCTTCAAGCCGGACTTGGGGGTCTGACGCGTGCTCAGCAGAGTTTCGTCCACGATGATTCGGGTTCGTTCCGGTTCAATCAGCGCAATCAACGAATGCCAACCAGCGGAGAGGGGCAGCTTCGGCTGTGCGGCATCGATCGCTGTTCGCTGACTCAAATCCGAGACGGATATCGATCGGTCGGCGTGAATTCGGACGACGAGTGGCAAGTTCATCGGCTCGGCGTCACCCCATTCGATCTGCCACTCGCCACAGCGCGACCCCGGATCGTTATTGAAAACCTGGAATGAGAATTCAATTCGTGCCGATTCCAGGGGGGATTCAATGATTTGCCGATATCCGGGAGACGCGGAATCGATCCGGAGCGAGGATTTGCCCGTTGTTGCTTGCGTCTGATCGAGCATTTTTTCTCTCAGATCGGCCATCAGTGCCGACGAGTCGAGCTCGAAGGATTCGGCGACCACGTCGATTTCACCGGGGGGATTCGAGATCGCAGAAATGGCCAAGACCGGAATCAGGATCTTTTGTCCCGTGGTCCGTTGAAATTGGGCGAACGAAGTTCCCCAGTCGAGGCATTCACCGACAAATCGGTCTCCCCCGATGAGCAACACCTGTTGCAGCGGGCGATGTGAGTGTGAGACGCGCGGCCGTCGGGGGAGTTCGATCCGTGATCCGGGTAAATTCGCTGAATTTGGTGCGAACCGAAACCGCCCTTCCGCCAAGTTTCCCAGGAATTCAGCGGCCTCGATGGCCGTGTTGGACGTCCCTGTTGGCAGGGGACCGGCCTGTTGCGACTCTGCGGCGCGGTTAGTTGACGGCATCGCCAAGAGGACCAGAAGTATCAGGAGCAAGCGGATGATTCGATCTGCGTAACTCAAAAAACGATCCTTTCCTATCGCGGCCAACGCATCGATTTGCGCGATGTTTCCATGGGTTTTTCTCTTGTTTCACGTGATCGCCCAGTACGCGTGATCGCCCGGTACCGGATCAGCGAATCCACTTGCGGACTTTGTGGTTGCTACTGTCGCCGATGTAGATTTCGCCACCCGGTGCCACATAGATTCCGTGAGGGCGATTGAGGCGACACTGGCGAGGGTCGCCATCTGGGCCATCACCCGCTTTCCCATCCCCGATCAGGGTTTCGATTTTTCCTGTCCCCTGATGAATGATCCGGATGACGTGGTTTTCTGTGTCACAAATCAAAATATTGCCGTCGTGGTCCACGGCAATTCCCTTGGGGCCTGAAAGTTGAGCCAGCTTGGCATCCCCCTGATCACCAGAAAAGCCGGGCTTCCCCGTGCCGGCAACATGATGCACCGTTTGCAGTGATCGATCAATCCGATAGATCGCACTCCCTTCACGCAGCACAACCACCAGATCCCGTTTGGCGGTCAGAGCGATCGAGCGTGGCCCGTGCAGGTATGTACCGGCGAGCGGTTGTCCCTCGGTAATCCCCATCCGTTCTTTGGTCCCGGCAAAGGTCGAAATCTGTCCCGTCGCCGTCTCGACATAGCGGATTCGCTGGTTTTTAATGTCGCAGATGAAGAGTCCCGCTTCGCCATCCAGGACCACCGCAATAGGGAGATCAAGCAAACCTTTTTTCGCGGGACCACCATCACCGGCAAAACCGGACTGGCCGGTCCCCGCCACGGTTGAGATCATTCCGGTCTGGGCATCGACCCGGCGAATCGCGTGTGAGGCGGTGTCAGAGATGAACAGATTTCCGGCCCGATCGAACCGCAATTCATGCGGTTCGTGCATCAAGGCTTTGGTCGCGGGGCCATCGTCGCCGGCGTAACCGGGCTGGCGTCCGGTTCCAGCAACCGTGGAAAGGATTTGGGTTTTCAGATCGAGTCGTCTGACGATGTGATTGGAGAACTCGCAAAAATAGAGCATTCCATCTGGTCCAATTTCCAGGCCGAACGGCTGGCCCAATCCCCCCAGAATCGCGGGACCGCCATCGCCGGAGTACTCGTCGACCCCCTTTCCTGCAATCGTTCTGACTTCCGCAGCAAAAACCACTGACGAGCAGGCCGCTGGCGACAAGATCGCTGATGAACAGATCAGGCAAACAAGCAGAACGGGAAACCACGTTGAAAATTTCATGCTTCATCGATCCTCGGGTCTCGATCCTCGGGTTTTGACGGCATGCCGCCGCTGACTTGATCGTATCCATCAACGAGTCTGAACGCTATTCGCGGGTGGGTAGAGGGGGCGCGTTTGATTTTCCCAAGTTTGATATTTCCCAGTGGGAAAATCAAATCTCGTGGTTTCTCTGGTCGTTCACCTTGGACTTTTCGAGCGATCTCGCCAATACTCTTCGAAGAAGTTTTTTGACGTTCCGGCTACAATACTCCTGGATGGCGTGTGAACAGACACTGTTTCGCACAGGTGTGATAATTGCATTGTGAAGATTGCATTGTGAAGGAAGAGAAAGAGATGAAATATCCAACATGGTCATTGGTGTTTGTGGCATTGGCCACGATCGCAGAGGGGCAAGATGCGGCCCGGCCAAACGTGGTCCCAACCGTAGTGCTGGGATCACCAGAATTGACCGCCGGGGTTCCCGGTCGCGGTGAACTTACGAATGAACAAATCAAGAGTTGGCTGGGTAACACCGCGATTCATCAACCACTCGAGGTTGTGCTTCCAGTCGGACTGGCACTCGGTGCCAATAATGTTTTCATCCCCAAAGAGAATCCGATCACGCGAGCCAAAATCGAACTTGGTCGCCAATTGTTTTTTGATACCCGGCTTTCTTCGAGCAATACGGTCAGTTGCGCCAGTTGCCATCACCCGGAAGATGGTTACGGACGGAATACGACTTTTGGTGTGGGGGTCGGCGGACAGAAGGGGGGACGAAACTCCCCGACCAGCTTTAACCGGATTCTGAGTTCGGTGCAGTTCTGGGATGGACGTGCTGCCACGTTGGAAGATCAGGCCAAAGGTCCCATCGCCAATCCGATTGAAATGGGGAACACCCATGAAGCGGCTGTGAAGACGCTCAAGGGAATCGAAGGTTATCGATTGGAATTCGACAAAGTTTTCCCCGGCAAGGGGATCACGATTGATACGGTTGCCCAGGCCATCGCCACGTTTGAACGCGCGATCGTCACGGGACCTTCTCCCGCCGACTACTACGAACCGCTGATGAACTTTGAAAAATCCTTTAGCGATGACTTAAAGGATATGGACAACTTTAAGACCGAAGACCTCGATTCGTACAACCAATACTGGAAACTCAAACGAGCCAGCGACGCGCATCCGATTTCCCCTTCGGCCATTCGTGGTCGCGAATTGTTCTTCGGCAAGGCAAACTGCACCGCCTGCCATGCCGGTGCCAATTTCAGCGATGAAAAGTACCACAACATCGGGATCGGGATGGAAAAAGAAAATCCAGACCTGGGTCGCTTTGACCAGACGAAGCAGGACAAAGATCGCGGTGCATTTAAAACACCCACCGTCCGTAATATCTCGCAAACTGGTCCCTACATGCACGATGGCAGCCTGAAGACCCTGACCGAAGTGGTCGAATGGTACGACAAAGGGGGCCATCCCAATCCTTACCTGAGCGACAAGATGAAGAAGCTCAATCTGACCGCACAGGAAAAGGAAGACCTGGTTTCGTATATGCAGGCACTGCAAGGGGATCTGCCGGTCGTCCGCACCGACCGTTTGCCGAAGTAAGACGATTGTCAAAGTAAGAAGTTGATTTCGATCAAGAATGAGTGTCAAAAGCCGTAGCGATACGGCTTTTGACTGTTATTTGATCGATAGAGGGTCAGTACCTGTCCCAGGCGCAACACAGGGAACATGCGACAATTCTCCAGACGGAGGATGGATTCAATCGACAAACGAAAGACGACCTGCGACGATCCATCCCATGAGAGCAAACTCCCCCGACGCCGATGAGGCCGCACCACCGTCCCGCATGGCTGTCGTCTTCGTTGTTCGAGGAGGTTTCAGCAATGTTCATAAGACCCTGGATTGCCTACTTGCCCAAACTGCCGCAGACCGCATCGATCTGATGCTGACCACCGACTCGCCTGCGCTGCTGCAGGAAATTGAACGCTACGTAGTGTCTCGTGGGACGTTGGTGAATCCCCGATTTCTGCTGCATGCGGGACCCGATCTGGCCAGTTCCCGTGTGTTCGCGGCGACGGAAGCGGCGGCCGAGATCATGACCATCACCGAAGACCATTCGTTCCCCGAGTCCAACTTCGTGGAGGAACTTTTGGGGGTGTTCGATTCGTCGGCGGAAATCCTCGCTGCGGCACCTGTCATGCACAATCCGAATCCAGGTTCTGCTGTCAGCCGAGCACAATTTCTGTTAACTCATGTGATGCTGCGACCAGTCCCTCATCCACCCCGCACCGAGAACTGCGAACGGCTCCCCTGGCACAACACCACGTACAGGCGCGCGGCGTTTGTCGCCGCTGCCCGCGAGGTGGGGTTGATGCAGGCGGAAGGGCTGCTGCAGGCGGAAATCCGCCGGAACAATCCGTGCGCCCGTTTCGTCCACTGTCACCACACCGGACTGTGGCACGTCAACATGAGTCGCCTTGCACCCGCTGTGGAGCACGCCTTTCACGGTGGCCGCATCTTCGGTGCTGAACGAGTCAAGTATTGCCAATGGGGCTGGGAATCACGCCTGCCGCGCGTGGTACTCTTTCCGTTAGTGGCTCTGCTCAAGATGGTGCGCTGCGCCCCCATCCTGATCGATCGCCGTGCCCCTCTGCAAACGCTCGCCACGTTGGCCACCTCGTGCCTGCTGACGTTCGGTTATGCTGTGGGCGAGGCGGTGGGCATTGCGTGTGGGAAAGGAAACAGCGCCACCATCTACGCCCGTTACGAGTGCAACCGCGTGGGGCTCTTGGATCCCGCCGAGCGGCACCTGCTTTTTTCTGACAGCGCCTCCCCGACACTCGTAGACAACACCCACCCATGAACCACGCCCCCCCATTGGTTTCCGTCATTGTCGCAGCATACAACTCGGCCGATTTCCTGTCGGGCTGCCTCGAATCGCTGAACCAGCAGACCTTTCGCGATTTTGAAATTATCGTGGTCAATAGTTCTCCAGAAACACGCACGGCCGAGGTCGCGTCGCTCTTTAAAAACGTCTATTTTTTTCAGAGCCCGCACCGCCTCTTTCCGCACGCGGCGCGGAATGTCGGCGTCTCGCTCGCCCGCAGCGAACTGTTTGCCTTTACGGATGCTGATTGCCAGGCCGACCCCCACTGGCTGGCGGAATTGGTCTCCACCCATGCTGCGGGGCATGAGATCATTGGGGGCTGCATCGACTCCCGGGCCGAGGCGGTTGTTTCTCGAGGGATCTATGTGTTGAAGTACTCCCCCTACCAGCGGGGTGAGCGTGCCGGGCCGATCAGCCTGGCCGCCACCGGCAACCTGTTGGTTTCGCGCAAGGTGTTCGATGCGGTGGATGGGTTCGACGGTTCGATTTTCTGTGGCGACGCGTTGTTCAGTTGGGAGGCCCGCGCAGCCGGTTTCACTCCGTGGTATGAACCAAAGGCAATTGTCTTCGATCAGGATGAGCGATACCATCAGAGATTTTTATACGAACGATTCCAGCGCGGGCTCGAATACGGCCGGGTCAGGGCCGAGTTCGAACAGTGGTCCCGGCCCCAGAGGTGGCTGAGGATCGGGTTCTGCCCCTTGGCTCTCTGTTCGGCCCTGGTTGCGATTGGACGACACTGCCTGAACGGCGCCCGGCTCAAGGATTTTCTCGTTGGGTTTCCATTGATCGCGGTTGCCCAAGCCGCTTGGTGTGTCGGCGAAGCCTTCGGTTATGCTACCCGCTCGCCAGACCGCAGTAACAAGTTCAAACCCACCCTCTGAGCCACCGTCACCCTCCTTCGACTAAGCATCGGCCTGGGGCAACGACTGACCCCCTAACGCGACCAACGAGCCCAATCCGTATCCCCCCTCCCGCCATGGTGTTTGGTTCAAACACCGCGGGGTCGGGGTCGGTGGAGGATTATTGAGTCTCCAACGGGGGATGAGAAAATCCAGGGACACTCGTATTTTAAATGCCCGCAGTTTGTTCCCAATAATTGGACTTATTCCCTTATACGCCTTCACAATGAACCGGCGGCTTACTCGCCGTCAGTGTTGAACACGCTGTTCGGCACCTTTGTTTTTGCGATTTATTACTTGGTCTGACAATCTCAGCGTCAAATGTTAAATGTCACGTTTTCTTTGCACGACTGATTGACGTTGATTGGACGTCTCTCCTTTTCCGCACGTCTCGCGTCACCAGTAGATACCTGAAAGACAAAATGCACTCCTTCACTGAGGACTCCGAATTAGTGCCACCTTGGCCGGCCGGGCCAGTCCTGTCCACAAAACCCTAAACCCCAATGATTGAGGGACATGGGGCTGGCCAAGCGGCTGGCCAATTGGCCAGTCCGTGGCCAATCCCTCCGAGATTTCTCTTGAACAACAGACCGATTGAGGAAGTCAATCCGTTCCTAATGATCAATGACGATCAATCGTCAGGGGGATCCCGTCCCCTGTCGCCGCTCCACTGCTCGGGGACTGGCTCGTTTTTTCCGCGACAAAGTGAAGCTCCGCCAAATCGCTCAAACCATTCGACGTTCGTTTTGCCGGGAAAATTGTGCCTGTCCCCGTGTTTGCTGATCCATAACGCCACCTACCTCCCTTGATCCTCACGATTGAGTGATTTTACAAACAAACGACCGTGCCGTAAGACCAAACATCCAAACGTTTGGAAGAAATCTTCAAAACTGTCGTCCCCTGAGCCGGCGGAGAAACCAAAGGATTAAGACTCGTTTCGGTCGTTCGACTGAAAAGTCACTGGGCGACAGCAAATTCTCATTTATTTGACTTTCCCCCTTTTATTCTACCCATTATCTGCACACTTCCGGCATAAACTTATTGATACGAGTAT
>JBIKZJ010000506.1:0-4384 GCA_044354755.1 Schlesneria sp. | reverse complement strand
GCTGACACCCGCGCACCATCGTCAATCCGACCGTGCAAACCCCGATGAGAATCGGAATCATGCGAATGAGCAGGCCAATTCCAATTTGATTCCCTGACGCGTAACGTCGGTCGTAACGCGAATCACCGTAACTCATTCAGAAACTCCTCTCGCAGGATGATGACAAGCCAATTCGAACCTGGTTTTCGTCCCCTCGGGGCTGAGATCATTTGAAGCCGTATCCCGCAAACGGACAGCACCTCGCAAACGCAATCGCACAGCCAATTTCGTTGTAGAGAAGTCACGCTTCGAGACTTTGATCGGTCCCTTCCTCTCAACAATTATTCGACAATTATGGCGGTGACTCGGAGGAAAGGTAAAGTTTGTGCTGATGAATGTACATCTCGACAGCGCGTGGCACGAGGTAACGGATACTGTGCTGGTCATGAATTCGGCCACGAATGTCTGTGGACGAAAAATCGATCCCCGGCATGTTGACGACACCGATCCGCTCATCGACACTCGATCCGACCAGATTTCGCAGTTCGGTCCGATCAGGAAGGGCTCGCTCCCCCCGATTGACGGCCAGAATCGTGGCCAGTTCCAGGATTCGTGCCGGGTTTTTCCATTGCGGCAGATCTCGCAACGAATCAGCCCCGATCAGCAGAAACAGTTCCTGCGAGGGATTCTGCGAGTGCAACTGTTCCAATGTTGTGACCGTGAACGAGGGTCCTGAGCGATCCAGTTCAATCGTGTTCAAACGGAAGGACGAGTTTCCAGCAATGGCAAATTCAATCATCGCACACCGTGATTTTGCGGGACTAATCCTCTTCGTTAATTTATGCGGAGGCTCTGCGGCGGGAACAAACCAGATTTCGTCCAGCTGAGCTTGCTCGCGACACTGCTCGGCCAACACCAAGTGTCCCACGTGAATCGGATCAAACGTTCCTCCAAAAATACCGACCCGCATTGATGACTCCGGCTAACACAAAAGAAACAGACCAAACCACCCAACCCATTCATTTTGCCCGTCTTCGAACCAGGCCACAACTCCCCCCCGGACAACGTGATTGGCCTGAAACCTTGACCACAGTCGGCTTCCCCATCAGGGGATAATCAGCACCCTTATACGGTATTATAACCAAATCCCTTTTTTTCCAAGCCCGGTCCCGGCCCCCTATCGTTCGATGAAGTCCGC
Source organism: Schlesneria sp. (assembly GCA_044354755.1). Lineage (GTDB taxonomy): Bacteria > Planctomycetota > Planctomycetia > Planctomycetales > Planctomycetaceae > Schlesneria. Next base: position 3,207 of record JBIKZJ010000506.1, on the reverse strand, counting down.
ATTATTTTGCTGTGTCAGCATCGAATCCGTCCAACCGGGATCGACCGTCCGGCAACAAGCGGTCAGTCGATCTGCGGTTTCCTGCAGCTCAGCCTGCCAGACCACAGGATCAACCCCGACCGGAGTCACCTGCCGGAATTCATCCAATAGCAGCACCATGCGCAGCAAATGTCGGAAGATCAGCCCCTCCTGCCGTGCCAGGTCACGACTCGAAACAAAATTGAAGAAATTTCCATTCCAGTTCAGCAAGAGCTCAGCCGCCACCATCACTGGTTGAACCAGGACATCGGTTACATCGGGGTATTCCGAGTCGAATAGCATCCGCAACTTATCTGCCAGTGCCGGTGCATATTTCCGCTCTTCCGGTGGGACCGAGGGGTCAAATTCCGGATAAAGATCACTCGCCGGAATCAATCCCCGCTGGACGATTTCCATATCCAGTCGTTCGAGGGCCAGCGGACCGGGTGGCAGACGGAACGGGGGGGGGACGCGAACATGCCTGACCAGTGCACGCGGAAGTTCCAGTACGCTTTCAAAAATCAACATCCGCTCGGTCCAGTCGGCCAAGCCCAGATGCTCTAAAAGAAACATTCCATAGATCGGATTGACACTGCGAAAGGCAAACAATTGCTCTAATCGCTCGGTCGGTTCGGCCAGTATCGGGCGATAACGGTTTCGCTCCCGCTCTTCAGCAGCATGATCGACTTTCTTGCCGGTTTTTTCTTCCAGCTTCTTGTCGACCTCCTTTTGCAAGTGCTTCGATAACCACGTTGGTTTTTTGGACTCGACTTCCGCAGGGACCGCCACGGTAGTTGCTGCGGCCGAGCCTGGATTTGTCAGACTGGGAGGGGCCGGGGGCTCGGGAGTCAGTTTAATAAAATCCCCGGCATGCAGCGAAATCAGCATTCTTTCCAGGTGCCGTTCGCTGGCGTCGAGTTGCTTGGGTTCCATCAGTCGTTTCTGGACCAGTCGCCGCAGGCGATCGACCTCCGGTGACAACTGCAACATGTACGCGAGCAACCGCCAGGGGAGCGGACCGCGGCTGGCCAGGTCTCCGGGGGTGGCAAACCGCAGTTTTTCAAACTGCTGATCGTTCCAATATTGCCGGTTGGGATTCCGTGTCGGCATCTTTTTCTTCAAGGCCTTCTTGGCACGCAGCAATCCAAAATCCTTCGTATCTTCGGGGATTGAATCGTATTGTTCGCGCCAACGTAAAATCCGCACATCGTCTTCGTGTGCGAGGGCATAAACGTGCCCCTCGGTGTCGTACTGTGGCCGCCCGGCTCGCCCAAAAATCTGATGTGCCGAGCTGGGGTCAATCAGCTTCAAATCCCCAGGTTTCCCCTTCATCAGCGACGGCAGGACCACCGACCGGGCCGGCAGATTGATTCCTGCCGCCAAAGTTTCCGTACAAACACAGATCGTCAGCAGCTTTTGCTGAAACAGGTCTTCGACGATCCGTTTGTATTTCGGCAGCAACCCAGCATGATGCACACCGACTCCGCGCATCAACAGTTGTTTTAACTTAGGCCCCACCCCTTTGACCCACTCGAATTTTTCGAGTGCTGCGATCAATTTTTTCTGCTGACCGCTGGCCAGCATCGCTTTCCCCTTCAGTTCTTCGGCAACGTTCCAGCATTCATCGCGATTGAAGCAGAAGACGAGTGCCGGTGTCTTGCGTTGACTCTCATCACCCGCTGCCATGTCTTCGAGATGATCCGTTAAATAACTGTCACCGATCCAGTGAAATTGCAGCGGGATCCGGCGATCCGTACTTTGCACCAATTCCAGCGATCGGTCGTGGGTCTTGCGGCACCACGACACGAACTTGACCGAATTACCGATCGTGGCCGACAATAGCAACAACCGAATATGCTTCGGCAGCAGAGCCAGCGAGAACTCCCAGACGATCCCTCGTTCCAAATCCGAAAAATTATGAAATTCATCCATCACCACAGCCGAGACGCGATCGAAATCCAGTGCCAGGGGAGTGGGAGCACTGGCGGAACTTGCGGAACTGCTAGCCTCTTCGGCCAACTCTTCCACCAGTTCGTCGTCCCAACCGATCAGGTCATTATACGAATGCAGACTTCCCGCGTGATCCTTCGCAGATTCGGTTTTCAGATGCTCGGCGGCAACCTGTCGCACTTTTTCCGCCGCCGCCTCTTCATGGGCCGACCAGTGCGATGTCAGTAGCCGGTTCAGCAAAATTTCGGCCACCACCACCAGTACGTTTGCCTGCGGATTGACTCGACGGTTCCCGGTCACCAATCCGACTTGATCGCGACGAAACCCCCACCGCTCGGCCGAATTCTGCAGTTCGGTAAACTTTTGATCGGTGAGAGCAATGAGCGGTGTGGTGTAGTAAATCGTCTTGCCCGTATGCAGGGCTTCGAAGGCTGCCGCTTCGGCAATCAGGGTTTTTCCGGTACCGGTGGGGGCACAAACCATCACCCCCTGAGTCGACTCGAACCAAGCCAGCAGCGCCTCTTCCTGGACAGGGTAGGGGACGTACGGGAGCGAATCGAGATACTTTAAGGCCAGTTCGTCGCGCGACATGTCTGCGGGGGGCGGATTGTTCATGGGAAGATAATAACAAGTTCTGTCAGAAACGCTTACTGACCGCCCTGGATGAAAACGTTCCCGTTTCCTCCGGTTTGGAAAGCCGACACCGGGGAAACGCCGTCGGCAGGTGACGCGTTCCCCCCGATTTTCCACAGAACCCTGTACACGTAAGGGCTTGGGATGCATGATGATCTGAACGGAAAATTCACTTCGGGAAATTCACATGTTCCTCTGCCAGTCGCGATTGAAGAGTTGTCTGGTTCTGTGCTGTTTGGGTATTTGTCAGTTCGGTTTTGCTGCCGACACCAAACCATCACGTGATTTGGATTTTTCGCTGGTTCCGCAACGCCAATTCCTGCAACTCCCCCACGAATTTGGATTAGCCGAGTGCTCTGCGGTTGCGGTGAATCAAAAAGGGGAGCTCTACCTGTTTCATCGCGGCCCAAGACCAATTCTCTGCTTTAATGCTCAAGGAAAACTGCTGCGCTCTTGGGGTGATGAGCTGATCAAAACGGCGCATGGACTCCGGGTCGACAAAGACGATAACGTCTGGGTGACCGATGTTGGCTCGAGTCGTGTCTACAAGTTCGATCCGACCGGAAAACCACTGCTGGTGCTCGGGACCGGTGTGGCAGGGGTGGG
>JBIKZJ010000150.1:0-13396 GCA_044354755.1 Schlesneria sp. | reverse complement strand
TCAGTTTGACGAACCGACGGACATTGCATTTGGGCCCGACAACGAAGTCTATATTGCTGATGGTTATGGAAATAGTCGTGTGATGAAATTCAATCAGGAAGGCCAACTGCTGTTAACGTGGGGGACTGCAGGGGTCGAGCGTAGCCAATTTCGCTTGCCACATTCGATTGTTGTCGATGGCGAGGGGCGAGTTTTTGTCGGAGATCGCGAAAACAATCGGATTCAGGTCTTCGATCGTGATGGAAAATGGAAGGCGACCTGGAAGGGGTTTGCTCCCTACGGAATGGCATTCGACCCTGATGGCCAACTCTTCGTCGCGGATGGACGGGCGGGACAGATCCTGCTACTGGATGAAAAAGGAAAAGTCCGTAAGCGATGGGGAAAGGAAGGGGATGGCGTGGGTGAATTTCAAATGCCCCACATGCTTGCTTTTGACGCAGACGGAAACCTGTTTGTTGCCGAAGTCGATGGAAAGCGATTGCAAAAGTTTGCCCGGAAAAAATTGCAAAAGCATTGAGTCAACGTCGTTCGCGTTCGCTTGAAGCAGCATCCCGACGTGATGGATGCCACGATCAGGCGATTGCGACTTCAAAATAATCATCGTCCGCAATGTCCGGAATCCCAATAACCAATACCCGCATCCGCCCCGAGGCGGAATGAATCACCCCGGCGGGAATATGAACGATGGTCCCGGTTTGGACGGGATGTTCAATCCCCCCCACGGTCACCGTTCCCGCTCCGGCCAGAACGTAATACAGTTCGGTCGAACGCTTGTGAAAGTGTGGCCGCGCGCCATCGATATCGACCGCGTGCGCCCAGGCTGCCGGGGATTGCTCGGCATCTTCGCGACTGATCAGCCGGTCCCGCCAGCCGCACGCACTTCGCTCGCGCGGGGCACCCCCTTCGTGTCGCACAAGAACAGGCCCAGGTGCCGTTTCCCGCAGAGCATCGGATTTCGCTGGTGGACTCGTCATTTGGCAGGCGTTTCTTCCAGGACCATTACTTCGACTTTACGAATCGCCACTTTGCTGCCAGGGTCATGTTGCTGAAACGCAAAATAACCATCCTTCCAGCTGAGGGCAAAGTCATGGTATTCATAAAGTTCTTCTCCATTCACAGTGACTTTGATCTTGGTAACAGGCTTGCCGCGCCAGACATCATCGCGCACCTGAAGTTCATATTTGAACCACATATCGGGTTCGACCAGTCGTTTGTAGACATGGCAGAAGTTATAGATCGATCCCGTGCGGATTGGGTCCTTGTGGGTGCTGTCAATTTGGGCTTCGTAGCCGTCACTGAAAACCGGTTTTCGCGTGGTACGGAAATACATTCCCGAGTTTCCACCATCATTGATCTTGATTTCCGCACGGTAGCGAAAGTTTTTGTAAGGCCCCTGGGTACAAACCAGCATTGATGCCGGGCCAGAGCCACAAATCGCTCCCTCTTTGACTTCCCAGAGACTCGCTTCATTACCCACTTTTTCCCAACCCTCTAACGATTTACCGTCAAAAAGCGGAAGGAAATTCTCTTTTTCTGGTTCCGCTGCAGGTGCGTTTCCGGCAAAGAGAGAGAAAACAATCAGCAGAGCAAAAAATCGTTGATTCATGAAAAGTCTTCTTTGCAAGGGGAATTCAGGCGATTAACAGCATTTCGGTTTTCACTAATCAAGGGACATCTGGAAGGATAATGTCTGTCGTCCCACGACAAATCCAGCGAGGGTATTCGCGTGAAATGTCGATACACCCCCCCTCTGCATAAACACCCGCCGGATCATACAGTCGTTGCATCCGTTCGAGAATCTGCTTGACTTTTTCTGGATCCCTCTGAGTCGCCTCAACCTGCGCTTCGACAATCGATTCATCCATTCGCAAGTCACCTCGAGAATCCCGGTATGTTCCATCCCTCCAATGATAGATCTCGAGGCATTTACTGGTGAGACTAAAAGTTCGACCACGCTTCCAGAAATTTGTGAACAGGCAATCTCCGAGGTAAAAAACCCACGATCCTTCATAACCGGATGCATCGGATGAATGGCTGTCGGGATTACGAAACCAGGTTCGATCACCAGGAACGAAATAACGGAGTGGAAGCGGGTTCGCGCGGGAACCATACTCGCGGCAAAAAACCTGATGAAACTCTCCTGATTTAATCGCCCGCATCTCGGCCTGTCGCTGCAGCTTTTCCAAAAGTTCAGGATGACAAGCCTCGGCCTCTTGAGCCATTGCAAGCGCGATCACGTACTCGGTCGCCCGATAGCACGAGAAGGAATAGAGCGTGCCACTGTGTTCGGGCTGGGTCGCTTTTCGCAACGCTTCAATCAATGATTTTCCAGGCAAAACAACAAACCCTTGCTCCTCGGTATAACTCCAGTAATCATCAGGGCGTTCTGCTTCCGATGTGGCAAACGCCAGAGCGGTTTTGCGAGCCCCTTCGACGATTCGTTGCCGCATACGAACCGACGCGAAAAGTTCAGCAACGCTGGGAAATTGGAACGGGATGGGGCTAATCAGCATCGCCAGCAGAATCTCTTTCAGCAGATCATTCGAGTGATTCTGCGTGTCGAGATGCAAGTTCTGGCAGATCCGGGTGGTATCGTAGCCAGGTGCCAAATGTTCGGCAGAATCAGGGCGAAGTTGAAACTGAGCGATTAGCGGACCCTTAGTCAGATCCACACCGATTTCGACGTGCTGGTCGATTCCCAACTCACACAGCCAATTCAAGAATTCGTCGCCAGCCGATTCAATTCGGGATGGTGGGGGGCCTACGATCTGGATCCCCGGTCTCCCTTGAACCAATTCCGCGTGCATTCCACACATCCAGCTCACTCCTTTTGCCTGTGTCTCGAAAGGCATTCCATTCGCCTCAGTTTATGCAATCAGAGTCGGTTTTCCTACCGGCAGGACAAGATTTGTATTTTTCATGCGTGCCGCCCAGCGGGCACTGGGGGATTCGACAAGCTGATACAAAGCGTGAGCCGCAAACAGACTGGCGACCAGTGACCCGGAGAGGATGACCATGGCCTGGGTTAAGGTGGGTGAATGGGAACAAAACTTCCATCCTGCGGACATGAGCAGATGACACACGGGAAAATGAATCAAGTACAGGCTATAGGAAATCCGCCCGAGGTATTGCAGCCAAGGCCAATTCAACCATTGATCCAGTTTTTGCTGGCGACCAGCCACCAGAATTGCCAAAGCGGTGCTGAGTGCCACCAGATTCTCAAATTGGTTCTTTTCAAAAAGGACCAATTCCACCGTGGCGATACCAGCAATCAAGCCAAACGCGACGAGGGAAATGGTTCCATCCAGCGTCCACCACGTTGCCATCCCCAGAAAAAACATCCAGAGGAAATGAATCACCAGCGATTCGGTGCTGTCCATTCCCCGCCAGTAGAACAAGGAAATGAAGGCGACCGGTGCAAACACAGAATAAATGGCACGTGCTGATGGTCGTGGTTCATTCACCTGCGGACGACGAAACGCTCGTTGGGCAATCAACCAGCCGAGCACCGCGACCAGATAAAACTGTATTTCAATGCACAAGGTCCAGATCCCCGCGCTGAACGATTCATGACCGAAAATATCCTGAAGAAACGTCAGATGTGCGGAAAGTCGAGCGAGCGAAACGCCCCCTTCAAATGGTGAGGGAAGCCCCCCAATCTGTTGGGATACCATGTCGACCAGAATCACAACTCCTAAAGTCGTCCAGTAAGCGGGAACCAGCCGGACGAGACGCCGGCCGAGAAACAGCAAGACTTCTCGTGGATTCATCCAGGTGTTCCGTAAGGTGTAAGCGATCACAAACCCGCTGATCACCAGTAGAACCTGCACTCCTCCCCGGATTTTCAGCATGACCTCTTCGATGCCGCTATTTGTCAGGGAAATTGCCGCTGCCGGATCAGGCTCATACCACCTTAACAGTTGTTGGATCACCGGCAGATGGACCACAATGGAAACGGCCGACGTCGGATTGGGCTCATACCACCAGAGATGAAACAGAACGATCGAGAGTGCTGCCAGGCCACGAAGTCCATCGATGAAGACGAACCGCGACGGTACTGATCGCGATGTTTCCGGCTTCACTCGTCCCTCCGATCATTGGTGAGACAACGCCGAAAGCCCGAACGGAAATTCGGGCTTTCGGAATCGTACTCAATTCATCGACTACTCAGTTGCGTTTGAGTGAGAAGTTAACCGACTTTGCCCCTTTTTTATCAGGAACCGTATAACCTCCGCTCGGCTGCAGGTACTTCGAAATCACTTCGAAAGGGGGGAGTTTCGAGACATCAATTCCCTCCCAGTTCGAGTCCGAATTTTTCAGCAGATCATAATAGGTCTTCATCTGCGTATCGCTCCGCTGGAACGAGAGCATTGATGTTTTCGAAGGGAAGAATTTCGAAATCTTTTTGTAATCGTCCGAGTCGACCAGGGAAGTTCGACTCGATTCGCCTCGCATCATCCCTTGCAGTAGAGGAGTATCGTTGGTAACGACCAACTGACCAGCAGTCACAACCATGGCCATCAGCTGATCATTGTCAGGAGAGCCGAATTCGTAGATCGTTTCTCCATTAAACTCACGAGTCTCCAGATTGGCATTTCCAGATTTTGCTGCTTGAGCCAACGTCTTCTTCATTTTTTCTGCGTCTTTCAGGCCAAAGGCAACCAGGACCTGGGGGGTCGGTGGAGCACCCTCTCCGGCTTCCTTTAACTCAGACTGCAGCAGATGGATTCGTCCATCCATGTGGTCGATCAGGTCCTTCTTCGGGTGGATCATCGGACCTTGATCCGCGACTGAATCCAGAAAGCGGGCGGTGGCACCTCGACCCTGAAACGAGTCGACCATGCTTTCGATCGAAGTATAAGCACCAAGGATGCTCCAATTGGCCGCCATGTAAGTTCCGATCTCAGCAGGAACCCATTTGGGTGGCGCGAGTTGATCGGCGGGGAATAGAAACAGGCCCAGCACTCCGCGAGGATTGTCTGCATACACGAACGAGTTTGAAACGGCTTCAAATTCGCCTTCGTCGAGGTCCATCGAACCTCCCCATCCCTTCCAACCATCGACGCCAAACAAGGGGAGAAATCCAGCGGCCATACCGGCTTGTGGAAACTGGGTTTGAGCCATCGAGATACCAGACTGGATCAGTCCAATCGGGTTCACGTACCATTTGACCAGCGGATCACCACTTTCCACCTTGCACTGAGACTGGATGTACTTGAACTGATCATTGATCGCGAGATTGTCAGTACTGTTGCCATCCCAGCGTTCAACCACATCCTTGAGGGCTTCCACTTCGGTGCTCATGACAAAATGTGTGTTGGTGGTGAAGTAGGTGATGGTTTTGAAGGGATTATCCGGTTCTGGGTTTTTCAACGTGTAAATCTGAATGTTGACTTTGTTGATCTCTTCCGTGGTGTGCTCGGCCTGCTCTTTTTCGAGCGCTTCATCCATCTTTTTCAAGAGCTTGTCCATGGTCGCTTTGCTCTCACCAAATTCGAGAGCCAGCACAATGGCAAGCTTCTGCGCGGGTTTTTCCACAAGTGCAAAGGTCAAATCTCCCTGCGGTAATCCCACCAACTCCATCAGGGAAACCCCAACCTCTTTCTCCATTTCCGCCGACGCTTCGTCAAATTTCTTTTCCATGTCGCTGAGGAATGGTTTCAGCTGGGGTTCGCGTAACAGCTCACCCATCGAGCTTTTGTCATATTTTTGCTTGAATTCGGGAACGTTTCCAATCGAAAAGAAAACAAGCGTCTCTCGAGGAAGCCATGCTTCGCCGGCCGCTTTATCGGCAGCAAAACTCGATGTCGTCACCACAAAAACGTGGACAAGACAAAAAACGAGAGCGGATGAACGGAGCCAAAGTCGATTCATAAGTGAGTCCAATCCCTTTAGAAATTTCTGTACATGATCTGTGCATGAAAGGTAACGAGCGTTTTCGAATCGTGACCGCCCCAAACAATGACACGAGCACCGATGCCGAGCGGCATCCCTAACTATCTTCGCAAATTTTTCCCATTCCAACAACGGTCAAAACCAGCAAATTTGCTCACCCTCACTCGTCCTTGATCGCACCGATCGATTTACGACGTGGTGGATCCAGGTAGCGGAATCCAGAGTTTGGGTTGTTTCGATCAAATGCAAACGCCTCGTGGTTATCGAGGAACAGCTTTAAATAGGGGGTCGGAATGGCAAACCCAAGTCCCTCAGCAAACAGCAACTTCATGTTCGTCACCCCAATCACTTCCCCCTTGGCGTTGAACAGCGGACCACCACTGTTGCCAGGATTAATTTCTGCTGTGGTTTGAATATAGACCTGTCCGCGAAAATTGCGATTCTTGGTCCCAATAATTCCCTGGGAAACCGATCGTTCCAGCCCGAGAGGATTCCCAATCGCAAACACTTCCTCCCCTTCCTGCAGGTCATCGTCGGCGGCAAGGAAGGTTGGCTTAAACGTCAAATCCTTCTGCACGGGGATCTGCAGTAGTGCCAGATCAAAAAAGGGATTGAGTGCTACGATCCGCACATCATCGATCCGGCGGCGGTTGAAAGATCCATCTTCCCCACGATGAAAAATGGTGGTCGCAATCCGGGTCTCTTTTTCTACCACATGGTAGTTCGTGACGCAAAATCCATTTTCGTTCACAATGAAGCCGGAGCCAAGTCCTCCCGGTGTCTGGACCAGAACAACCCCTTCGCCGAATTTCTCGGTCAAGTCCTTGATACTACGACGGGGAAGTTGGGCGGTCCGGTAGAGCTGATGTTTCTGACCCTGTTCCGTAACAACGGCTGAATCTTTCGCCGCCGTTCGCGATTTAATCTGGTTCAGCGGAACTTTGATCACATCGATTCCAATATCAACATACAAGATATCCGCCTGCTGCTTGAGCACATCCCCCTCAAGTTTGTGCCCTGTTTTTAACTCGATCACATCGGCTCGACTGGTGTGAGTCACCTGCGCTGCAGCAGTCAATGAAACGGTCAGCAGCAAAAATCGGAGTGAAGATCTCATTGTCAACTTTCGAGAATCGAGAACACAGTAAACATTCACGTGAGGGATCGGATTCATACAAGGACGCCCCTGAGTGGACTCCCCGGAAAAGGTAGTCGATTTGTGCGATTCCGTCGATCATCAGAGCGTCTTGACGGCCCGCCCCGCAAAATTATCCATTCCCGTACGACGCATGGCAGTCCGTACAGGACTTGTTGACTTTGTCGACCGCCTGCTTAAACCGATCGTAGGTATCGTCTTGTAGTGCCGCAGCAGCCTCTCTGCCACCATCAATCAATGATCGTGCATGCTTCTGGTATTCAACGTCTTCGGTGTATTCGTATCCCGCAGTGGTGATGACCGTCCCCAACGCCGAGACAATCGCCGCTTCTCGACGCGCCTGATCGGCTAATGACTTGAACTTGGCCTCACTGTTCACATCCTGTTGCAGAAAGTTTTTTGCTCGTTCGATCCGCTTCATCAGCCCCTTTCGCGAAGCGGCTTCATGAAACGGACGACTTGGAGGAACATCTCCCGCATCATTCGGAACAGAACCGTCCAACACCGAGGAAAGTTTCTGAAACGCAGACCGCGTGTTTTCAAAGTTCTCTTTGCTCAATCCGATGGCGCTTTGATTCATTTGAGCACCAAAATCGCGGACAAAGTGGGCTTTGTCCTTCCAGGTCAACGAATCGGGGTGCGATTGAAGAATTCCCGCAAGCGCCGCAATCTCGGCCCCTTCAATGGCAATTTCTTTGAAGTTGGATTTGTAACTCCCTTGATTCGCCATCGATTTTGTCATGTTGTTTCGAATCAACTTGGTTTCATTCTGCAGTTCCTCGACCGGAATCAATTCACCCCAGAGAATACCGATCTCTTTCGCTGTGATATTCAACGAGGGTGTCGTTCCGCCCGCTGGAATGATCTGATTGCTATTCGGCGCCACAGGCGTCTCTGCAGGAATCACTGCGGTTTTATTACTTTTGATCACCCCAAGCGGATCGTCAAAGAAAACATCGAAGGGGATTTGATTCACAAATTTCCGCCCCTTTTCATCCGCTTTCACCACCACCGGTTTCGCGACCACCGGTTTTGTAGCGACCGCAGGCTTGGCTTTGACCTGTGCTAAAACGGTTGAACAAGAGATCAACACCAGCACCAGCACCAAGGAAATCCGGAATCCTGGGATGATCTGCCGTGGCAAAAAAAACAAGACGATGTTGCCAAAATGCGACATGACGGAATCCTCATGCAAAACCAAGCTTTGCTTTGCGGGAATCGCGAGAAATCTGCGAAGAAGTCCCCGCTGCTTGCCTACGTGGTATTATGATCTCTCTGAACCAGCGTGCAAATGCAGATCGCCAAAACCGCGTCAGAATTCCGACTTTTTTTTAGGAAAAAACCCATTCATGGCATCGAAATTGCGGATCATGCCACATCGAAAACAGCAGAGCCTCGCCGTGATTTTTCGAGGCCATGCTAACGAGGCGCTGCCGGGGTCCTCTCGGCCGAAAGGTCGCGTTTTTCCTGGATCCTGTTCCTGCACCCTGTTGAAATCCTGCACTCAGTTAAAACGGAGGGGTTGTTAACGGAGGGGTTGTTAAAGTGGAGGCATTTTTCCCTGCCACCTCTTGCATCAGCAAAGTCAACCTATTATTCCTATCGTGGGAAAACTCAGCGTTAAAAAAATCGAAAATCCCGGGGCCGGCTCGCTGGCTCCGATCGTATGTGTTGAAGTCAGGAAATTGTGTTCATGATTTGTCGGTCATCCCGACGATTCAAGTTTTTTTGAGGAGAGTGGAATGAAGAAGTTTTTGTTTGGATGTTTCAGTGTCGCAGTGATGACATCTCTGGTTGTCGCCGGTGAATCTCGATCGATTCGATCAGCGTTCCCACTGTCGATCGCTCCCACCTTAACGGGACAAGTTGGTAGCATCCCCATGCCAGCCCAACTCTCACCAACTCCCGATCCGATTTATTCGACACCCATTCAGCCGCCAATGAGCAGTCCCTACTCGGTGAATTCGCCTGAATTGGGATACTCCGAGGGACCGGTCTCCGGATTCCCTGTCGAGATTTACAAAAACGTGAAGTACCGCAGCGTTCGCAACATCGCCCCTTGTGCCGTCCCCACGATTATTCAGGTTCCCGACCCCTGCAACAAGGATGCATGCTGCAAAACCTGCGTCAATGTCAAAGTGTGTGTGCCGCCTTGTGATCCTGAGAAAGTCAAAATCACTCGAGATGGCAACAAGGTCCGACACGACTTTGGCAAGTATGCCGTCACGGTTCGCTCGATTGGCCATCATGTCGTCGTACACTATGAAGACTGACACGAATTAAGACGGAAACCGCACGGCCAATTTCGCTCCCCCGCAACGAAACCCGAATCGACTTCGAGACTCGAACTGAGATTCGAATCGCTCAATCTGCATGGTTTGCTAAATTCCCCTCAGCCACGTTCCGCAAGAACGTGGCTGATTTTCATGCCGGGGAACACGTTTGATCCGCTGACTAACGCCCCCACCCCCATTCGATCGAAAAAACCAACGCATTTCTCCCGCAAGCGGGGACAAATTCTGGCACAATCCCCTGCATTCCGTCAACACTTTTGCTTTAATCAGCGTAGGCACAGAGACGTAACCATCATTCTCCAGATTTCGAGCAGGTGACATGAGTCTGTTTCGCGCGTTCTTGTTGTCGATCCTTTTCATTATCCCGGCATGTAGCCCCAACGTTTCCAGTCCCTCAAAAAGTGCTGCCGACCCGAAGGGAAATAATACCCCCTCTCCAATTGAAGCGGCGGGTGTCACTTCCGATGACGTGCTTACCAGCGCGATGCACCAGTTGCGTCCGGAAAACTTTGACCTGAACTCCGCCACCGATAAACCGGTGAGCCTGCTGAACTCGTGGCGATTCAAGCAGGCCGAAGCGAAGGTGTTTGTTGATGAGGCCGTTCCGGTGCTGCCACCGAATGGGTGGGGGATCGCCGAGGAATTACCACGACTGGCTCAACCAAAGTTTGACGCCAACGATGCCGAATACATTCGCGATGTGCTGTTGAACCGAGCCATGTCCGTCTATCTCGCCGACCGGGGGAATGACGATCGAAGTAAAGTGGGTGAGGTTGTCGATTATGTTTGCCGAAATATTGTCTTCTGGAAAGATGATGAACTCGGCATCCCACTCTCCCTCTATTGGATCAATATGATTGGACGGGGGACCGCCGAGGACCGTGCGTGGGTGATCGCCGAGGTCCTCAAACAACTTCGCATTGATTCCGTCATTCTCAGGCCCAAATCGGATGTGAAGGGGACCAGCGACAAATGGTTGCTTGGCGTTCTGCTCGAAGGCCAGGTGCTGCTCTACGACGTACGACTCGGCGTTCCACTCCCAAATGGCGAGCCCAACAAGCATTCTGCGGCCACTCTAGCCACAATCGCCGCTCATCCTGAATGGCTGGAAGAATTGTCGACGAAAACCGCGTATCCGATCACCGCGCAGGATCTGCAGGATCTCGAGATTTTTGTTGTTTCCAATCCCAACACCTGGTGTCGGCGGATGTTCAACTTGGAACAGGTCCTTCCGACCAACGATCTGTGTGTCCTCTATGATCCTCTCGTCGATCACGAGGGACGTATGGGACTGCTCAATCGGATCGCCAAAAGCGTCGGACGCCCCGCAGAAACTCTCAAACTCTGGCCTTATCCTCGCCAGCAAATCGCAGATCTGGGGCGATCCAATGCTGAGCGTGACATCGAGCGGCGACAGTTGACCAGCGTACTGAACGTCCCCTTTCAAATCAAACTCGATCCAAAAGGCCAGCCTGGCCAGCCGATTCCTGAACGCAAAATGCACCGGTATCGGACAGAACAAATCCTGGGGCATTTCAAGGATGCCACCACCAAGTATCTCGGCATCAGGCACCTGGATGTCGAACCGAGTCCACCCATTTTGGAGCGGATTAACCGGATGGCGGCTGAGGACGCACTGTACTGGACCACACTGTGCAAATACGAATTAAAAGAGCACGCGACGGCCATCGACCTGCTGCTCGACTACATCCGAAAATACGATCGGAAAGGAAAATGGTTCTTTCCTGCCCGAACCTTGCTCGCACAATGTTATGCCGACCTCGACCGAATCCCGGAGGCGATGAAAACCTTGGAAAAAACCTCTTCTGACGATCCTTATCAAGATCTCAACGCGCTGCGGCTGAAACGCTGGTCCGCAAGTCTGGGAAAAACGAAGTAATCAGACGAGTTTTCAGTTTTCAGTTTTCAGTTTTCAGTTGTCAGTTGTCAGAATCGTGGGATTTCTTCCTCTCATATTCGCGTGATTCGTTTGATTCGTGGTTCACCATCTTCGCATTTTATACAAAGGGTTTGATTCACGAATCGACTCCCTGATTCCTTGGAGTTGCCTGATCGCTCCTGTGAACCCTGATCGCTCCTGTGAACCCTGATCGCTCCTGTGAACAGAGGGCCATGCAGCTGGTCGCGACCGAGCTGTTCAATTGTCATGGCCGTCAAGGGACGACGGACCAAAGTCGTCACGTTTATTGCACGTTAACGAATTTGTCCTTCGCGCACTGGGTTTGCGGTTGAACCAGAAAAATCACGGCGGTTAGGCGCGGACTTTTTCCCATTGTTTGTCGAGCTTTTTCTCGGAGACCGAGACCACCGTGCCAAGCTCTTGCGTGAACAGCGCGACACGCAACTCTTCCGTCATCCAGCGATAGATTTCCAGCTCGGGGTCGTAAATCTGCCGCTCCGTATGCAGCCGTAAGCGCTCAATCCCCCGCTGCCAACGGGGAACGACTTGGGGTAACAACTGCTGGTCGCGTACCGCTCCGCCACTGGTTAGCTTTTGCAGACGCAGGGAAATCGCGCGGGTGTATCGGGGAAACTGAATCAGCCAGACCCAAGGGGTGCGAACGAGAAATCCGGGCGAAACGAGCTGCGCCAATTGTGCATGCACATCCAGGCGCGTTGCCTGCCAATGCGGATGGGCTGTCTTTTCCCACGTCTTTCGGACTTCGCTGTAGGCCTGAAACAAGGGCGTTAATAAGCCGGTGATCTCCGTAATCGCTGCGGAAATTCGATTTCGGCCTTCGCGCAGACATTCCCGAAATTCACTGTCGCTACACGGAAATTTTTCGTTGGGAAGAAACGCGCGGTCGGCGAGCAACTCGCACAATTGAGCCCGAAACGGAAATGGTTGCGGAAATGTTTTGGCGATCAGTGACCAGTTTTGCAGCAGCGGAAGCTTGTCAACTTGCTGCTTGATCTCACGTGCCACCGTCAGCACGATCAGTCGGCGGAGGCCGAAACGCATCTCGTAATGAGACCGCTCGGGTGTATCCAGTAACCGTAGCGAAGCGGTGTCACCGCCGTCGATCAACGTCGGGTATCCCTTGAGGGCGACCCCCCGTCGCATCACATCAATCACCGGGGGAAGTGTCCCACAATCCCAGGTTTTTAGACCGTCACGAGTCCAGCGCGGGTCATCCGACGATGAAAAACTGATCGAGGCAATCGCACCAAATTCTTTTCGCAACAGCGTCAGGTCTCGGCCTGAAGTCAACGTACGTCCTTCGGCATCGGTCACCCGAACCACCATCCGCAAGTGGTCCGGCAATTTGCTCTCATCGAACGCCGACGCGGGGACATCAATCCCGGTGACAAATTCAATCCCTTCGACGATGGCGGCGGCGAGTGACCCGGTACCGAAGTTGACCACTTTTGCAACCTCGGCAGCGACTTCGGGGATCGGAACCAGGTCTCGACGCATCTCTTTGGGGAGCGTCCGAATCAACGCCACAATTTTGTCTTCAATCAAACCAGGGACCAGCCATCCCAGACGATCACCGTCTAATTGATTGAGTCCCTCTTGGGGAACGGTGATCGTGACTCCGTCATCCGGGGCACTCGGGTCAAGTCGATAGGACAAAGGGAGTGACAAATTTTTCATTTTGATCGCGTCAGGATAAGAATCCTTGGTCGCCACGATCGCATCTTCTTCAACCAGATCCGCTTCGGTCATCAACAGCCGTTTTCGCTCGTCTGGTGCCGCCGCTCGCCACCATTGCATCAAGTGATGGCCGTCCATGACCGCCGCAGGAAGTCGTGAATGGTAAAATTCAAACTGCGCCTGCTCGGCTTTCAGCAGACTGCCGCGACGAACACGTGTTTGCAGATCTTCCAGCTTGCGGACCAGCTCTCGGTTGTGCGTCAGGAATTCGGGGGGGGCATTCCGGGTCACCGCGGGTGCACGCAGGGCGGCGGTGTTATGGACTCGCGCCGGCCCCCCAGCCCCTTTTTGTCCCGGCCCCTTGGTATTGGTTGATTGCGATCGGGTGTTTGCAAGATCGCTCGCCTGAGCCCCCTTGCCCGTATTGCCTCG
>JBIKZJ010000441.1:0-5360 GCA_044354755.1 Schlesneria sp. | reverse complement strand
ACCCGGCTTGTTTCGCCCCTACTACATTCTCGGGATCGACCCCGTCGTCTGGAGCTTGCTCGCATCCGCCGTCGCGGGGATCGGTACCAGTCTGATCACCAAACCACCCTCGGAAGAGCGGGTTTCCCGGTTCTTTGATGTCCCCCAAACCGCAAAAATCCTCTGAGATGGAAATTCCTGTCACCCCGCTTTCGGTGTAACAAGATTCCCATTTTAGACGGTGCTCGAATCCGCGATGTCATCCGATCCACGATGCCAGGAGAGAATCGATGAACTTGACCCGACGAAGGTTTCTGCAAGCCAATGGGGCCATGCTTGCGTTGCCGTTCTTGCATTCGCTGGCGGTTGGGAACGAAAAGGCAGCAAGCGCGATGAAGCCGAGCAAAAAGCTCGTCATCATGTATATCCCCAACGGCATCGTCCGCCGTTGCTTTTTCCCCGGCGAAGAGAACGGCAATCTCCCCGATTTTATTGGCGGCTTCGATGCAGATAAGACCAAGGAGCAGCGGCGAATCGTCCACCCGCAGGGGATCTCTCCGCTGCAGCTGACTTCGACCATGCAGCCGCTGGCCGATTACGCCGACGACGTCACGTTGATCACGGGGCTCGAGCGATCCTACAAGAATGGTCAAGATGTTCACGCTCAGGGAGCGTCGTGCTACCTGACCAGTCTCTCCCCCGTGCAGGCCACGGCGAAAGGTGTCCCGCATCCCAACGGGCGGAGTTTAGACCAGGTCATTGGCGATGCCGTCGGTAACTCGACCATTTTTAAAACGCTGGAAATCAGTTGTAACGGATTCACCGCGGGCAAAGAGCCGATCGAATTCGACAATATCTCGTGGTACGGCCCGGACCAGATCGCCCCCTCCCTCCGCGATCCCCAAAAGCTGTACGACCGGTTGTTCCTCCGCGACAGCTATCAAAAGCATGTCGCCGATGTCACCGACCTCGTGCTCGCCGACGCAAAATCCTTGTCGAAAAAGCTGGCTCGCGATGACCGGGAAACCATGGGCCGCTTCATGGAGATGATTCGCGACATCGAAGTCCGCATCGAGAAAATGAGCAAGCTGTTGGCCAGTGTCGACTTGACGATTCCAAAAAACGAAGTCCTGCCACGCGGCGAATACATTCGATTGCAAACCGATTTGATGCTACTTGCTTTCCAAATGGGGATCACCAACATTTGCACCTTCATGATCGGCCCCGAACGCTGGGATGCAACGCTGAGGTACGAAGGAGTCTTCGATCAGCCGGTGCAGCATCACAACATGACTCACAATCAGAAGGGGGACGGTTACAAGGACCTGCAAAAGATCGACCTCTTCCACATGCAGCAATACGCCTACCTGCTGCGGCGAATGAAAGAGCTGAAAGAGTCCGACGGTAGCACGATGTTGGACAACTCGCTGATCACCTACGGCGCGGGCCTGGGTGATGGAGCGACTCATCAGTTTTACGATCTGCCGATGATCGTGGCCGGCAAGGGACAGGGCCAAATCAAGCAGGGACGCCACGTCAAGATGAAGAGCGGAACGCTGAACTCGAATCTGTGGCTCACGGTCGCGCAGTTAATGGGCTTAGAGATCGAGTCGTACGCGGACAGCACGAGTGTGATTTCCGATCTGTGGACATAAATCACATCCAGAACCAAGCGAACCAAGCGAACCAAGAGCACAACGCAAAAAAGTCGGAATCACGACCCGAACAGCCCCGCAGAGGAAACCGTCGTCCATGCGATTCAAACACGCTCTCTGCAAATCCTTCCTGCTGTTCCTCAGTTTCCTGGCCGTCGACTCGGCCCAGTGTCGGTCCGATGATTTTGTCGACCTCCTGAATCCGCTGATTACGAAACATTGCCTCAAATGCCACGGTGCCGAAAACGTCAACGGCGAAGTCGATTTCCGGCCGATCACGACGGCCACCCAGTTTCTCGCCCAACCAAAGCTCATCAACCAGATGATCGAGGCGATTGACTCCAACAACATGCCGCCGGAGGACGAGCCCCCCTTGGACGAGCCTTCGCGCACGCAATTGCTCGCCACGCTGAAGGCGATGCTGCGTCAGGCAACGAGTGGCAAAGAGCGGACGCCACAACCGCTCCGCCGGCTGAATCGGTTTCAATACAACAATTCGGTTAAGGATCTGTTCCAGTTGAACCGCGAAGTCTTCGCACTCCCCGAAAAACTGATGACCCGGCACGACAACTACTTGCGTGCCGCCACCCAAAAAATGCCAGACCAGGTTCGCGTGGTCTCCCGATCCCTGAATCCCGAGCCCGGTTTGCGCGATGTCAAATCCTTTCCCAAGGATCTCCGCGCCGAGCACGGGTTCGACAATCAGGCAAATCAGTTGACGCTCTCGCCGCTGCTGTTGGATTCCTTCCTGCGACTCAGCGTCTCGATCGTCGAAAGCCCAGACTTCAACGAGCAGACCGTCGGCATCTGGAACGACTTCTTTCGGCAACCGGCCGAGGGCCTCGACCCAGCGGCCGAAGTGCAGCGCAGGCTTCCGCCGTTTCTGGCGATCGCCTTTCGTGGCCGCGTCGAGGCCGAGACGCTCGATCGGTACACCGCCTACGCCACGGCGAAAATGAAGCAAGGGCTGTCGTTCACCGACACCATGAAAAAAGTCGCATCAGCCGTTTTGTCGTCCCCCCTATTCCTTTATCGAACCGAAGCCGCAGACGGCGACGAGGCGTTGTTCGAGCTCGCATCGAACCTGTCGTATTTTCTCTGGGGGAGTTGTCCTGACGGGGAATTACTGTCGCTGGCCGACAGCGGCGCACTCGCCCGGCCCGACGTGTTGAACCAGTCGATCGAACGGATGTTCGCCGATCCCAGGATCGAACGCTTCCTCGATACCTTCCCCGCACAGTGGATGCAGCTCGAAAACGTACTGGCCGCGACCCCCGACCCGCAGATCAACAAATACTTCCGCCTCGACCAGGATCAGCCCGCTAGCTTGCAAATGGTGCTCGAACCGCTGCTGCTGTTCGACGCCGTCTTCGTCGAAGACCGGCCGATCGTGGATCTCATCGCTCCCCAGTTCAGCTACCAGAGTGACTTTCTCAAAACGTGGTACACGTCCGAGTTGCAGCCACCCCCGCTGGACCTCAAACAGATCGCGGAGGACAACCGACAAAACGACGACCAGCGGACGAAACTGGAAAACGCCATCAAGATCACTCAAGTCGACCTCGAAGCGTTGATCGAGCCGGTGAAGACCAAACTGCTCAACGATCGCAAAATCGACGGCAGCGGAATGCAGCCCGTTGATCTGAAGCCGTTCGCGGCCTGGGAATTCAACGGCGATTTGAAAGAATCGATCCGCTCGCTCGATCTGACTCCCCACGGCAAAATCGAATTCCAGGAGGGCCGAGTGGTACTCGATCAGGCCTACCTGCAAAGTCAGGGACTGCCGATCGAGCTCAAGGCCAAGAGCCTCGAAGTCTGGTCCTTGGTTCACAATCTCGACCAACCCGGCGGCGGGTTGATGGGGATCCAGGGGCCGGGTGATTTCTTCGACACGATCGTGATCGGCGAAAGACAACCGCGGCACTGGATCTCCGGCAGCAATGGATTCATTCGGACCGAGGACTTTCCCGAATCAATTCCGGAAACGAAGCAGGGGGAGTTGCTGCATTTAGCGATGACGTACGCCGAAGACGGCACAACAACCCTGTACCGCGACGGCAAGCCCTACGGCAAACCGTTTCGCAAAGGATCCGCGACGTTCCCCAAGGACCAAAGTTCCGTCCTCTTCGGCCTCCGTCACACCCCCCCCGGTGGCAACAAGTTCTTGAAGGTGAGCATCGACAAGGCCCGTTTATACGATCGCACCCTCACCGCAGCAGAAGTGGCTGCAGCAGCCAGCGGTAACAACCTTTATGTTTCCGACGAGGATCTCTTGCTGGCGATGACCCCCGCACAGCAGGCCAAACGGACCACGTTGATCAAGACGCTCGATCAATCCCGAGTCGCCCTGAAACAGGTTCCCCCCAACCAGGACCCCGAGAAACTGCGGCAGGACGCACAGCGGCGGTTTGAGGACGAACTGCGAAACCAGCTCCGTTCGCAGACTTTCGAGCGTTTGACCGCATCCGACCCCCGTTACGGGGGGGTCATCACCAACGCCGCCATGTTGAGCATGACTTCCGGCCCGAAGCGGACTCACCCGATTGCCCGCGGTGCGTGGATCATCGAAGTCATTTTCAACGATCCGCCCCCTCCACCGCCGAACGACATTCCGCCGCTGAACGAGGACGATTCGTCGAAAGACCTGACAATCCGTGAGAAATTCGCCGCACACCGCAAGAACCCCTCCTGCGCCGGGTGTCACGCGCGCATCGATCCGCTGGGCTTCGCGATGGAGAATTTCGACATCACTGGCCGCTGGCGCGACCAATACGAAAACAACAAGGGTGTCGATGCGAGCGGAATTTTGCTCAAAAAACATCCCTTCGAAGGCGTTGTCGGTTTCAAGGCATCGCTGGTCAAAGAAACCCCCCGTTTTGCGCGAGCATTCACCAGTCACTTGCTCCGATTCGCGCTAGCCCGAGAACTCGGCCCCGCCGACTCAATCACGATCGACGCGATCCTCGACAAGACGTCAAAAGAGGAATTCAAACTCAGATCGCTGATCCGCGAAGAGGCACTTCGCACGAGTGCTTCACGAAAAAGTGATTGACCGGATTTCGTTCCACCACAAACTCCGCAGCAGTTTGAGTTCCCGCTTTATTCGCCGACTTTTCTGGAACGACTGGACCGTCTAAGTTCCCAATGAAATGCATGCCGGGATGATGGCATCGTTCCTTCCCCGACCGATCCCTCTCACATGAGAGGGATCGGTCGGGCATCTCCCAGTTTCCGTAAGTCCGAGCGTGTGGTCTGGAACTCCGTGGGGCTGACATCGAACTTGCCATTGGGGTTTAACATCCGTGTTCCCCTCCACCTGACATGACAAGGTCGGCCACCCCAAAGAAATATTTTCCGAACTCAATACATAGCCCGGACTTTCCTCTGTGAACGCTTCGACGGGATGGTTGCCCATACAGACGCATCACACGAAGCCAAGGCGATTGGCTAAATCTTACCTCGTACGAAACTTCCATTCGCTGCCTTCCTCCGGCTTTCACTGGCGCACCCTTACCCCTTTGATTCCTCGCGTTATAAAACGCAGTGCCAAACGTCACTGTGGTCTATACCACAATTTCGACTGCCCCTGCTCGACGATCGTGTGTCGCCGGACAATGCGTGAAAAACGAAGAGTACAGCTTCTTCGAGGACTCCGAAGCACTGGCAACCGACACACGGCACTGGCAACCGATACCCGGCAAATTTTGTCTGTCGGCGGTTTTGATG
>JBIKZJ010000440.1:0-5371 GCA_044354755.1 Schlesneria sp. | reverse complement strand
CGAACAGGCTGACCGTTGAGGCACTCAACCCTTCCACATGGAAGGCGTCTCGGAAATTCCCCTGGAACTGGCTGTCACGCACGTTCGCGTTCATCAGCGAGTTATTCGACCCGAAAATTCCCAAGCCATCGACGGCATTGCCGGTCACAATCGAGTTCGACAAGTCAATCGTCCCAAAACCACCCGACTGGCTGATGACGATCCCCGATCCGCCGACGCTATTGCTGAAATTGGTCTCGGTGGCGACGATCCCGACCGTCGAAGTCAAAATGGGCATCGCTTGCGTGCCGATTTGCAGGTTGTTCCCACCATTATTCATCGCGGCGACGTTATTCATATTGAGATTGATGGAACCACCCGTACCACTCACTTGAATCCCTGTGGCCGCATTGTTGTTCGCACGAACCAGATTCATGGTGGCGGTCAACTGCTGGCTGGTTTCACTCAACTGAATCCCCGAACCATTCCCATTTGCCATCACATTGTTCATGTTGACGTTCAAGTAGGCACCGTCCGCAATCAATTTCACGCCAAACGGCTGTGGCTTTGCAGGATTTGCGTTCATACTGACGTTCGTCATGGCGAGGTCGAGACCTGGTCCTGCCGAGTTGATCCTGATTCCGCCACCGGCGTTCTGTCCGAAACCCAACGGATTCAGGCGATTCGTGGTCCCGACGTTGATGTCACGAATAATTCCCACACCCGAAGCGTTCGCCAGCGAGATGCCGCTCCCCGCGTTTCCACCAATTTCCAGGTTTCTGAGCAGGAAATTATGCGAACCCGCTGCGGTGTTCGTGATGGCACTGCCACCCGCATTCAGCAGATTCAACCCAGCCACTTCGTTGTAGTTCGCCAGGGTGACGATGTTTCCCGCACTGCTGACGAAGGGATAGATTCCCGAGTTGCTGGTTTCAGGCAGATTGTAGTTGCCAAATACCGTCCCGTTTCCGTAGCGAGCATACAGGTCGACCGTCGAGAGCGTTCCGTCGCCGAGCAGGCGTTGATTGTCTGACAGCGCGATCGAGCCCATCACAGGATTGCTGGCACTCGAATTCCCCCGGTGGACGAGGATGATGTTGCCAGGAGCACTGTTGGGCAAGTAGTTGAATGGACGTTCAATGGTTCCATTACCCCCGGCAGCAGTACTGTTGTCCACATGGGTGATGAAATACGGCTGATCGTTGAGTGGATTGATGGCGGCCACATCCACATTCTTGGTGTAGGTGTGTGTCGCGATACGCCAGTTACGCTGGACCGGGTTCAGCATCCGGTCACGCGTGGACACGTTGGGGAAGTAGCGAGTTGGTTGGAATCCCGAAAATTTGAAATCGACCGTGGCGTTGATGTTCGTACCCCACAACCGGTCTTGTGAGACCATCAGTCCGAGGGTCAAATCATTACTGACCATCGCTTCCACTCGGCCGCGATACCCGAACGTATTTTGCTCGGTTGTTCGATAACCGTAGACACCTGAATAGGCTCGTAACCATTGCGTATTGGCCGAGACAGGGACGCCAAATTCAATATCTCCACCACCCATCGACTGGTCACGCAGCTGCGTACCCAGGAACGAGATTTGATTTCCTGTGTAGTAGGGGTTACCACCAACGCCCAGGGCGCTGACGAAGTTGTCCTGCACCCCGTTCAGGAAGTAACCGTTACCACGCAGGTCCCACCAGGAACCGAGCGTTTCGGCACCGACGGTGAACTGGCTGTAACGATAATTCAGCGAGTTCTGGTCGTTGTCGTAGTAGCCATACAGCCCGAAGATTCGATCCAGGCCCTCGACATACCGGCGACCGACCAACCCCGAACTCACACCAATCTGGGTGCTATTCGTGATGATCAATCGCGAATTCGATGCAATGAACGAATCCTCGTTCAGCCAGAACGGCGTAAAACCGCCGACTTGGCTGAAACTATCCCGGTAGCCGACTCCGTCACCCGTCTGATGACGGATGTCAAAGTAGGTTCCCTGTAGGAGCCCACTGCCACTGTAGTTCTGAACGGCGGCAATGCCGGCATCAGAAGTGGGGTCAACCGCCGTTTGCGCGGAGACTGCGCTGGCCCAAAAAAGCCACGACAGGCACACGAGACCAATGTTCACACGTTGCATGGACGTCTCTCTCCAGCAGGATCCGTGATCCGCATTTTTTTAGCAGAAAGTCAGACCAAGTTCGACTTTCTCACTCTGCTCTTCCGTTCGCTCTTCATGCGCGGACGGTGACGGAACTATCGCGTCTCCTCGTTATTCGGCGTTTGACGTTGTTACCAATGAGACAATTTGTACCGATTCTGACGGTCTTGCACGGAATTCCAGGATCCTAAGTGACTTTCGTCTCCCAGACCCGGTCCCTTCCGGCAGATTTTGCCGATCAAAATCAGATAAGATATCCCACCAGACCAACAACCCCACGTTTCATCCCGCAACTTCTCATCCCGCAACTTCGCCGAGAGCCCCCGCCATGACGCCGCTTGTTTCGCCCACCACTGATCCCACATCCCTGTTTGAAAACTTTCGTGGTAATTATGGGAGTGAACTGCTCACCGCAGCGGTCAGTCACTTTCAGCTCTTCGACCGACTCAGCCCGCGTCCCATGACCTTCGAGGAACTTCGGCAGGAATTGCAACTGCAGCGCCGACCCGCCATCGTCTTATTAACCGCTCTTCGCGCCATGAACTTGCTCGAACGAAATGAAGCCGAAGCGTATCAACTGACCGAACTCGCCCAGGAACATCTCGCTTCCCGTGGCCACGGATTTGTAGGGGATTACATTGGATTGGCCGCAGAAAGCCCCGGCGTCGTCGAAATGGTCAACCGGTTGAGGTCAAACTCGCCCGCCCGCGCCGTCGAGGCCGATCCAGGGGCCGCATTTATTTATCGTGAGGGACTCGATTCTGCCATGGACCAGGAAGCCTCAGCACGGCGACTGACTTTGGCACTCGCCGGCCGAGCAAAAAATGTCGCCCCCGCACTCGCGGAACGTATCGATCTCGATACCGGAACGCTCCTCGATGTCGGTGGCGGCACGGGGATCTACAGCATTGCTTGTCTGCTCAAGTCTCCACGGCTAAGGGCCATCATTTTTGATCGACCCGAAGTCCTGAAGGTGGCTGCCGAATTTGGAATCCAATATGGGGTCTCGGATCGACTGGAACTTCGCGAAGGGGATATGTTCGCCGACAAGTTCCCCACTGCCGACGCCATTCTCCTTTCAAATATTCTGCATGATTGGGACGAACCTGCCTGCCAGCAACTGGTCACAACCTGTGCGGAATCGCTCAATCCTGGTGGGCGATTATTCATTCACGATGTCTTTTTGAATGACGAGCACGACGGACCACTGCCAATCGCACTCTACTCGGCAGCATTATTCACCCTGACCGAAGGTCGCGCATACAGCGCCAGGGAATACCGGAATTGGGTCAGCAGAGCAGGGCTGGTCCCCGGAAACGTCAAGCCGACGCTGATTCACTGCGGCGTGTTATCCGCCGTCAAACCCTAAGGGTCATCGTTCACAGCCCCGGATTTGATCTTTTAGAGAATTTAAAATTCTCAGCCATCATGTGGCCTGAAACGAATATCCAAATTATCCGGTGAGTTTCTGGCTGAGATGACACTCGCCGCGTGGGTGTTCATCGGGTCGCTGTTTTTGCCGCTGGCGGAGCTGCGAAGACGAAAAGGGGACTGGCTCCGTCTTCGGTGCCTGTCCCCGTTTCGTCTTCGCCCCGGTACTCCGGGGAGAGAGTTAGGGCCTGTCCCCGTTTCGTCTTCGCCCCGGTACTCCGGGGAGAGAGTTAGGGCCTGTCCCCGTTTCGTCTTCGCCCCGGTACTCCGGGGAGAGAGTTAGGGGCTCTTCGATCGCCTCTGGTGCTGATTTTCGTATTCGTATTTCTCATAATTGTTCAGGTGTTTTTTTATTTTATATCATTTCTGAAGACCCCTCACCCTAACCCTCTCCCCGGAGTACCGGGGCGAGGGGACAAGACTCTTGCAGCATTCAACTTTGTAGTGTTTGGTTTTGTTGGAGTTCTGGGTTTAACCAGGCATGAAGATCGACTCCCGCGGCTTTTGGGATGCCGAACGTTACCGATTCCACGTCTTGAAGGGCCTCATCATTCATAACGCGAAAAACGCGAGAGCTCGGCGACTCAATGTACCGAGTCCGCTGCGGATCGTATTCGATCTGATCCTCATGGCTTTCTCCGTCTCAGTTTTCTCTGTCGAATTCGAAGACAAGGCGGGATTCGACGCAATTAAAATCAACTATTAGAGGGAAGAAATCAGGAGAAGTCCAAAAATTGTTGAAATTTTGGGACTTCAACCCCGTTTCCGCACTCCTCGCTTCCGCATCTCCCGCCAGTTCGCGGGTGATGCTGCCACGTATCCGCCCCGTCCGCCGGGATCGCTTCGCGAAATCCTTGGCCAGCCGGGCCAGTCCTGCCCACAAATCCCTAAACCCCAACAATTGAAGGACATGGGGCTGGCCAAGCGGCTGGCAAATTGGCCAGCCCGTGGCCGATCCCTCAGAGATTGCTCTTGAACAACAGACCGATTCCCAAACATCGAAATCCTCCGCGAGATTCCATGATTAACATCAGATTCACACAACATCCGACGTGGAACTCTGCCGCATCGAATCGGTCGTCAACCCGTTCCCAAGGATCAATGACGATCAATCGCAAGAGGGATCCCGTCTTCATTCGCCGCTCCACTCCCCGGAGACTGGCTCAATTTTTCCGCGACAAAATGAAGCTCCGCCAAATTGCTCAAACCATTCGACGTTCGTATTGCCGGAAAAATTGTACCTGTCCCTCTCTGTTCGCTGTGAGCGCACTCCCCGTCTATTCGCGCTCATCAACAACGCCACATCCCTCCCTTGATCCTGACGGTTGAGTGATTTTACAAACAAACGAACGAAGTGGGAGACCAAACATCTAAACGTTTGGAAGGAACTTTCAAACCTTTCGCCCCCTGAGTTGGCGGCGAAAGCAAAGGTTTCAGAAATCGCTGTCGTCAATCGACTGAAAAAATTACTCGAAGACAGCAAATTCAAAAATATTAGACGTTTTCTCTTTTATTTTATCCAAGGTCTGCACACTGTCGGCGTAAACTGATTTGTTCGAGTCTCCCGTCGGTTTGTAGTGAGTTGCAACAGCGAATTTATCAACGTAGCCATCATCGCTCCGCGTGATGAGGCTCGCTCACAAGACGATGATCGTTTCAATCTCGCCTCCAACGAATTGAGATCATCATTCTTGTAAAGATTCGGACAGAAAATTCATCAGAAAAATCTGGCGTTATGCGAACCGCAAACGGTCTCGTTTTGCCAGAGTGTTCGCGTGGATTTAGACTCATTGATGGTGAAAT
>JBIKZJ010000080.1:0-17876 GCA_044354755.1 Schlesneria sp. | reverse complement strand
GAATGCGAGTGACGGATAGAGTTCCAGCGGCGTGGGCGTTGTTGGTGAGCTCCACGAAATGTGCGAACTGTAGATCATCGAATAATTCTTGTGAACGGACGGATTCCCCGCTTCACAACCCAGAACCAGGCTGGGGACCTTCGTTGAACGACCATAAGTCTGGGCTAGGAACTGATCCACACTGGTCCCCGAATGGATTTCACCACCCGGTGCGAGTGGTGCCCCCGAGAGCAGATTCCCGGTCTGCGAACTATGAATATTCCCCTTGAGTGCCTGTTCGTTATACAGCCCTTTAATGAACAGCGTTTTATGGCGGAGGTCATTCAGGGGTGCCAAAACCTGGCCCAATTCCAGACCTTGGGTCGTTTCCTTCGCCCACCATTCCTTGGCGTGAAATCCATTCCCGGCAAACAGCACCGCCATCCGGACCGGAGCTTCGCTCGCCGGTTGGTTTCCGCGCGTCTCGTCACCCCAAACTTTCAGCGATTCCATCCATGGCAAGGCCATGGTCACGCCCAGCCCGCGTAAAAAGGTGCGGCGATCAAAGGGATGGGTTACAGGAGTTTGTTCAGAACGCATGACAGTAATTCCTCAAAGAGGGGACGGCCTCAAAACAGGACAAAATCTCAATCGGATTCACAGACAGTTTTCTCAAGAAGTTGTCTTGGTGACATCTCGCGATTCTTGGTGACATCTCGCAATACAGTCTACTCGACAATGTTACCCCGATGTAATCGGAATTGTGGGCTGCGAACAATCGTTTCCACGGCGACCGAGAAGTGATCCTCGTGCGCTTTCAACTCGGTCAACATCTCATCCAGCAACGGTTCATCCGACAATTGAACCCCACGTGCCAGCGAATATCCCAGCAGCTTACGACAAAAGTGCCGCAGAAAATCCTGCTGACGATCTTGCACGAGATAGGTTCGCAGACCCGACTCGCCAGTGAAACGTGTCCCGTTGGCAAGTTCGACATTCACATCAATCGGTCGCCCACCCAGATCTTTTTCACGTCGCCGTCCGATCGCATCAAAGCTTTCCAGTGAAAACCCAAACGCATCGATTCGCTCGTGACAGTGTGCACACGCAGCGACGCTGCGATGTTTTTCAACCAGTTGACGAACGGTTAAATCGGTATCGGTTTCGCTTTCCGGAAGCGGCGGTACATTCTTGGGGGGACGGGGAAGCTTTTCACCGAGCAAGGTTTCCAGTACCCAGTTGCCCCGCAAAATCGGGCTGGTACGCGAGGCTCCTGATTGCTGAGCCAACGTAGTCGACAGGGTGAGAATTCCCCCGCGACCATATTGCCGGATGCCATCAACACGCCGCCATTCGGGCCCCGTCACATCCGGGATCCCGTAATGTTTGGCCAAGGGCTCATTGAGGAACGTATGTTCCGCATTCAGGACATCCAGCACCGAACCATCTCGCTGGAAGAGATCCACAAAGAACCGGACGGTCTCTTCGTACATGTCCCCCCGCAGTCCGTTAAAGGTCGGAAAGACCTGTTCGCTCTTTTCTCCGTGCGAATCAAAGTCACGAACGCCGAGCCATTGACAGGCAAACTCGGTCGACAGTGCACGAATTCGATCGGATTTGAGCATCCGTTGAGCCTGTGCGGCCAAGACATCCGGCTCATGCAGCCGGTTGGCTGCAGCCAGTCCCAACAGCTCCGCATCCGGGGGGGATGCCCACAGGAAGTAGCTCAGCCGACTTGCCAAGGCCCAGTCATCGACGGCGGTAACCGCTGTCGCTTGTGGTGAATTGTCAGAGATCGGTTCCACGCGATACAGAAAGGCGGGCGAGACCAGCACCCGCGCCAGTGTAAACCGAAACGCCTCGTCATGCGGCAACTCGAGCTCACGCAACTTCCGGTAAAGCCCCCGCAATTCCTGGGCTTCTTCCGGTTTGAGCGGGCGTCGATAGGCCTGACCTGCGAAGTCAATCAGTTGATCGAGTTGTCGCGGTTCGGCGTCGAGCAATTCTTGCTCAAAGGCTTGGGCCCGATCATGGATTGGTTTACGGAGTGGTTCAAAGACCTTGGGATCCGCATCCTGCGTCGCAAACTCCATTAACTGGTTGTAACCATCGACGAGCGTCAACGCATCACGGCTGACAAAATGGAGCTCACTCCACAAGCGATCAAGTTTTTCCGCCTGTGCGTCATCCAGCATTAGTCGGCTGAGATGCTGATCCTCACGATAGAACAGTGTTAGTGTCACCACTTCATCGACGGGGACGATCCGTGAATAGCTCAACGCGGCTGGGAAAAGATTGCGATAGGCCTCCAGAGCGGCCTCGACCCGCTGGCTGGCGCGGCTCCCTTCACTGACCAGAATCGGCGAGGAATGCTGCAACCGACGATCGTTATCGGTCCATTGCCGATTGGCATTCGTCTCGGTCACAGCACTGGCAACCAGCCCCGCTCCGGCAACAGGCTTTGAGGTCAAAACCTGTAGCTGCACTGTCCCTTCGATCCCCGTAGGATGATGCAGCAGACCCGATGTCACCAGTTCACACCCTTCCGCGAAATCCGCAGGAAGTTGCAATTCGATGATCGAGGGAGCCTGAACACAAAGACTGTCTGCATCGATCTCGCTCCCATTCGGATGATGACCGAACAGAGAGGGGCTCAGACCCCACGCAGGACCGGGCTTCGTGCCAGCCGCTTTTGTTTCGCCGGTTTTTGTCGGGCTGGTGATTGTCATCCCCCGCAAAAGTGGACCGCTCAGCGACGATAATTGTCGTCGCAATTGCGCGTCAGGACTCTCTTTAGTGGCAGGGGGATCACTCGTCAGTAGCTTTTGAACGGCGAGTGCCAGTTGTTGCTTTTCGTCGGCATTCGTGGTCGTCAGCCATTTGGTCAGCAATGAGCCTGCAGGAATTACGGCCCCCTGTTGAGTCCCCGTGACCGGTTCCGTATAAAAATGCCAGACTCCGGGATTTCCCAAACGGTCTGCGTGAGGATTGGCCGCCTGAACATCAGGGGAAACATCCGCAGCCAGATCCCAGACTTGACCTGCGTCGCCTGCGACCTTGATGGTCAGATCGACTGCCGTCAAATCGCAAGAATGATTCCCATCCCGAGGGCCGATCAGCAGGGACACAACATCCTCGGCCTGAATACCCAAAGATTCGATCGGCTCAACAACAACCACCTGGGCCCCATGCGAAATCCCGGTCCGCAGTCGTTGACGCGTGGCACCCCGCCGCAGTTCCAGCGTCCAGGTGACTCCGTTACCACATTCGGGATGAGCATGCTGGACCTTGGCATCGATTCGGACGGTCGCATTCACAGGACTCCGCCAACCGACGACCGCCTGCAGTGTCGGAGCGGGATGGACGGCGATTCCGTGGGGCTTCATATTTCCTGGAACTCGCACGGACTGATCCGAGGAATTCGCAATGATCAGCGGCGTTGCATCGCTTCCCCAGCCATTCACAAAGGCGTAACCGGACGAGTTCGAAATCTTACTCGTAAAATGATTTTCGATTTTGACGGGACCACCCGTCCCCACACCGAGATAATCCAGCCAGGCAGAGAGGATCTCGACGTTCACATCATGGCGTTTGGACAGTTGTGCCAGTTCGATTTTGCCCTGAGCCGCAGCGGCTTCAGCAGCCGCATTCAAACATTTCACGGTACTGGCAAAGGTTTGCTCGCGACGTTCCGCCAGTTCTGCAGTGACGTTTCGCACGTCACGCAAGAGAATGTCAGGACGCCCGGCAGCGACCAGCCTGGGTTTTTCCCAGACAACGAAATCGTTGTCATTTCCGTCTCCCGCATCCATCGCAGCCAGGTAGACCGTGACTCGCTCACCATCGGTCGGAGGGGGTAATTTTAGCCGAATCTCTGACCGCGTGGTGAGCGGACTGATCGGTTCCATCCAGGCTTTCGGCCCACCCACTTTACCGATGTGACCAATACTGCTGAATCGCCACAGCGCCTGCTGCCAACGGGTAATTTCGGCAGCCAGTTCTACAGCATCGGCTGGTTTGGCGGTCCGCCAGCGGGTACGAAGTCCGTCCAGCAGGAATGACGGTTCCTTGCTATTGAGTGCCGTCCATAACAGCCCCAGATACTTGGGACTCAATCCTCGCTCAGCGGCTGCAGCTGCGATGGTTTTTTGACCTGCCACCAAGGCAGCACGATCGACGATCGTCGCCTCCAGGTATTTCTGCAAGGGTAATCGTCCACCACCATTGGTATCGAAGATGATTCCTTGCAGGTTGACTTGCGTCCCCCCTTGCGAGTCCGTGTATTGTGCGTAAAGATTGCGAATCTCGGCCAGCAGATCGTCGGTCCAGTCGCGCGGGGTTACAGCGGGCGAGAATCGGAACCCGCTGGGCACCAGCACCGCATGGGTGGAAATGTCTTTGGCCGCATCCAGATACTTTGTCACAAATGCCGGTGACATCACCAGAGCGTTACCCAAATTCGTAAAACCTTCGCCTGCGGCACTGTCGACAGGAAACTCGCGTGCCGGGGTCAGCGAGCCGACCCCCGTCAAGTGGCGAACCGTATTGGTGTATTCGACATTATTCAGGCGACGTAACACCACACGACCAGGATCCCCCGCCCGTGATCGGGCTTCGACCTTCAGATAGCTACGAACCCATTGCTGTAATTTTTTTCGATCTGCGTCGCTAGGCTGAGGGGCGTCTTTAGGAGGCATCTGCCCGGTTTCGAGCATCTCACCTACCCGCTGCCAGGTTGCAGGATGCTGACGAATCTCGGCCAGTGAAGGGTATGTCGAAAGATCAATCTCGGCTTCGGCAAGATCCGCAGAATGACATTTCTCGCAGTGACGAGCGACGATCGGGCGAATCTCTTTCGAGAAACGGACCCCCAAGTCATCAAAACTTGTCGCATCAGCAGCCACCGTGATGCGCGATGTCCAACCGAGTGCGATCAGAAACAGGCTGAGAGATTTTACCGTCCGCATTCGCTCCGCTCCGAAACAAACCAAGTTCACCATCGTCACCACCATCCAAACTCTCCTCATGATCATATCAATTCCTCGCAATGCGTGCTTCCTTGGAAATTGATCTCTTTTCCAATTTCAGGATTGGCGATCTCGATGGACTTGCCTTACCCGATTGTTGCCGTACCCGAAATGCCGAGTCTTCCTCAAGATCTCAGGTTTAACGGAAAAACTCCGAAAATACGACCGCCACTGCGGTTCACAGAGCCGCCGACCAACCGCCGACCAATCTTCAGCGATCCACGAAACGCTGATGCCATAACTCCAACACCAGTAACAACCAGAGTCGTGCACTATGATCCCATTGGGATGACAGATGCTCTTCAACCAGTCGGCGCACAGTCGAGGGCTCAAAATAGCCACGCCCCAGTGACTTGGGGTCGAGTAACGTCTCGCTGAGCAGACTGCGAAGGGAATGACGGAACCAGTGATCCAGCGGAACCCCGAACCCCATTTTCCGGCGGCGTTGTATCGAAGCGGGCAAGAGATCGGCAAACGTATCAACCAATATCCGTTTACCCCGTCGACCAGACAACTTCAGCTTTCGCGGAATCTGCGCAGCGAGCTCAACCACATGGTGATCCATGAACGGACTGCGACATTCCAGACTGAACGCCATGCTGGCAATATCGACCTTCGTCAAGATATCGCAGGGAAGATAGGTTTCTGTATCGACGCAGGTCGTACGCTGCACAAAGTCGGTCTCAGCACAGCGGTCGTACGCATCGAGCAGGAACGAGGCTGCGTCATATCCCCCAAGCGTTTGCAGAAAGTCGCGGGAGAACAACGATGCTCGGCGAGTCTCATCAAAGATGCTGACCCAGTTCGCATATCGACGCTCGGGCGATTGCCCAAGTGCGGCGAGAAATCGTTTGATTTGCCGCAAACGTGACTTCTGCTGCACCGAAGCCGGCAGCTGCTGCCAGAGGGAATTCGTCAGCACCGCACGAATTGGCCGGGGCAGACGATCGATTCGCGAAGCAAGGTCCACCGCCAGATAGCGATCATAACCCGCAAATAATTCGTCACCCCCATCTCCGGTCAATGCGACCGTCACATGCTGTCGGGTCAGCTGAGACAGGTACATCATCGGAATTGCCGAGCTATCCGCAAAGGGTTCGTCATAGTGCCAGCTCAACTTGGGGAACATTTCGACTGCCGAGGGATCCACGACAAACTCATGATGGTCTGTCCCCAGCTTGGCTGCCGCCTCGCGGGCATAACTCCGCTCGTCAAACGCCTTCTCGGTAAAACCGATCGAAAACGTCTGAACCGGGCGATCCGCATGTTGCTGCATCAAACCCGTGATAATCGTCGAGTCCACGCCGCCGGACAGAAACGCCCCATACGGAACATCACAACGCATCCGAATCCGCACCGCCTCGCTGAGCTTTTCCCTGAGCTGGGATTGCCAATCCGCGATCGAACGAGGAACGACACGATCTGGCGCCGCAACCGATTCGACCTGTACTGGCCCTCCCTCACGTTCGGGTCGCCGATCACGTTCGGGTCGCCGATCACGTTCGGGTCGCCGAAAAGGAGCCTCCCAATACCGTTGAACAAAAAAGTCGCCGGTGATCGCATTGAATTCCGCAAAATGAGCCGGGGGAAGCTTGGAGTATCCCCGAAACATGGTCCGTGGGTGCGGCACATATTGTAGTGTCACAAAATCAGCGACCGCCAAGGGATCGACCTCGCGTGGTGCCCCAGGAACCTCGAGCAGCGATTTCAATTCACTTGCAAACGTCAATCGATGATCTGCCAGACGATAAACCAACGGCTTCTGACCCATCCGGTCACGAGCCAGAAATAGCGTTCGACGACGATCGTCCCAAATCGCAAATGCAAACATCCCCCGCAGGTGTGTCACACATTCCCGGCCCCACTGCTCATAGGCATGGACAATACATTCGGTGTCGGATGTCGTTCGAAAACGATGTCCATAACCTTCCAGTTGTGGTTTCAACTCGATGTAATTGTAAATCTCTCCATTGAAAGCGATCCAAACCGACCCCTCTTCATTGGTCATGGGCTGATGCCCACCTGCCAGATCAATGATTGAGAGGCGACGAAACCCGAGTGCTGCCCCGCCAGCCAGACCTGCGGCGGATGTAGCAAAATAAAAGCCCGAATCATCCGGACCACGGTGACTCAATACCGCTGACATCTGCTGTAGTGTACGCGGATCAAGAGCAACCCCTTGATCCATCCAGCTCCCTCCGGTGATTCCACACATCGCTTAGGATCTCTGTCAATTCAGGGAGCGGAACAGGAAGCAGCCGTAAAAGATTCGTCAGGTTTCGCCTCGATACCAGAGTCTCGATCGACCAGAGTCTCGATCGACCAGAGTCTCGATCGACCAGAGTCTCGATCGACCAGAGTCGACCGGACGAACGCCACCCAAACCGGTTTCAGGGTCGATTTCTGTTCGACATCATGACGGCAATCCAGGGAAATGGCAAAAGAAAAAAGGATGACCCATCAAGAGTCATCCTTTTTTTATTGTTAAGGCCGAAACCGAATTCAGATCAGTTCAGTCGGTACCCATCCACGTATTGGGAATCGAACCAATTAAGCAGGCGGAGCAGGCTCGTCCTCTGTTGGGGAAACCACCACCGACGAATTGCCACAGACCGAGATCGACAAGGCTTGAACATCGTCCGCGACAACTTCCGTCGCAACGACATCTTCATAGACCGCAGTCTTGAGAATCACATCGACCGCTTTTCGCTCGCGAATCTGTGCTTCCAGATTTTCAATCACGCCCGATTTAACGAGTCGCGACCGGACTCGACGAGGATTTTCACCGCGCTGAATCGCCATCATTTGAATCTCGGTCTCGATATCGACCGGAGTCACTTCAATGTTCTCCTTCTCGGCGATCTTATCGAGCACAAAGTGCTCTTTCAAAGCCTGACGCGTCGATGTCACTGCATTCTGGCGGAGCGTGTTTTCACGTGCCATGATCTGCTGAGTGGTGAATCCCGCTTGTTCCATTTCCAGAACTTCGCGACGCAGAGCGTTCTCGGTTTGCTTCCGGACAAGCTCTTCAGGAAGATCCCAGCTTGCCGATTCGGTAATCTTCTCGATCACCTGCCGACGAATCGATTGTCTCTGTTCGTAAACCGTCTGACGTTCCAGCATCCCACGGACCTCGGTACGCAAAGCGGTGATGTCGGGATAACCGATCCGATCGAAGAAGGCGGTATTCAGCTCGGGAGGAGCGACTCGCTCCACCTCGGCAACCGTGATCGTTACATCGAGCGTTTCGCCCCGCATCTCGACCTGCTCGGCTTCCTGCGAGACAACCACCTGAGTCTTCCGCTCGGTACCTGGAGTTGCCCCGGCCATAAGAGTGTCAAACCCAGCCAGTTCAGCATCCCGGAATCGAATCGTCGGCTTCAATTGCAACGAGATGGACGAAATCTTGCGGAAAGGTGCACCTTGACGTGTGAATTCCAAGGCAGCAATCACAAAATCATTCGCCTCAGCAGGACCATCGTGCGAACTGGAGACCGAATACTGATTCAAAAATTTGGCCAGATAAGCATCGATGTTCGCATCAGAAACGTCCCGAACCGGTCGCTTTACGATAATGCTATCGTACTGAGGCAACTCGAAGTCGGGTCGAACTTCCACGTCAAATTCGTACTGGAAATCACCTTGATCAGGGATGATCAGACTTTCGACATCAAAATCAGGCTCGTTGATCGGATCCAGCGTGTTTTCCTCGGCGAGCTGTTCGAGGCTTTGCATGAGCAAACGCTGACGAACACTGTTCGCAATATCGCCCCGGAAACGCTTTTGGGCCAGGCTGGCGGGAACACGACCTTTTCGGAAGCCAGGAACCGCAGCAGTACTGACAATTTCCTTCAGAGCTTCTTGCGAGTAGCGATCGATGTCAGCACGGGCAATAGTCACCCGAACATGCTTACGACAAGGGCCAACATTCTCGATATCGACTTTGAGATCAAGCTTGTTCGGCTGATCAACAGCCGCTTCCGAGACAGGGTCCGCGACAAGGGATTCGGCGTCACTCACAGATTCGCGTCCTTCATTGGAAGTAAAGAGAAAAAGCGGGTGATGGGACTCGAACCCACGACAACCACGTTGGCAACGTGGTACTCTACCAACTGAGTTACACCCGCGAATCTCGGCCAACCATTCAGCCGGGACGGAATTATCCAACTTCGCTGGTTTCCGTCAAGCGAGCAACCCCTCGTTGTTGCAGTTCCGGAACCAAAACCCGAGATTTTCTGCCACTGATCAGTCCTGAATTCTCACGAAAACCCATGAAAACAGTGGTATCCTTGGGAAACATCGAGTTTTTCGCCATTCCTTGAAAATTCTTTGGAAGCCAAAAGTTTTCACCGCAAGTGGACGATTCTGACTGGCCTGAGTGGTCCCTGAATGTTTTAGAAGTCCGGATTTGCCGAAAAGCCAGATCGACGCGACAAATCCGTGTTCGCGGGCTGTGCAAATCGGCGATGGTAAAAATCGGCCTGGATGGTTCAAGATTTTTGCATCGTCACCATCGGACAATTGCGAGGGACAAGTCGCCTCCGTTATCCTGATACAATTCCTTGCCTTGGTCGACCAGGCTAACGGAAGCACCGAATACGTCTCTCCAAACATCTCCAGATTGAAGATTGACTTCGTATGAAGCCCATTAAAAAGCTGCTCATTGCCAATCGAAGCGAAATCGCGATCCGCGTCTGTCGGTCCGCACATGAACTGCAAATTCGGACCGTGGCGATCTACACCTACGAAGACCGTTACGCATTACACCGCTTTAAGGCGGACGAAGCTTACCAGATCGGTCAGCCAGGTGAACCGATCCGCGCCTATCTCGATATTCCGGCCATTATTCGGATCGCGAAAGAAGCGAATGTCGATGCGATTCATCCCGGTTACGGGTTCCTCTCGGAAAACCCGGCACTCGCTGCGGCCTGCGATGCGGCAGGAATTGTTTTCGTAGGACCGTCAGTGAAAGTCCTCGAATCGCTCGGAAATAAAATCACCGCCCGAGAAATCGCCGGCAAGGCCGGGGTTCCCGTACTGGGGGGAAGCTCACAGCCGATTGCCGACGTGGCCGATGGCCAGAAACTGGCTGCCGCCACCGGTTACCCGGTGATCCTCAAGGCGGCCAATGGGGGTGGTGGACGGGGAATGCGCGTCGTACACCGCCCCGAAGACCTGGCCGGATTGTTCGAGCAGGCCCAGCGAGAATCCATGTCTGCATTCGGGTCTCCGGACATTTTTGTCGAAAAGTTTATTCAACAGCCGCGGCATATTGAAGTTCAGCTGCTGGGTGACAAACACGGAAATCTCGTCCACCTGTACGAGCGTGACTGTTCCGTGCAACGACGGCACCAAAAAGTCGTAGAAATCGCACCGGCACCGTTTCTCGATGTCAACATTCGCGACGCGATCTGTGAATCGGCACTGAAAATCGGTCGTGCTGTCGGTTATCAAAATGCCGGAACCGTTGAATTTCTGTTTGACACCCAAACCAACGAATACTACTTCATCGAAGTCAATCCTCGCATCCAGGTCGAGCACACCGTGACCGAAGAAGTTACCGGGATTGATATCGTCAAATCGCAAATTCTCGTGGCTCAGGGGACACCGCTATCCGATCCGGAAATCAATCTCGGCTCCCAGGCAGACATTCGCATCAACGGCTTCGCCATTCAGTGCCGTGTCACCACCGAAGACCCTGCCAACAACTTCATGCCCGACTACGGCCGTGTGTCTCACTATCGTTCCGCCGGGGGGGCCGGCGTGCGACTGGATGGAGGGAGCGCCTTTTCCGGGGCGGTCATCAATCCGTTTTATGACTCCCTGCTCGTGAAGGTTTCTGTACGAGGCCGTCGGTTCGGCGATGCGGCGGCCCGGATGGAACGAGTGCTGCAAGAGTTCAGGATTCGCGGAGTCAAAACCAACATTCCGTTCTTGATCAAGGTCATGACCCACCCCAAATTCATTGAAGGGGGCTTTACCACCCGATTCATTGATGAAACCCCGGAACTCTTCCAGTTTGCTCCACGCAAGGACCGAGCCACCAAACTGCTGACGTTCCTCGCTGACACCATTCTGAACAGCGGAAAAATCCACGCGGCAGCAGCGACGAAAGTCGATCGGACCGCCGCTCCACTACCCCCTCTGGATTGGAATTCACCCATCCCCAAAGGGTCACGAGACAAATTCAAAGAGCTGGGTCCCAAGAAATTTTCGGAATGGGTGCTCGCTCAAAAGCAGTTGCTCATTACCGATACCACCATGCGGGATGCCCATCAGTCGCTGTTGGCCACGCGGTTCCGGACCCATGACCTGCTGAATATCGCCGACGCTTATGCTCGCCTGTGCCCCCAATTCTTTTCGCTCGAAATGTGGGGAGGGGCTACCTTTGATACCGCGATGCGATTTAACAAAGAATGCCCCTGGGACCGATTGACTCAACTGCGCGAGCGGATCCCCAACATTCTGTTTCAGATGCTGTTACGAGCCTCAAACGCCGTCGGATATACCAATTACCCTGACAACATCGTTCGGGAATTCGTCAAAGAAGCGGCGATCGCCGGGATGGATATCTTCCGCGTATTTGATTCGCTTAACTGGGCTCCGAACATGCGGGTGGCGATGGATGCCGTCTGCGAAACGGGAATGCTCTGCGAAGCGGCCATCTGTTACACCGGTGATATCCTCAATCCCGGTCGTCCCAAGTACGACCTGAAGTACTACGTCAATCTGGCCAAAGAGCTGGAAAAAGGGGGAGCCCACTTGCTGGCCATCAAGGATATGGCCGGATTGTGTAAACCTGCAGCAGCAGCCAAGCTGGTAAAAACACTCAAGGAAGAAATTGGGATTCCAATCCATTTTCATACCCACGACACGGCGGGAATCCAAGCCGCCTCAATCCTGATGGCGAGCGATGCGGGGTTGGATATTGCCGATGCGGCACTCGCACCGATGTCCGGCGGAACATCACAACCGAATCTCAATACGCTGGTCGAGGCGATCCGGTTCTCGGACCGAAACCCAGGTCTTCAGACCGAACACCTGGATTCGCTGGCTCGCTATTGGGAAGTGGTTCGGCAGTACTATCAACCCTTTGAAACGGTGATGCTCCCCGCGACCGCTGATCTCTATCAGCACGAGATGCCCGGGGGACAGTACACCAACCTCTACCAGCAGGCAAAAGCGTTGGGGATGTCCGATCGCTGGACCGAAGTCTGCCGTCTTTACGCCGAGGTGAACCAGTTGTTTGGCGATATCGTCAAAGTGACTCCCAGCTCTAAAAGCGTCGGCGATATGGCCTTATTTATGGTTGCCAACGAACTGACTTCGGCTGATATCCTGAACGAGAAAAAAGATCTCTCGTTCCCAGAAAGTGTGATTGACCTGATCAGCGGCAAAATGGGTCAACCACCCGGTGGATTCCCGCTCGCCGTACAGCGACGAATTCTCCGCGATCGACCACTCGTCATCGGTCGTCCAGGCGAAAGCCTGCTTCCTGCCGACTTCACCGTCGCTGCAGAAAAAGTGCGTAATCTCATCAAATCCGAACCCTCGAACCGGGATGTGGTGACGTGGCTGCTTTATCCCAAAGTGTTCGAAGAATTCGTTGCCCATCAACAGCTGAATTCGGATACCAGTTGCCTGCCAACCCCCGTCTTCTTCTACGGACAAGCCCCTGGTGAGGAAATTTCGTTTGATAT
The DNA here is from genome assembly GCA_044354755.1 of Schlesneria sp. Taxonomy (GTDB): domain Bacteria; phylum Planctomycetota; class Planctomycetia; order Planctomycetales; family Planctomycetaceae; genus Schlesneria. The sequence goes on along the minus strand of JBIKZJ010000080.1, from coordinate 5,170 downwards.
CGAACCAGGCAAACGCCTGATCGTTCGCTTCCTCTCGATCAGTGACCCGCATGCCGATGGCAAACGGACAGTCTTTTTTGAACTCAACGGACAGCCGCGGGATGTCACCGTCGTGGACAAGTCCCTCGAGCCGAAAGGGTCCGCCAACATCAAGGCCGATGCGGCCAACAATAAACACATCGGTGCCAGCATGCCGGGGATGATCTCGACGATTGCCGTCCAGGCAGGAGACAACGTCACCAAAGGACAGAAACTGTTAAGTCTCGAAGCGATGAAAATGGAAACCAATCTCACCGCCGACCGTGACGGGCGGATCAGTCAGGTTCTCGTCAAGCGGGGAACGCAGGTCGCTGCGGGTGACTTGCTGATTACGCTCGAATAATCGGGCAACCGATACAGGACGGAATTGTCCGCTCACCAGGAATCGGTCGTGAAGTTGGCAATCGGGCGATCACCTACTCCGCGATGGGATTGCGATCGCTCACTTTGTACTTTGTCCCCCCCTGCAATTCCGAGGCTTGGCCTCAGCGGATAATCCATGTTCCGATCAGCCATCACCGTTAGCCTGGTTACCGAAGCGAAAGGGGGGCCTTTCGTTTTCTGGGATGATTTGCCTGCCGCCTGCCATCAGGCAGCAGAACTGGGATTTGATGCCATTGAGCTGTTTGCACCTGGCCCCAATGCGGTCTCTCAAGGAGACCTGGCGGGACTGCTCAAAACGCATCAGCTGCAGCTCGCGGCAGTCGGTACGGGGGCGGGCTGGGTCAAACACAAGCTGAGCCTCACCAGCCCTGAGGCGAGTCTGCGTGCGCAGGCCCGCGAATTTATCCGGTCGATGATTGACTTTGGTGGTCCCCATGGTGCCCCAGCGATTATTGGTTCGATGCAAGGCCGCTGGGGTGATGGGGTGTCCCGAGAACAGGCGATCGAGTGGCTGCGAGAGGGATTGAATGAGTTGGGGGCGTATGCCCAGCGCTACCAGCTTTCTTTGATTTATGAGCCGCTCAATCGCTACGAAACGAATCTGGTGAACACCGTGGCGGTCGGTGTCGAACTGATGAACTCGCTGCAGACCGAGAATGTGCGACTGCTGGCAGATCTGTTTCACATGAACATTGAAGAGTCTGATCTGGCTGCGGCGCTGGTCCAGGGGGGCAAGTGGATCGGACACATTCATTTCGTGGACTCGAATCGCCGTCCTGCCGGGTTTGGTCACATCGATTACTCGCCGATTGTTGCGGCACTCAAGGCGATTGACTACACCGGTTATCTCTCTGCCGAAGCACTGGCCTGGCCCGATTCGCGGGCCGCAGCCCAGCAAACGATCAAGCAATACCAAAAACTGGCCCCAGTCGACAATTGACCGACAGTAATTGACCGACAGTGGTCGAGCGGTCGAGCGGTCGAGTGGTCGAATTGCGGATCCGTCATAGAATCCTGTGGTTTTTATCCCTATTGATCGTTTGTGGCGTCTGTTTTTATGTTGTCGAAAATCCGTCACTTACTCGAATTGATCCGATTCAGCCACACGGTCTTTGCGCTGCCGTTTGCTCTATTGTCTGCAGCACTCGCCTGGCGAATGCCCGATAGCCCCTTCTCTGTGACCCAATTGCTGGGAATTGTGCTCTGCATGGTTTTTGCCCGCTCGGCCGCCATGTCTTTCAATCGGATCGTTGATCGTCGGTTTGATGCCGAGAACCCACGCACCCAAAAACGACACCTCCCTGCAGGGTTGCTGAGCCTCAAAGCGGTCATCCTTTTTACGATCCTGAGCTCGGCCGGCTTTATCGCGGCGACGCTGATTTTTCTCCCCAATCCTTGGCCAATCCGGTTATCGATTCTCGTGTTGCTCTTTCTACTGGGTTATTCGTATGCCAAGCGTTTTACAATCTGGTGTCATTATTGGCTGTCGGCAGCTCTGATGATGTCACCCGTGGCCGCCTGGATCGCGATTCGGGGCGAGGTGGCACTGGTTCCTGCGTTACTCTCTGCGGTAATCTTCTTCTGGGTCGGAGGATTCGACATTCTCTACGCTTGCCAGGATGCCGATTACGATCGCGAACGGAAGTTGTTCAGCATCCCTTCGCGGTGGGGGATTCCGACTGCATTGCGATTTGCCTTTCTCAGCCACCTGCTGACAATTCTGAGTCTGTTTTCGCTCTGGTATCTCGCCGCATTAGGTCCCGTGTTTCTGCTGGGAAGCATCGCGGTCGCGGGACTGCTGCTGTACGAACACGCGCTCGTTTCTCCTACAGATCTGACGCGTGTGAATGTCGCCTTCTTCAATGTGAATGCGGTGGTCAGTCTGGGGCTACTGGTGATGGGACTGGCGGATCTCTGGTGGATTTCGCTGACGCGCCATTGATTCTCACAAGTCCTCGTTCATGGATCCGCCCAGCACCAACCCGCAATTATGATTGCACAGCAGGAGAAACGGATCCCGTGGCGGCGGTAATGACCATTTCGACTCGGTAGCCCGGCGCCAGTCCCACCTGAACACAAGCCCGTGCGGGAGCATGCCCCTGCGGCACCCAACTGTCCCAAAGCTCGTTCAAGACAACTCCATCGGCAAGATCTGCCAGATAGATCAGCACCTGCAGCAGACGCGTTTGGTCACTGCCAAACAGAGCCAGCCGGGATTCGATTTGGGCGAGAATTTGACGAATCTGCCCGCGAGCATCCTGCTGGGGATCCTCTGCCACTTCCACAAAATAAGCGGTTCCTTGATGAATCACGGCGTCGGACCAGCGGCGGGTTACCCCAATTCGTTCGATTGATGTCATGCCTTGTTCCTTGAAAAGCCCGAGAAATCGAGCACGCTGAATTCGGTCTGCCGACCTTTGACAGCGATTTCTCCCGCAGGATTTCTTGATTGTCCGGATAATTTGAGTCGAGTGAGACGATAAGGAATCCTGAGATTCGGGATTTGATGTCTCGGAATCCGCGCGGACGATGTATAATCTGGCTGTCCGGTTTTTCCCCATCGATTGATTCCATTGGGGAAGACTTTGACAGGAATGACCTTTTTCCTCAAGGCGGCGATCATGCCGGTCTCGATCGTGAATTTGAATCCCGCTGCGGATGACTCGGACGGTCAGCCAGAACTGGTCGACTCGCCAGTAGTAGACGTTCCTGTTTGGCTGGCGAAACGTCGGTCTCAAGGTGCGGCTAGCGTCGCGACGAAACCGTCAACACAAACCACTGAAACTCCACCGACAGACGGACAGCCACCTGTCCGCTCAGTGGCACGATCAAACCCCCGTCCCCCCATTTTGGTGCCGCCAAAAAGCGGGAACCCAACGACGGTCCTCAACGGCCGGACTGAGTCGTGGCTGACGCAACAGGGAATCATCGGAATGATGGTTTCCTTGCTGTTGCATGCGGTAGTGTTGCTGGTCCTGGCCTGCTTTCTGGTTTCGCAGGTGTCTCACAGCGAGATGGTCAGCATCTGGGGAATGACCGGCGAGACCGACGAATTCGGTGCGGACCTGATCCTGAATTCGGTGCTGCCGGGGGATGAGGGGGAATCGGCACCCATCGAGACGACCGATGCCTCGCAGATTCTCGACGCGATGGGGGTCCAGGGAGATCTCTCAGAATCCATGCGCGTTGGATTAGGTGGAAAAGGGAATGGCGAAGGAGAATCGGGGGACGGCGCTTCGGTCGGGGTTGCGGCATTGAAGATCCCCGGTTACGCCCAAACCAAGGGGAGTTTCAGTACTTGGGCGAATCCTCGCGATCCCAAGCCGGGTGAAGCCTACGAAATTGTGATTCAAATCCAATTACCCGAAAAAATCGCGAAGTACCGTGGCTCGGACATTTCCGGAAATGTGATTGGAACAGACAGCTACCGGCAGGTCATCCGCGTGAAGAACCCGAACGAGCTGATACCGATTGAAGACGGCATGGTGCAGATTCGGATTCATGTCCCCGGCGGTGGCCGCTTGGTCCGGGACACCATTCGGGTAGAATCCAAGATGCTGCGTGAAAAGCAAACGTTTGAAATCGAGTTCTAAACCGGACGTGATGGAAACCCAGAATCACGATCGGATAGGAAAAGGCCGTGAGCCAGAACCCGGCAATGATCCGATCGCGGAAGCGGTGGAAACGTGATAACCCCAGCAACAGGATCGCTGTCTCGATCAAAACGGTCAAGAAATATCCAACCAGAAAGAAGGTCCACAGGGGGGCAACAGACATAATGCAGCACCTCCAGAAACACGTGTGTCGCCACCAGGAGTCGACTCGAAATCCCGCTCAACAGATTCGCCCCGGCGTGCGCCGCAATCCGCGAGGTCAACAAATGATTGCCGGGGAGGGACGGCGAGTTATACAGTTGCCACCACAAGACTCCCAGTAACACCGGTACCATCAGCAGGCAATATCGGTATGCGGATCGCCATTCGGCGCGATGATCGCCACGGCAATCAGGTACGTTGTCGGCGACCAATTAGCCGATTGACCGATCCACGAAATCAAGGCAAAACTCGCTGTCAGCCCGATAACCCCGGCAATCCCTATCAGAAAATAACGACGTAACGGCCCCCATTTCGGTGGCATCCGCGTCATCAGATAGCGGGCTTCGATTCAATTATGCGGACCGGCAAATAAAAATACCGCCACAATCGAAACACCGACAGGAAACCGGCCCGCCAACAGACACGCGATTCCCGCCACAGATACCAACGCCACCACAAATGCACGTTGCGACGGGGGAGGTGCGTGAGGAACAGAATCACCCGAGGGGGAATTCACCGTGAACGAAAACATCCGAAATTCCCTCCGTGCGAAATCAGGTTTACGAAGCAGAATCACGAATGCGAATGTTCAACACCGTGAATTTTTAACTCAGTGTCCCGACTCGTAAATGCCCGATCTTCACCATTTTGAGTCCCTCAGAATTACGGGAAAATGCAGGAGCTGACCGGTGATCGAGCTTGAATCGAGCGTGGTGGCCGTCGTGGCATCGGCAGAAGGCTACCGCACTGGCAGCATGATGGCCACCAGCGGGTCATTTGAAAAAACAGTGCCGAAAGGGGTATCAGCCAGGGAAGCGATCCAGGGCAAGGTTTCGTCCCCAGGCTTTGGCAGCAGAGTAGGGCGTTCCATTCCAATCCCAGCTAAACAGAAACCCTCGAGCGGAGCGCCCAAGGGTTTCTCGAGACAAACA
>JBIKZJ010000439.1:0-5376 GCA_044354755.1 Schlesneria sp. | reverse complement strand
AACTTCACGCCATTGATGAGTTAACCGGTGAAAATGTTTTGCCTGGTTTTTTCTGTTGCGTAGGCGATCTGTTTGCCTTGGGTGACTTCGTGGATCGTTCCACCTCCACAACAGACGAATGAACCGAGCGTCACTGACCGTTTTGCTGATCCCCTTTCTGCCGCTTCCCAATTCACGGGCAAAATCGGAAAATATGGCTGCTCACAATGATTGCTGATGTCCCCCATCCTGCAAACCAAATCACTCAAGCCGAGATGCCGCCGATCATCCTGTTTTGTATCACGGACCGTCGATTGCCAGCGGACTGACTCGAAATCCCTTCCAAGTCCCCTGTTCGATTTGTTCCATGCGGAAAACCCCTTGCCAGCGATGGCCAGAGAGCATGACTTCGACCACATCAGTCTCGTCAATTCTCCAGGAATATGTTCCGGCATCCCACCGGCTCACTGTCCCTCGGTTGCCCGAGACTGGGCCTTCGTAATCGAGATATAGCAAGCGATGATCGGGCAATTCTTCTGCCGGGATTTCACGAACAGATTCCCCCGGATCGGTCAGTAGCCGCCAGGTGCGACAGGCCGCCCCATGCTCTAACAGCAAATCCCAATGCAGCACCGGATGATCATGGATCAAAATGGCAAAGCGAGGCATGTTGACGGTTTCCCGTGACGAAGTACGAAAGCCAATCAGAATTACAAAGTGACTCGCCGTCCCGGTATCCCGCTCCACGACGAGTTTGTCGGAAGGGTTTCCCCCTTCATCACCAGGGACAAATCTCCGACCGTTGCCCCTTCGAGAATCCGGGTATCATACAGAATCAGAGACATCGCACCGAGATTACAGTGACTGCCAATTTGAACTTCGGCCATCTTCATGACGCGGTCTTCGAACAGGTGCGTCTGCAGTGTGCAATCAAGATTCACGATCACATCATCCCCGATCTGGATCAGATCGAATTCGGTCATCTCGGTGGTATCAAGATACACACGACGCCCAATTCGGGCACCCAGCAGCCGGAAAAACCAGCAAATATAAGGGGTTCCGGCCAGCAGGTCGAGAAAAAAGGGTGAGGCGAAGTTATCGAGTAACGAGGTGACGACTTCGGTGCGCCAGACAAACGGACTCCATAAGGGACGCTCACAAGCACGATAACGCCCCATGAGTACCCATTTGCAGCCGACCATCAGCAATGCCGCCGAAGTCCCCGTTGTCATATACAACAAAGGGAATAGAGCGATCAGCACGAAAAGCGTAAATTCATCGTACATCAACAAAATGGCCGAGAGCAGAATGTTAGTAAAGACGATGAACAGGGTTGATGGCAAGATGACCCGGAAGAACTCGATAAACAATCGCTGCGTGAACATCCAGCGCGTCGGTCGAAACGTTTCCTCTTCGGTAAACTCGGTATTGGTTTGCCGTTGAGGTAAAAAGAAGGAGGGTGATCCGAGCCAGGTAGAGCCCGCCTGCATCGGAATCTGCGGAGGAATCGACAAACAGCCCACCAGGCTGTTATCGGGAATATTCGCCCCGATCGGGATCAAAGCGCTGTTGCCGATGAATGTTCGTTCGCCAATCGTGGTCTGATTGATCTCCATGCGGCCGTATTGAATCCGGGCGGCCCCGAGTGAGACCGCGTCAGCGACGAAGCTTTCATCCCCAATTTCCAGGCAATCGGGTGAAACGAACGAGGCCGTGGAAATCTCGGTACGATACCCGATGCGGGCACCCAGTAAGCGATACCAGGGGGCAAGATACAAGGTGGAATAGAGCGGGCCGATCACATCCAGACTCAGATGCAACAGGCGATCGACAAACCATTTTCGATAATAAAACCAATGATGTAACGGATAAGACCCCGGACGGATTCGTCCCAATAACAGCCATTTGACCGCCGCAATTTCCAGACTGATAATCACCACGAACGACAAGGCGACCAGGGGGGACAGTACGAGATAGTAATACCAATCATCCAGGCTGTTTAAATGGGCCATCACCACCATCCCCGGAAAGAAGGCCGCCATCGGCATCAGGGGGAAGATCAGGGTCCCGACGAGATACAATAAACCATAGCCGAATCGGCGTCGCAGTGATGGCCGAACCTCGTTCAACGGTCGCTCAGCGAACTGCGTTGGTTCTACTCGTCGGGCCGGCGAGCCTTTCCAGCTTTCGCCGAGGGGAATACAGGTGCCGCCGGGCAAGAGCGACAGATCATCCAGTTCTGCGTCGTCTTCCATGCGTGAGCCGGGGGCGAGTAATGTCCGCGTGCCGACAAAACAGCGTTGGCCAATCTCAATTCGCCCCAGGATCAGCCAGCCATCTTCAAACGTCGCCCCTGTGAAATGGGAATCGGCACCCAGGCAACTGTCATTACCAATCGTCAACAGGTCATGCGCCTGACAACCGTCATTTCCCAGAGAGACATTCGCACCGATTTGAGCTCCCATCAAACGATAATAAATCCCCAACAGGGGGGTGCCGGTCAAATAACTAGTGGGGACGATATTGCGAATCGACTGCACAAACCACCAGCGGCAAAAATAAAGACCCCACAGGGGGTATCGTCCCGGTTTGACGCGACCAATCACGATCCACTTGACGAGGATCGATAACAACAGCATCACCGGATACAGCAGCACCAGTGTCATCAACGAGAAAAACACGGCGACCAGACCAGACTCGCCATGATCCAGCAGCAGGGTGTAGGTTAAATAAGGAGCCAGCCACTGTAACGAAAAGAAGCCGACAACAAAGTATAAGCCGATCGATTGCACCACCCCACACAGGGCATGCTGCCACGCGGTCACTTGGCGTACCTCGCGATGATGCACGGGAGGCGAATCGGCGGCCAAAGGCTGCGGCTGACGGTCACGTAACAGGCTGGCTAAACGGGAAATCGTCGGTCCGTTATAGACATCCAGCATCGAGATGTCGGCAAATTGGGGGAATCGGCGTAGCGACGAAACCATTCGTGCTGCGAGTAACGAATGTCCACCCAGATCCCGGAAAAAATCCTGGTCCGGACCCGCGATCATGATCCCAAAGACCTCGCTCCAGACAATCGCCAACTGGGCTTCAAAATCATCCCGAGGAATCCAGTCGGTCCCGCCGCTTGCCGAGTTCCGTTGGGATCGCGTTTCCCGAGGGCGCGGGGGGGGTAACTGTTTGCGGTCCACCTTGCCGCTGGTCAATGTCGGAAACGACTCGATCGGTTCAAACAACGACGGAATCATATAGACCGGTAGTGATTGACGCAGCGATTGGCGGAGCTGATCTTCATCGAACTCGCTACCAGTTCTGGATACCAGATACGCGACGAGTTGCTGGATACCGGGGACATCCTCGCGGACGGTGACCGCAGCGGCGAGGACGCCGGAACATTGCATCAGTGCGGATTCGATTTCCGAGAGTTCGACCCGAAATCCCCGGAGCTTAACCTGCCCATCGGCCCGCCCCAAAAACTCTAATTGACCGTCAAATGTCCATCGGACCAGATCTCCGGTTCGATAGAGTCGTTGCGGGTGGTCCGAGGTCTTGTCGACCTGCAGCATCAGAAACCGTTCTTGGGTCAGATCGGCTCGACCTACATAACCGCGAGCCAGACCGGCACCACCGAGATAAAGTTCACCGATTTCTGTAGGCCCCAGCGGACGCTGCTGATCATCCATCACATAGGCGGTGTATCCAGGAAGTGGTTCGCCGATGGTGACGAGCTTTTCGGGGGAACATTCGGTCCAGGTGGCGATCACCGTCGCTTCGGTCGGTCCGTAGGTATTGAACATTTGGCGACCCGGCTGACACCAGCGCGTCACCAGATCGGCCGAGCACGCCTCACCCCCGACGATTAACAGCCGGATCGTCGGGAGATCCCCCTCCATCATCGCCAGCAACGTCGGCACACAGGACAAGACGGTCACCTTGAGTTCGGTCAAGATTCGGGGCAACTCCATCGCCACATGGGCCATGTCTGGCGTCGCGGCGACCAGCGTTGCTCCGGCAGCCCAGGCTAACCACAATTCCTCGACCGAGGCATCGAACGCAATCGAGAACCCTTGATACACCCGATCCTCGGGTCGAATGGCAAATCGAGTCGCCTCGGTGCGGACGAGATGCACGGCATTTCGATGTTCAATCTGCACCCCCTTCGGCTTTCCTGTTGAACCCGAAGTATAAATGACGTAACAGAGATTTTCGGGACTGAGCCCCGATTCCGTCAGCGATAATCGTTCGGAGGAATATTGCGAGATCCTGGACCAATCGGCTTCCAGTGAGAGGACCGTTCCCGAGAATCCGCTCAGGCGTTCGACGAACCCGGACGAGGTAATCACCAGGGAGCAGCCCGAGTTCTGCAGGATATAGGCGACTCGATCTGCGGGATATTCGGCATCGAGCGGGACATAAGCGGCACCGGATTTCAAAATCCCCAGCAAGACAACGTAGAGCTGGTGGGAACGTGTCAACCAGAATGCGACGCAGGATTCGGGGCCGGCCCCCAGACTGCGAAGATGATGTGCCAACTGATTGGCCGCTTCATCCAGCTCGCGATAAGTCATTCGCTCGGAACCGGATTCGATTGCGATCCGATCCGGGTAGAGATCGACTTGTGCTTCGAACAGTTCGGGTAAGCAAGCGGCGGATCGTTGGCCGGGGCTCAAATCCAACGGTAATCTGGGCTCGCCAGCGGAAACGGACATAAAGGGCTTTCTGGTCGAGGGATCCATCCACATAGCCCGGAATGATAGGAGATTCGGATCGACCACCCAAGCGACGCCAACTTGGGATAACAGCTGTTCAGCTGGATTTCAGCTCATCTGTTTGAGCATCCGTATCTGCCTGAGATTCCATCGTACTGGGATCAACGTGGCCCACGGGTTTGTTTTGGGTATCGATCCTGACAAGAAAGACCGCACCAATGATCAACAAGAAGGCCCCCAGATGATTCCAGCCTAGTTTCTGGTCGAGGTAGGTGACTGCAAACAGACTGAAAACCAGCAAGGTGATGATCTCCTGAATCACCTTGAGTTGAACCGGAGTAAACTGGGCGGAGCCCCAGCGGTTGGCCGGGACCTGAAAACAATATTCAAAAAACGCAATCAACCAGCTGACCAGAATGGCCAGATAGAGGGGTGCGTTTTTGTGTTTGAGGTGGCCATACCAGGCGAAGGTCATGAAGACATTGGAAATGGTCAACAGAAAAATCGTCAGCATTGCAGAGGCGTCGCTTATCGTTTTGGTTTGCTGATCGAGAATTCGGTGATCTTGAATGTGTCGTCCTCTTTATCTTTTTTGAGGACAAACGACAGGACCTGATTCTTCTTGTTGCGGAGCATTCGCTTGGTGTTTGTGGGATTGCCGCTGGGCTGCAATTCGGTGATCGGG
>JBIKZJ010000438.1:0-5385 GCA_044354755.1 Schlesneria sp. | reverse complement strand
CCGGTAAGGCGATTTTAACGCAAAGTCGCTAGGACGCAGGGACGCCAGGAAAACCAAAAAAGATAAGGAGATTTTTCGTTAGCGTTTCCCTCTTCCTTGCGTCTCGCCGTCTTGGCGACTTTGCGTTGAATTTTCCGGTGCAACGATCAACCGATTACGCGGCAGGGAGAACTCGATTGATCTCACCAAAGCGAACTTCGCGAGGTGAAGGGGGTCAAATGACTGTTTAAAACCACTTCGCACACGGAGTTTGTGATGAAACCGAATTTTCGAGTTTTTTGCGAGCGAATCGGGCCGATCTGGTTTGACCAGCTCCGCAAATTCCGCCCTATTAGCGCGGGAATACCTCGGCGAGGATGTCCTGATCTATGGCGGTGGACGCGCACACCATTGTGTGCGAGGCATCCTTCAGGACTGGAGGGGCTCGTGAGATTGATGCCGTTTACGATGCAATCCCAGACGGAACCCGCTTATTCCGGGTTTTGCAGTTCGTCCAGCTTGCGGACGGTTTGTTGCAAGAGTTGCGGCAAACCTTTGCCGGCTACCGACGAAATCCTTAACACGGGCCGACCGATTCGCTCTTCCAGCAATTCGGCAGTCGCCTCGGCGTCTTCGAGTTCACACTTGGTGACGCAGACAATTTCGGGACGTAGTGCCAAATCTTCGTCGTACAGCCGCAATTCCTCGCGGATATTGAGATAGTTTTCGATTGGGTCGGTCTGGTCATCTGGAGAAGGTTCCACCAAATGAATGAACATCTTGGTTCGCTCGACATGCTTCAAAAACTCGTGCCCCAAACCAACACCGGCATGTGCTCCCTCGATCAAACCGGGGATATCGGCCATGACGAATTGTCGTTCGTGGCCCACCCGGACGATGCCAAGGTTTGGATACTTGGTTGTGAAGGGGTAGTTGGCGATCTCGGGGGTCGCTCGAGACAGGCGGCTGAGCAGCGTGGATTTGCCTGCGTTGGGCTTACCGATCAGTCCAACATCGGCGATGACCTTCAGTTCCAGCACAATATCGCGTTGTTCGCCCGGTTCGCCCGGACCGAATTCTCGGGGAGCTCGATTTGTCGAAGACATGAACCGCGTGTTCCCTTTGCCACCCTCACCCGCCTTGGCGATGATGATCCGCTCACCATGTTCGGTGAGGTCTTTCAGGACGTACCCACGACCGGCGTCGCGAATGATCGTACCTGGTGGAACCCGCAGCACTTTTTCTTCACCCATTCGGCCCGCTTTGAGCGTTGGTTGACCTGGATGGCCGTTTTCGGCATGCCAATGACGGACGCCGACGAGATGGACGAGGCTGCTGACGTTTTCGTCCGCCTCAATCACGACGTGGCCTCCACGGCCTCCGTCGCCACCATCGGGACCGCCGCGCGGAATATGGGCCTCGCGCCGAAAGCTGCATGCTCCCGGACCGCCGTCCCCTGCTTTACAGAAAATGCTAACTTGATCTACAAACATAAGCCACAGTGTAGCAAACCCTCGCGCCGCAAAGTAGCCTCAAACGGTGACAACTCGTAAAACCTGTCGAAAGCACCAAAATCTTGGGCCGACCGCACCTGCATCGAGCCTGTAAATCGGGGCTGGCTGGCAATTCGGCTGGCATCCCATCAAACTGCTCTGATGCCCAATGTTCCTGAATCTCGGAGGTTGCCATGCGTTGGAGTTTTCTTGTTTTGGCGGGTTGGCTGACCTGCTGCGGAATTGCCGACTTTTCCATGACGGCTTGGGGTGCGGACTCGGAACCGCTCATGCTGAACCTGCGGAAGCGGGTCGAAGTCGCTCCCGAGGTCAAACGCTGGCATACCGTCACTACGCCGACCGCGTGGAAGCCCGAGCAGACCGCGATCATCATTTGTGACATGTGGGACAAACATTGGTGCCCCAATTCGACCGCACGCGTCGCCGAGATGGCAGGGCGGATGAATGAAGTGGTCAAGGCCGCCCGTTCACGCGGGGTCTTCATCATTCATTGTCCCAGTGACACCATGGACTTCTATAGAGACAGCCCGCAGCGGAAGCGGGCTCAGGCGGCACCCAGCGTGGAAACCAAACGACCGCTCGAACGCTGGTGCCGGATCGATCCGACCAGGGAAGCCCCGCTGCCGATCGATGACACCGATGGGGGTTGTGATTGTGACCAACCGGTCAAGAACTACCGGGCCTGGTCACGGCAAATTGCCACGATTGAAATCGACGACGCCGATGCCATTACCGATTCGGACGAAGCTTACCGTCTGATGAAAAGTCGCGGGATCGAGAACGTGGTGGTGATGGGGGTGCATACCAACATGTGCGTCCTCGGTCGCCCTTTTTCGATTCGGCAGCTGAACTATCAGGGGATGAACGTTGCGCTGATGCGCGACATGACGGACACGATGTACAACCCGTCCATGAAACCCTTTGTCAGCCACTTCACCGGCAATGATCTGGTGGTCGAGCATATCGAAAAATACTGGTGTCCGACGATCACCAGCAGTGATTTTCTGGGCGGAAAGTCTTTTCGGTTCCGCGAAGACAAGCGGCCTCATCTGGTGATTCTGGCTGCCGAGGACGAGTATCGCACTGAGGTGACGTTGCCTGAATTCGCCGGAAAATATCTGGGCCAAGATTTTCAGGTGAGTCTCGTCTTCGAGAACGCGGCGAATAAGTATGACCTTCCGGGCGTTCCGGTGGTCAAAGATGCGGACGTGCTGCTGATCAGTGTTCGTCGACGTCCACTCCCTCCCGAACAGCTGGAATTGGTGAAGAAGCATGTGGCGGCGGGGAAGCCGGTGATCGGCATTCGGACGGCCAGCCATGCGTTTTCCCTCCGAGATGCCGCTCCGCCAGCGGGATTGGCTGCGTGGGCGGAAATCGATCGCGAGGTGATTGGGGGGAATTACCGGGGGCATACCGAAAATGCGACACAGGGTTTGATTCGCGTTCTCGCCGGGGTTAATCATCCGATCCTGACGGGAGTTCCGACGGAAGAATTTACCAGCGGGGGGACGCTGTATCTCAATACGCCGCTCGACCCCAAGGGGACGGAATTGATGCGAGGGCGTGTCGAGGGGAACAATCAGCAAGAGCCGGTTGCCTGGACGTTTACTCGACCCGATGGTGGCCGTACGTTTTATACGTCGCTTGGCCATAAAGACGATTTCCGGCAGCCGGCATTTCAGCGGCTGTTGTTGAACGCCATTTATTGGGGAGCGGGGTTGAAAGTCCCCGCGGGTGAGGTGCGGGTGAGTACAATTGTGCCGCCAGGGGCTGAGGGGGCAGGGACTCAATCGCCGGGGAATCAGGGGGTAGGGACGCAGGGGGCAGGACGAACGGGATGGACGAAGCTGGCCGTACCGGGAACGTGGGAGCAGGACGCTCGATTTGCTCGGGACGACGGATTTGCCTGGTACGTTTGTCAAGTCAAGATTCCCGAGAGCTGGAACGGGCGTGGTTCGTTTTTGTATGTCGAAAAGGTCGACAACGCCTGCGAAAGTTTTTTGAATGGGGTGAAGGTGGGGGTGAGTGGGGCGATGCCACCCAAGTATGGCAACGGCTTGGAAAACCTGCATCGGTATGTCATTCCCGACAAGAATCTGCGGCCGGGTGAGGTGAATACGGTCGCGATCCGGGTTTTCGATGCTGAGGGTGCGGGGGGATTTAAGGGGGGAGCACCGCAAATCATCGCCGGCAACGAAGCGATTGTGTTACGGGGGGCCTGGCTGTTTCGTACGGGTGATGACCTGGCTTGGGGTGATCTGGCTCCCGCCACGTTTGCCGAACTTCGCCTGGAACCGTTTGCCGAAGTCGTTCCCGCACCTGAGGTGAGCCGCTTCGCGACAGTCATTCGCCGTGAAGTTCAGCAAGAGGCGCTCTCGCCGCAGCAGTCGATGGATCATTTTAAGATTCCCGAGGACTTGGCGGTCGATCTGGTCTTGTCCGAGCCGATTGTGTCGCAACCGCTGTTTCTCAACTTCGATGAACGGGGTCGCATGTGGGTGATGCAGTACCTGCAGTATCCGGAACCAGCGGGACTGACCCTCTTAAGTAAGGATCAATGGTGGCGAGCCGTCTATGACAAGGTTCCCGAGCCACCCCCGTTCGGCGTCAAGGGAAAAGACAAGATCACCATTCACGAGGATACCGATGGGGATGGTGTGTACGACAAACACAAGACGTTTATCGATGATTTGAACATTGCCACCGCGTTCGTGCAGGGGCGGGGTGGGTTGTGGGTGCTGAACCCCCCTTACCTGTTGTTCTATCCCGACAAAAATGGGGATGACGTTCCCGACGGTGACCCGGAAGTCCATCTGTCGGGATTTGGAATCGAGGATACGCATTCGGTGATCAGCAGCCTGCGCTGGGGGCCGGATGGGTGGTTGTATGGGGCTCAGGGGAGCACGGTCTCGGCCGCAGTTCAGCTGGGAAAGCCGGTCAAAGGTCCCGTAGAGCGACCGGTTCCAACGGTTCATTCTCAAGGTCAGAATATCTGGCGCTATCACCCGGAAACCCGGCGTTACGAGATCTTTTCGGAGGGGGGCGGAAACGCGTTTGGGGTCGAGATTGATCAGGCGGGACGGGTTTTTTCCGGTCACAATGGCGGCAACACGCGGGGTTTCCATTACATGCAGGGGGCGTACTTGCAAAAAGGGTTCTCGAAGCATGGGCCGTTATCCAACCCGTATTCGTTCGGCTACTTTCCGGCGATGGAGCATCACAATGTTCCCCGGTTCACGCATGAATTCATCATTTATGAGGGGAGTGGTGGTTCGTTCGGGTTACCTGCGGCGTACCAGGGAAAACTGTTCGGTGCTGCGGCAATTCTCAATCATGTTGTGATCAGTGATGTGGAACGAGTCGGCTCGACCTTCAAAACCAAAGATGTTGGGTATGCGATGGATTCGTCTGACACCTGGTTTCGTCCGGTCGATGTGAAGGATGGCCCGGATGGTGGGGTTTATGTGGCCGACTGGTACGACGGCCAATTGGCGCATACGGCCAATTATCAGGGGGGGCTGGATCGAGAGCATGGTCGGATCTATCGTCTGCGGGCGAAGAACGGGGCTAAACCGGGGGTGCCGATTGCCAGTCTGCCGCTGAAGTCGCTGGGGGAGATGAGTTCCGCGGAGCTCGTCGAGGTGCTTGCGAGTCCAGATCGGTGGCATCGCGAGACGGCTCGACGGCTGCTGGCGGATCGAAAAGATCCGACGGTGATTCCGGCGTTAAAGCAATCGCTGTTTGCGACGACCGGACAATTGTCGTTGGAACTGTTGTGGGGGCTGTCGCTCTCGCGAGGGTTGGATGAGGCGACGGCGATGAAGGCCCTGGATCATGTCGAACCCCAGGTGCGGTTGTGGACGGTGCGTCTGCTGGCGGATGATCGACGGCT
>JBIKZJ010000437.1:0-5386 GCA_044354755.1 Schlesneria sp. | reverse complement strand
CGACGGTTCGTTTGTCGTGACCGATCAGGAAGGATTTTGGAACCCCAAGAATCGAATCAACTGGGTGACACTCAATCCCACGGGTAAACCGAAATTTTACGGCAATCTGTTTGGCTATCACGACGTGACCGATGCTTCGGACGAGGCGATGGAACCGCCGCTCTGCTGGATCACCAACGCATTTGATCGCTCGCCAGCCGAGCTTTTGTGGGTCGAGAGTGATCGTTGGGGACCGCTGCGGGGGTCACTGCTGAATCTCTCGTATGGATACGGAAAAGTCTTCCTGGTCCCTCACGAGAAGGTTGATGGGCTCATGCAAGGGGGGATGATTGAGTTGCCGATCCCGATTTTTCCGACCGGAGTGATGCGGGGACGCTTTCATCCCGCAGACGGTCAGCTTTATTTGTGTGGGATGTTTGCCTGGGCGGGAAACGCCAGCCATCCGGGCGGTTTCTACCGGATTCGGGCCACGGGGCAGCCGATCTTGTTGCCGGTCGGCTTAAGTGCCCGGAAATCGGGTCTGACGCTGACGTTTACCGATCCGCTGGACGCTGATTCGCTGGATCTGGAGAACGTTCACGTGAAGACGTGGGGATTAAAACGCTCGGCAAATTATGGCTCGAATCATTACGATGAAAAAATGCTTCCGGTCCAGCGAGCCCTGCTTTCTGCGGATGGAAAACAGTTGTCACTGGAGATCGCCGACATCAAGCCAACTTGGTGCATGGAGATTGAGTATTCATTTCGGTCCCGTGACGGGAAGCGAGTGACGGGGAAAATCCATAACACCATTCACCGTTTGAACCCGTAAACCACCTTGAACCACCTTGAACCCATCAATGACGCAGCCATGATCAATCAATTTTGGAGTTCAACCACCAATCGAGAGCGGGGATAAAACATTTTATGTTTTATCCCCGCAGCAAACACGACGACTTCGGATCTCTGATCAGTCCACTTTGAGGGCCAAGACGATCGGACTGCGTTGTCTGATCTAACGACTCGGTCGGGACCGGCTTCGTATTCCCCTTCTCGCCACAGCATTCGTGCAAAATCGTGAATCACACCCTGATCAAAAAAGGAAAAGATTGTGAACCACGAATCAAACGAATAACGCGAATAGGAATAGGAGGAGAACGATCAAGATTCAGAACACTGAACACTGAACACTGAACACTAAAAACTGTAAACTGAAAACTGAAAACTGAAAACTGTCTTACTTCAACTTTCGCACAAACGAATTCGGTGAGTGTCGGTTTTGTTCGGGGATTACGGCGGGATATCCGTACCAGATCAGCCCGACAACGCGTTCTTGCGCGGGGTCGATTTCGAGCAGTTCGTGGAACTGGGGATCGCGGGTGACATCACCTGTGGACCATTTGGTGCCGATTTTTTTGGACCAGAGGGCCAGCAGCAGATTTTGAATGAAACAGCAGGAGGCTGCGTAATCTTCTTCTTGGCGGAACGAATCCGCCGATCGAAGAGAAGTGACAACGAGCCAGCCAGGAATCGCAGACCAGCTTTGTCGCTTCTTTTCGGCTTCGGCGAAGCCCTTTGTTTTCGCGATGAGGTGCGAGTTCAATTCCACCACGGCAGCGGCGGTTTCGGGGCCCAGCCAAACGATTCGCCAAGGTTCCGTTTTTTTATGGTTCGGTGCCCACGAGGACCATTCGATCGCCGCTTCAATTTCGCTGGCGGGGGGGAGATCCGGCAGAAACGAGCCGATGGTGCGACGGCCCCGGATCACCTGTTCGATACTCGATTCCATGATTTTCTTCCACTGGTGATGAGTTACGCGTTGGCAATCGAATGATCGTGAACGGCTCAACCGATCAAGATCGTTGATCATCGCTGTGATCATCGCGGGATTGTGCTGAAAATGGTGATCAGTCGCTGCGGCCGTTCTTAGCCGCGGCGAATCGCTTCCATCGGTGACATTCGTAGAGCCCAGATCGCTGGATAAATACCGCCAATCATCCCCAGCACCCAGCTGAAGACGAGGCTAAACAGCAGCAGCGCGGGGCTGGCGAACAGATGCAGCTTGGTCGGATAAATGGCATTCATCACTTGCACAGCCACCCAGCCAGCCATACATCCCAGGATACCACCTCCGAGGCCGAGTAGAGCACTTTCCCAGGTGACCAGCTTCATGACATCCCAGGCGGACCAGCCATTCGCCTTGAGAACTCCAAATTCAATCAATCGCTCCGCGACACTCATCAGCATCGTATTGAGGATGCTCAACAGAGCGATAACGACACCGATCCCGGTCATCAGATAAAGAAACACATCCAGGTCGGAACTCAATTCCGCAATTTTATCTCCCCAGTCGGCTGCCGAACGGACTTCGATCGCTTCTTCGAGTGTGGCCGGATCTTCCGGGGAAGCACCCGGTTTTTCTGCGGTTTGAGTGGCGGGGGGGGCGGCCCCGGCATTTCCCTGCAGCAGTCTCGCCGCCGCATTGAGCATGTTAATGGCTCCTGCTTCAGGAAATGCCACCATGACATTTGACTGCCAGTCGTCAGCTCGCCGACCACGGAAATGGCTGGTGATGTTGGCGGCGAGTTCCTTGTTGGAAATCGTGTCGTCTGACTCGATGTAAATGGAGGAAACCAGTTTCTCATCGAACTTGCAGATTTTTCGCACGCTGTCACTGTCGAGCAGAATGGCCACATCGAGCAGCAGTGACCCGCAGTGATAGATACCAATGATGGTCAGGTCATAGCCATCGACACGTAACGGATCCCCCACCTTTTTCTGAAAGGCTTCGGCAATGGTGCGGCTGACGACGCAGTTCATCGTGCCGAGATCCTGTTTTGTCAGGAACCGACCTGCGACAAGGTCATCACGATAAACCGCTTGCTTCAGTTTCAAGGTCGAAAGAATCTCGGTGCCGAAGAGAAATCGCGGCGGGCTGAATGTCGGTTTCCCTTCGACGAGCTGCGCTCGGCCCCAGACCTCGGGTCTCACCGTACGGACACCCGGGATCGTGGCCATTTCTGCGGACCAGGCAACTGGTAACCGAGAAAACAAGGGGATCGGAGCACCCGGTTGCATGGCTGCAAGCCCCGGAATTTTGTTGAACGTTTTACCGACGGTATCGTCGATTCCCGAGGCGATGGAAAAGAGCCCCACCATCCCCGCAATCGCAACGGTCAACCCCAGCAGCGCGAGTAGTGATCGGACTGGTCTACTGAGCAGATTTCGAAAAGCGAAACGAAACATCGAACGGAGTGCTTTCCAAAGAGAAATGAATGGCAGTCACAGGATCCGCCGCGAAGGAAATTTTAAACTCGCTACAAATTTTAAACTCGCTGCAATACGTAAACGATATCTTCCGTGTCATTCGTTAAATCAATGGGCCAGTTGATGTCGTAGCGAAAGTCGTACATTTCGACCACACGCAGTCGGGGTTCACTCGCAATCAACGAAAACATTTGCTCGACGTTGTAAGTTCGGAACACCGTTTCATCAGTGATTCGAAACTGTTTGGTGGGAGTATAGACATCATAGGTCACTCCGATCCGTTCTTCCCGTTTTTTCAGGTCGGTGCCGATCGACCAGAGATTGGAGACCACGGACAAGTTACCCCGCGTTGCAGACCAGGATTCCGAGGTGCATTTGGGGGGCGTTTTCGGTGTGAGGTGCAGCCCGAGGAAGAAGAGCCCCCCCTTATTGAGCGAGTCGGCAACGCAGCGAAAATGGGCTTCAGCGGTTTTCTCGGTCGGGAGATGCCGAAAGGTGTTGATCATGTTGAAGACGGCATCGACCTTCTTTTTCACCGTAAAGTCGGCCATGTCCCCTACAAACGTCGATTCGGGCAACCCCGCCCTTTTCAGTCGAGCGTTGCAATACGCGATGGCCTTTTCGTTTAAATCATTTCCGGCAATTTCATAGCCCGACTTGGCAAATTGAACCACCAGCCGACCGGTCCCGCAGGCCGGTTCGAACAGGCGTTTGACGGGGCGTTTCGAGTATTTCTCGAAGCAGCTCCGAAGAAAATGGCATTCCGCCGCCCAGTCGGAACCAAAGATCAGGTCATAATATTTCGGGTAGTCGTAAAGGTGGCCGGCAATCGTATCCATGAAGTGGCGAAGTCTCCAAAATCACTCACAAGGGGCGTATCCATCGCAGCTGCTGGGCGATGTGCTTGATACGGAGTGTAGCGAAACCGCAGAGACACTTCTAACGTACCGGAATGAAAACCTTTTCCTGCCGGGGTTGGCTTTCAATCTGCGTGAATCCCGATTTTGTGTGCTGCTCCTTCGATTTCCTGAACGTATCTGGGGACCGCATACCCTGGCAAACGCTTTTGCAGCTGTTTGATCAGTTCACATCCTGTGGCGGTACTCACTTCAAAGTGAGCGGCACCGTCGACGCGATCCAATTGATGCAGGTAATAGGGGATCACACCGGTATCGATCAGCCTTTCACTGAGGTTTTCGAGCGTCTCGACACAATCATTAATCCCGCGCAGTAGTACGGTCTGATTCAGAGTCGTGATGCCAGCGCGAACGAGTTTCCGCAAGGCCTCGTCACAGTCATTGACGATTTCCTGGGGGTGGTTGGCATGCACGACCATGATGGGGGTGAGTCGAGTGGCGGTTAAGAGTTCCAACAGCGGGGGGGTAATTCGATCCGGCAATACGATTGGTAAGCGGGAATGAATCCGCAGGCGTTTGACATGGGGGATTTCGGCCAGACGCTCGATCAACGACTTGAGACGTCCGTCCGTCAGCATCAACGGATCGCCGCCACTGAGCAGCACCTCATGGATGGACTGATCCGCCTCCAGGAGATCCCAGGCAGGTTTCCAGTCGTCCAGTCGACGTGGTTCGGACTCGTAGGGGTAATGGCGTCGGAAGCAGTAACGGCAATGGACAGCGCAGCTTCCGGTGACAATCAGTAAGGCTCGCCCGTGATATTTGTGCAATAATCCGGGCGCGCGACGACTCGAACAATCACCAACCGCATCCGTCGTGAACCCGGCGGTTGCCTGAAGCTCGTGCTGGATTGGCAAGACTTGCCTCAAAAGTGGGTCGTTGGGGTCTCCCGCCTGCATCCGAGCGACAAAACTGAGTGGCACACGCAATGCGAATAGCTGTGCCGCTGCGCGAGCGGGGGGCAAATATTCGGGAGGAAGTCCCAATTTGGCCAACAGAATCTCGGGATCCCGAATCGATTCGGCGAGGGAATCGTGCCAGGTCCGCGGACTGAGCGGAAGGTTTTTTGACAGCAAATCATCGAACGACGACAAAAGAGTCAACAATTCGCACCTTTTTTGCTGGGATTTTGCGGCAGAGCGGAATCACTCTGGGCTGGAACGCGAGTCTACGGCACAGACGCATCGAGGTCGGCTTATCAATATCCGTTTCCACGTCAACAC
>JBIKZJ010000436.1:0-5393 GCA_044354755.1 Schlesneria sp. | reverse complement strand
AAGAATTTTCTCCGCGTTGCGCGGAGTCCCGTTTCCTCCCACAACCGGTACCAGCGACCCAAGCAGGTTTAGCGATTGAAGGTGCTCAGGCGTAGTTCAGTCCTGCAATGCCTGCTGGAAATCGGCGATCAGGTCATCTGGGTGCTCAATTCCGACAGAAACCCGCAGTGTCGAGGCGGTAATTCCCGCTTCTCGTCGGGCCGCTTCGGTCATCGATGCGTGACTCATCGAATCTGGATATTCAATCAGCGATTCGACTCCACCCAGCGATTCTGCGAGTTGAAAGAGTTTCAACCGACCGACAATTTTTTCCACCACGGGACGACCACCATGAACATCGAAGCTCAACATGGCACCGAAACCGGATTGTTGGCGCTTGGCCAATGCGTGTTGTGGGTGATCGACGAGTCCCGGATAGTAGACATGGCTGATCGCGGGGTGCTGATTGAGGAAAGTCGCCAAGGCCATGGCGCCGCGCTGATGTGCCTCCATGCGAGGTCCCAGCGTCTTGATTCCTCGCAACACCAGCCAGGCATCAAACGGCGAACAGGCGAGTCCCAGTGCATTGACGATGTAGCTGATCTTATCAGCGTGCTCTTTCGTCTTGGTGACCACGCAGCCTCCGACGACATCCGAATGTCCATTCAGATACTTGGTGGTCGAATGGACCACGACATCGACACCATGCTCGAATGGCCGCTGGCAATAGGGGGACAGGAAGGTGTTGTCCGCGATAGTGATCAGTCCCGCCGCTTTTGCCACGTCGGTGATGGCCGCAATGTCGACGATGTTGAGCAGGGGATTGCTGGGGGTTTCGATCCAGATACACTTGGTCTTGGGGGTAATCGCCTTGCGGACCTGTTCCACGTCTCCCATACGGACAAAGACGAAGTCGATCCCCATGTTTCGAAACAGCGAATCGAACAGTCGGTAGGTCCCGCCGTAAATGTCATGCCCCGCGATGATTTGATCACCGGGCTTGAACATGTGCATCGTTGCCGTGATCGCCGACATCCCTGTGCAGGTGGCGCGGCAATCGAGTCCCCCTTCGAGGGCGGTAATGTTTTCTTCGAGTGCCCGTCGGGTCGGATTGCCACTGCGGGTGTAATCGAATCCCCGGTGTGTCTTGAGATCATCCCAGCGAAACGTCGACGACGGATAGATAGGGGTAGTCGCGCTGTTATAGGTCGAATCCTTGTCAACGCCGACATGAACACACCGAGTCTCAAACTGCATAGCAACGATCTTTCAGAGGTTTTTTCTTCGCACCAACAACCAATGGTTTCCGGTCAATTCTGATTCCCAACCGATTTGCTGGCCGAAACCGACCGAAAAATCGGGCAGGAAACAGAATCAGGCATCCGCGAGACCTACTCACCCGTCACAGTAACCGGATAAAAGCACCGATCACGATAGATCAAATTCCGCTCCCAGGATCTGTACGGTCTCAGGTTCGCAAGCGAACACCTTCAATATCCTAGGGGTCCAGTTCCCAGACGACAATCGAAGGGGGCTCGTTTGGTCCTGCGAAACCGGATTTCCCGCAAAAACAGTCACTCTTGTGACAAATTCGCCGGTTTTAACGTGATTTCCCGCAAGTCAGCCCGGCCGACCGAAGGGGGGATGGTCAAGAACCGAGCTACGGGGATCGCGCAGAGAATCGCGTCTGGCACCCGACTGACGAGGTTTTATGCTTCAACCACAAACCCAGTGCGCGAGGTACAAATCCTTGACTTTGCAGCAACTAGGACGAGCAGCAAACAGGACGACCTCGGTCCTTGATCCGTCCCCTTTGACGGCCATGAGGATCGGACTGCTCGGTCTCGACCCCGCTTCGTAATCCGCTTCTCACAGCAGCGTTCAGGCCAATCCATGGAATACACCATTTGATTCGTAAATCACATCCTTGTCAAAAAATGCGAAGATTGTGAACCACGAATAAAACGAATCGCACGAATAGGAGGAGATTTCAAGATTCTGCACCCTGAACGCTGCACACTGAACACTGCACCCTGAGAACTGAGAACTGAAAACTGAAAACTGAAAACTGAATTTTCCCAACCGCGCACTCGGTTTTTCGCTGAACCCTCTTATCCTTCTTCACGCAAGATTTTTTCCATTTTCCGCCCTTTCGCCAATTCATCGACCAGCTTGTCCAAGTATCTGACCTGCTGCGTTAAGGGGTTTTCAATTTCTTCGACCCGATATCCGCAAATGAGGCCGGTGATCAGATGGGCATTGGAGTGAAGCTTGGCACGTGCAAAGAATTGTTCAAACGTCACTTGGTCGTTGATCTGTTTCTGCATCGCTTTTTCGTTGAAACCGGTCAGCCACCGGATCACCTGAT
This sequence comes from Schlesneria sp., assembly GCA_044354755.1. Classification (GTDB taxonomy): domain Bacteria; phylum Planctomycetota; class Planctomycetia; order Planctomycetales; family Planctomycetaceae; genus Schlesneria. Next base: position 3,046 of record JBIKZJ010000436.1, on the reverse strand, counting down.
GCAATTCGTCTTTGGTTCGGCCCTTCTTCTCAATCTTGGCGAGATAGCATGGGTACACGGAAGCAAACGTCATTTTCGCAAATCGTTCATCGTGGCTCTTCATACGACCCCTTCCAAATGGAATCTTCGGACCTCTTTGGATTGCCTCGACATTGTCGAGCATAACGCCGAGGGGTGCATTCGCGAGTCTGTTGGAGGTTGTTTTGCGTCCTGCGGAAACAACGTAAAAATTCGCGTCCCAAACGTCGCGTCTCGTTCCGACTATCGACTCGGCTGATGCAGTAGCAATTTCAGCAGCGTCGCCGTCGGTTCGAATTGTGGGTCTGTTGCGAGGTTGTGCGATTCGCTTGGATCAACATCGTGGTTGTAAAGTTCGACGCCACGCTGGCCATGGTTCCACTCGGTATACCGCCAGGTCTCGGTGCGAAGGCTGCGGCCGATGACCTGATTGTTTCCGCCACCTCGAACGAGTTGAGTCCGCGCGGGTTTCGTCCATTCCGCATCCGGGTTTTCGATCAAGGGCTTCAGGCTGGAACCTTCGGTGGCTGTGTCGGCCGGTAAACCACATACGTCGGCCAGAGTGCGATGTAAGTCAACAAGTTCCACCGTACGGCGACAAGACTTGCCGTTCGCGCCGTTTCCGGGAATGGAGATAATCAATGGGACTCGGGCCGATTCTTCGAACAGGGTCATTTTCTGCCAGAGTCGTTTTTCACCCAGATGGTAGCCGTGGTCACTATGAAAGACGACGACGGTTTTGTCCGTCAGTTTCAACCGGTCGAGTGCATCGAGTACGCGCCCCACCTGGGCGTCCATGAACGAGGTCGATGCGAAATACGCCTGGATTGCTTGTCGCCGCTGATCGTCCGTCATCGATTCTTCCTCGGCACGAGTCGAGGCCAACGCGGGGGCGGGGAATAGTTTTTTGAATTCGTCCGCGAAAGTCGGCAGCGGGATGGTACTGAGCGGATACAGGTCGAAGTATTTCTTGGGTGCGACATACGGTGTGTGCGGTCGAAAAAATCCAATCGCCAGATAGAACGGCTGGTCTGTGTGTGATTCGAGTAAACGAATCGCTTCACCGGCTCCGATTCCGTCGGTTTGCTCGGCATCTTCGCCCTCTGCAGCCAGCCAGCTCAGTACACCACCGAACCGGGCGGGGCCCTTCGCGTCAGGCTTCAGGGTGAAGATTTTGTCTTCTTCATCCTTATCCCGACCTCGCGGATTGAACACGGTTTCCCACGACGCGGGATCATCGAGACCGTCCGTTCCAATCTGTCCAGGGACACCGTAGTGATAGAGTTTGCCGACGCGCGAGACGAAATAGCCTCCCTGCCGAAATGTTTGTGGCAGGCTGACAGTGTTAGGGACGTTTTTGCGAAATTGCGTGGCGTTTTCGAGGACCTTGGTGGTGTCAGGTCGCAATCCCGTCAAGAACGAAGCTCGCGAAGGGTTGCACAGGGGATATTGACAGTAGGCACGATCGAACCGGACGCCGCGGGCCGCCAGGCGGTCGATGTTGGGCGACTTTACCTGAGGATCTCCATAACAGCCGAGCCGGGTATTCAGATCGTCAGAGACAATGTGCAGGACATTGAGCCGGACGGGGTCGGCGGCGATGCAGAGAGGCTCGGACGTGGCGGCCATCAGCAGCCATCCACTGATGGCCGCGAGCCAAGCGGTGCGGCGGATTGTCATTTGTCGTCCGGCCAGCAAGCGGAATTGTGACGGTGTCGGGATTCTCAACAGCATTTCCTGATTCCTGATGCGATATGGAGAAATTAAAAGACGATCACCAGAGCGGTTTGGCTAATTGACGATCCCACGACTGCCAAAGTGTTGCTAATTCTTTGACTTTTTCGGGGTACTGGGCCGCCAGATCAACGGATTCACCAATGTCTTTGGTGAGGTGATAGAGTTTTTTCTGCGAGACTTCCTTAGTGGGTGAGCTCTCGACGTTCAGGTCGTACTGTACCAGCTTCCAATCTCCGTGGCGGATGGCATTTTGTTTTCCCAGACGCCAGTAAAGTGTTTCGTGAGGCGATCCTGTCGTCATGCCGGTGATGAACGGCAGCAAGTTGACCCCGTCCAATTTCCAGTCCGGATTGATTTCCATACCGGCTGCGGCAAGAGCGGTCGGTTGAATGTCCAACTGGATGACAGGTTGGTTGAAGACGGTCCCTGCGGGGATGTGACCCTTCCACTGAAGGGCGAATGGAATCCGGATCCCCCCTTCAAGCGTCGTGCGTTTGCTACCCCGAAGTGGCGTATTGATGCTGCCATTGATCGTGGTCCCTCGCATCGTCGGCCCGCCATTGTCGCTGATGAAGAAGATGAGCGTATTTTCGTCCAATCGCGATTCACCAAGTTTCTGGAGCACCTTTCCGACCGCATCGTCCATCGCCGAAAGCATCGCGGCGTACGTCTTCCTTTGGCTGTCAGTGATGGCGGCAAATTTATCCAATCTCCCTGCTTCCGCCTCCATCGGCGTGTGAACGGCATTAAACGCCAGATACAGAAAAAACGGATTCGCCTGATGCCGATCGATGAACGAAACGGCCTCGCGACCGAACGCTTCGGTCAAGTATGTCGGCTCGACATGCTTCTCGGTCCCTCGCCAGATCGAAGCCGTTCCTTTGTTAAAATAGGTGTGCGATCCTCCAAGAAAACCAAAGAACTCATCGAAACCCCGTTTTTGAGGGTGAAACGGTGGACTCGAACCCAAATGCCATTTTCCCACCAGTCCGGTTGCGTAACCCGCTTCTTTGAGTCGATTTGCGATCGTCGTTTCAGAGAGTGGTAACCCCTGCTCACTTCTCCCCGCCGCGGCAGGTCCTTCGCCTCCGGGGTTAAATTCGTGACCGAATCGTTGCTGATACCGACCGGTCAGTAAGCCCGCACGTGTCGGACTGCAATACGCGCCGGAAACATAACCGTTGGTGAAGCGTGCCCCGTTGGCTACGAGGGAATTGATGTGCGGGGTAGGGATATCAGTCCCTCCCTGAAATCCCAGGTCCGAGTATCCCAGGTCGTCCGCGACGATCAC
>JBIKZJ010000435.1:0-5396 GCA_044354755.1 Schlesneria sp. | reverse complement strand
GGTTGAGGAGAGACCCGTCAGGCCCTCAACTTGACCGAATTCGGTCGAAATCTCGCGGCGGTTTGCAATTTTCGCGGTCGAAAGTAATGCTGACGTGGCGCGAGTGATCGAGATCATTCTGTTTGTTCCGTCGAGAAATCCGGGAATTGTGAAAAAAGAGGTACGAAATGTCGCGACCACGAATGAAATGGCTTGGTTTGCTGTTTGGCTTGCTGACACCGATGCTCGCCATCCCTGTGAATGCGGATGAGGCGACGCCGATCGTCGTCAAAAACGTCTGGCCAGGGAAGCCGCCAGGAGAGACCAAGGAACTTCCCCCCGAGCAGGATGTCACCAAACCTGGCGCCAAAGACGCCGGTGGCAAACCGATTATTCGCTTGACCAATGTCTCGATTCCGACCCTGTCGGTGTACAAGCCAGCAAAAGAGATCGACAGTGGAACGGCGGTGGTGATTTGCCCTGGTGGGGGACATAACATTCTGGCGTTCAATCATGAAGGGACCGAGACGGCGGAATGGCTGGCCACGCTGGGGGTCACAGGAATCGTATTGAAATACCGCGTCCCGACGCGAACTCCGGATGGTGATCGCTGGAAGGGGGCGGTTCAGGATGCACAGCGGGCAATCAGCCTGGTTCGCTCGCAAGCCGCTGAGTGGGGCCTTGACCCCAAGCGAATCGGCATCCTCGGCTTTTCTGCCGGTGGAGAAACCGCGGGCTTAGCTTCCTATTTTTCCGAGAGGCAGTATGCGCCGATGGATGCGGTGGATGAGGTTTCCTCCCGCCCCGACTTCGCGATGCTGATTTACCCCGCCTATTTTGAGAAGAAGGGTGAGCCGACCAAGCTGCGTGACGATGTGAAGATCAGTAAAGAGGCTCCTCCGACCTTTCTGGTTCATGCCTGGGATGACCCGGTGACCGTCTTCAGTAGCCTGCATATCGCAGCGGAACTGCGCAAGGTCAATGTCCCCACCGAACTGCATGTTTACGCCACCGGTGGTCATGGATATGGAATGCGGGATACCGGCGAACCCGTCAACTCGTGGCCTCAACGTGCGGGTGACTGGCTCAAACGCCAGGGACTGTTAAAGCCGGCCGTGAAGTAAAAATCAGTTTTCAGTTTTCAGAATCTTGACGTTCCTTCTTTTCCGATTCGTGCGATTCGTTTGATTCGTGGTTCACAATCTTCGCATTTTCTGAAAAGGGTGTGATTCATGAGTCGACTGCAGGATTCAATGGATTTGCCGGAACGCTGCTGCGAGCAGGGGCTCACGCAGTTGGTCGAGACCGAGCATTCCGATCGTCATGGCCGTCAAGGGAAACGGATCAGAGACGGAAATCGTCCTGTTTGCTGATCGTCCTGTTTGCTGATCGTCCTGTTTGCTGATCGTCCTGTTTGCTGGTCGTCCTGTTTGCTGGTCGTCCTGTTTGCTGCCGAGTAAAGTCTTTTCGCTTCGCGCACGGAGTTTGTGGTTGAACGAAAATAGCGGCCATCGTAAACGGTAGCGCTGATAGCCTCACGCGAGTGAATCCTCGCACGCAAGCCTCTTGTTTTCGAGAGGCTTGCTTCGTTTTTGACCTGACGTAACACCCTGGATCTCAGGCAATTCCATGGCCTGCGTTCAAGGCTTCGTCCGATGGAGACACACATCTTAATTGCACGTGCGAACACTTTACGCAAACCGTTCAAATCACATCGTGGTCATACAGCAGGTCCAGCGCCCGGTCAAAGGCGGAGACCGTGGCGGCGATGTCCTCTTCTGAATGAATCGTGGACGTCATGCCACTCCAGCCAAACCAGTCAACTCCCTGTACGAGTAGTGCCGCACGAAACGCGTGTTTGAGTGCTGCAGGCTGCTCCGCATCCAGCAGGCGGTAATCTCCTCCATGGGGAATGAATCCCTCTTCCAGCGAGGCTGGCCCTGAAGTGTTTGGCAAGAGATGAATCATGGAAAACTCGCCATAAGCCTGCCAGGGGATCGACTTCCGGGAAAAGAGCTGGTTCAGTCCCAATCGCAGTTTTTTGGCCGTGTCGGTGGCTCGTTTGCAGGCCGTGCCATCCGCTAATTGATCCAGCATGGCACAACCGGCTGCCGCAGAAAGCGGATTGCCATTGAAGGTACCGGGATGCTTCATCTTCCGGCCATGCCGATTCCCAAACGCCAAAGCGTCCAGCAGATCGGCTCGACCACATAACGCCCCACCCGGCAGTCCCCCAGCGAGAATCTTGGCCAGCGTGGTCAGGTCTGGTTTGATGGCGTAGTGACCTTGAGCCCCACCGGGATGAACGCGGAACCCGGAAATCACTTCATCGAAAATCAAGAGTACACCATGTTGTGAACAGAGATCACGCAATCCCTGCAAAAAGGCCCCTTGAATCGGCACCAGGCCCCAGTGGCCCCCCGTCGGCTCAAGAATACAACAGGCGGGTTGATGCTGTCGAAACACGCGTTCAACGGATGCCAGATCGTTGGGGGGAATCGCGATGAGATCACTGAGCACCCCCGGTGTCACGCCTGGCATGGACCAATTTTCGGGCGTATACGGGGCGTACGCTGCCGGTACCAGCAGATCATGCCAACCGTGGAAATGTCCGACAAATTTGACCACCTTGGTTCTCTCGGTGACCAACCGCGCGACCCGGAGCGCCATCAGCGTTGCTTCGGTGCCGCTGCTGGTGAAGCGGACTCGTTCGGCAGTAGGAACCAAACGCTGGATCCGTTCGGCCCATTCGATTTCGAGTTCATGACAGGCTGAGTAGTGCGTTCCCCGCGCGACTTGCTGTTGCACCGCCTGAACGACCTGACGGTTTCCATGCCCCAGCAGCAGCGCGCCATGGCCCACCCAGTAATCGATCAGGGAATGTCCCTCGACCGTCGTTTTGCGTGACCCGAAAGCTTCTTTGACGTAGACGGGAAAGGGGAGCAGATAGCGGCTGTCGTGCGTCACACCGCTGGGAAAAATCCCGGCCGCTTTGGCGGAAAGATTGGCCGATTGGGGGAATCGAGCCTGATAAGCCTGTTGAATCCTGACAAAATTGTCCGACATGATTTTTCTCTCTTCGCCAAAATGGTGAATCGTAACCGTTCAGAGCTCGGGGACTGGCTCATTTTTCCCGCGACCGAGTGAAGATCCGCCAAATCGCTGAATCCCTCACTTCGCTGTGAACGGTTACTGGTGAATCCCGCCGGACGGCATTCGAGTCAGCCTGTGTCAAAACCGTCTGAAATCCGTAACGGGTATTCCTCGATCGTATCGTGCCGTTTTACCGGCCGAGCAGGGGGCGTCAACCAGAAGATCCCAGGAAACGACCACCATCGATTCGAAACACTTCGCCTGTCACAAAGTCTGTCCCCTCGAGCAAGTAGAGGACCGCTTGGTTGACATCGTCGGAAGATCCGTGCCGCTGCAGTAATGAACCCGTTCGAATCTGTTCCAGTTTTTCCGGCGACATTCCCGCAGGAGGGGCCACTGTCCCTGGGGCAATCGCATTCACGGTGATTGTCGGAGCTAACTCGACCGCCAAGGCTTTGGTCAGTGTCACCACTCCCCCTTTGGCAATCAGATAAGGGAGATAGTCACGATAGGGGCGATCGACGGCCCAGTCGGTAAAATGAATGATTTTCCCCTGTAATCCCTGTTCCAAAGGCTGTCTGAGCATGGCTCGGGCCGCTGCCATCGCCGTGAAATAAGGAGCTCGCAGGTTACTGGCCATCGCCGCGTCAAAATCCTCGGGCTGCAAGGTGGACCAGGGTGTCCGCGTGTAGATGCTGGTCATGTTGATCAACACATCCAGCGAACCAAATCGAGCGACCGTTTTTTCAACCAGGTTTTCAGCGGCATGAGCATCTCGCAGATCGGCGATAAAAATGTCCGCTTGCACGCCGATTTGCTGGCACTCGGCCACGACAGGTCGCAGCGCCTCGGCACCGGTCAGTGCACTGAAGGCCACATTTGCCCCCCGACCAGCCAGTTTGATGGCCAAGTCGGCTCCGATTCGTCGGCCCCCGGTGATTAAGACCGTTTTGCCCTCCAGTCGCATGGTTTATTTCTTCACGCTTTCTGCGCACATTTCTACGCACATTTTGGTCGCTCTCCGCCCGTTCAGCGGAAAATCGGGAAAGAAACAACGCCCAGGAACGGAACAGCGCCCAAGAAGGGAACAGCGCGAAACGTGGGGGTGATTTTTTATTTTTGAGTTGGAGATTTTGTGACCTGCAGAAACTGATCGTAGGCCTCTCCAACTCGACCCTCGATCACGTCGCCACTGTGAATGAACAGCCCATAGCGAAAATGGAGGGCTGGGGTTTTCTCATCGAGCGTGACAGGCTGTGACTTGGTCGGATCATTCTGATAGGCCCCCTCACCGAAGGGGCTCATGGAAAACAGCCCATAATCCCGCACGTGATAGCGTGAGGGGCGGAAATTTCCGGGATGATCCATGAGCGTCACACCATATTTTCGGGTCTCCACGACTCCGGTGTAATCGACCCACTTGGCAGGTCGGCCCCAGCATTCCTGCGTCGTCTGCTTCCCGTCCGAGTTCACCACCATACCCCCCTCTTTTTCCCGCATGGACTGCGCAATCCGGATGCCGAAGAATCCCTCTTTGGTATCGTCGAATCTGACGGTTCGGCCAGGAGGAGTCGAAACCGTTGTGTCGTAAGCGATGAGTCGGTCCGGGTAAATCGAGATGCGGGTTCGTTCCAGCAGCGTGGCAACTCCGTCGGCCGCAAGCCATTCATTGACAAGTTCAATCGTCGCGGGGTTGCCAGAGGTGGATTTGACCTCACGGGTCGCAATTTTCCCTCGTTCGGCCCAGAACTTGATGTCATTCACTTCATCGACGGATAACCAGATCCCACGGTGATGGGGATGCTCTTTTTCGTTGGGATCGATGGGACGAGTCAGTATTGCTCCGCCGGCCCCGCGAACCGGCCAGAAGTAGGGTTTGGGGAGTGCCGGTCCATGATGGAACACCGTGAACTCTTCTCCATCGATTTTGACCACCAAACCCTCGGGTTGAGTTTGTATCGAAACCCGATCATCACTTGTGGCAACCGTAACGTGGCCAAACAGGCCGATGATCAACGCACAAATCCAGCAGGAATCCCAATATCGCATCATCGCAGCCGCTCCATCCCTCGTTGAGTGATCGTCAAATCGAAGACCTCAGATACGTAAAAGGAACTATAGCGTGATTGATTTCCTGCCGTCGACCCTGCACGGGATCGAAACGAAAGGACCGCGAGGATCCGCAAAATTTGCGAACCCCAGCGGCAGCATGCGACGTGAACACGACTCGTTCCATCGAGAAGTTTTGACGATCGCTAGGATTGTTGCTGCTTGCGTCGCAGCATGCTGAAGAGGTACTGGAACGGACGCGTCTGAGGTTCCGC
>JBIKZJ010000079.1:0-17957 GCA_044354755.1 Schlesneria sp. | reverse complement strand
AGGACCCCCGAATCGTGGACCTATGTAGCAGCCACGACCCCAAGAATCGGGACCACGTGGCGGACCAAATTCGCCACCCCAGCCACTGGGGCCCCGATTAGGTGGACCCGCATGACCGCCATTCCCACGACCAGGACCCCCGAAACGTGGACTCCTGTCGCCGCCACGACCCCAAGAATCGCGACCACGTGGCGGACCAAATTCGCCATCCGGGCCACCGGGACCCCGATTAGGTGGACCCGCATGACCGCCATTCCCACGACCAGGACCCCCGAAACGTGGACTCATGTCGCCGCCACGACCCCAAGAATCGCGACCACGTGACGGACCAAATTCGCCATCCGGGCCACCGGGACCCCGATTGGGTGGACCCGCATGACCACCATTCCCACGATCAGGACCGCCGAAGCGTGGACCCATGTTTCCGCCGCGCTCCCAAGAATCGCGACCACGTGGCGGACCAAATTCGCCATCCGGGCCACCGGGACCCCGATTGGGTGGACCCGCATGATCGCCATCACCACGGCCAGGATTTCGCACAGGGGGCTCAGCGGGTTCGCGATCTCGACGAGAATCTCCTTCGCCTGTCGTGGGTTCGGATGGGGCGGCTCGACGCGGTTCTGCTGGAACTTGAACCTCTTTATTCGCTTCTTTATTCGCTTCAACTTTCGTTGCTTCAACGGTCGCCACAGCAGAGGTGCCGACGGCGTCGATGGCCACGCTCTCTTTGCTTGCGGGCTCTTGCCCCGCGCTAAACTGAGTCGCCAGCAGCAAAGCCGCCGCGACGATCGCCATGTTCTGAATCGCAAGACGCATACAATATTCCTTGTTTCCAGTCGCAATTGAACGCTCGGTCGCCTGGACAATTCTTACGACCAACCATCGTGGGCTTGCGACAGTCGATGTTCGGTGCATCAGAGTCAGCATCCCCGACGGGTTGCCATCATAATCTGAATACCACCATACCCTGAAAGTCACCGAAATCCGCGAGAAACCGCCACGATTGTTCCGCAGCGGGATCGAATTCAGGTCCGCTTCAGATCAATTAAGCAAACGAATAATCCCGGGCAGCCTGCGTGTACCCGCCATGATCTCACGCACCCTGATTGATGACCGCGAGGAAAACTTGTCCCTTCCTCTGCTCTTGGACCACGAACGGTTACCTTGGCGATTCGGTTTGGTCCCCGTTACAATTCGGCGAAGGAGATCCTTCGAATGATCACTTTTTCAACCGACTCACTTTGAACAGGCAATTTGAAAATGGCATATTTTCCTGACGTTCCCAAGATTGAATACGAAGGCCCGACCAGCAAAAATCCGCTGGCCTACCGACACTACAACCCGGAAGAAGTCGTCGAGGGGAAAAAGCTCAAAGATCTGCTGCGTTATACCGTCTGCTACTGGCACACATTCCGCGGGACCGGCACGGATCCGTTCGGTTCGGCGACCTTGCTGCGTCCTTGGGACGATGGTTCAAATTCCGTCGAAAACGCGGTCAAACGAGTCGATGCGGCCTTCGAATTTATCGAAAAGCTGGGCTGTCCGTTTTACGCATTCCATGACCGCGATGTCGCTCCCGAAGCGGATACACTCGCCCAGACCAACAAAAATCTGGATACAGTGGTGAAAGCTCTGAAAGGGGCTCAGGAAAGAACGGGAATCAAACTGCTGTGGGGAACAGCAAACATGTTCTCTCACCCACGGTATATGCATGGTGCGGCAACCACCTGTAACGCCGATGTGTTTGCCTTCGCGGCGGCCCAAGTGAAAAAAGCGTTGGAAGTCACCCTGGAACTGGGCGGAGAAAACTACGTTTTCTGGGGGGGCCGTGAGGGATACCACAACCTGTTCAACACCGACATGAAACGAGAACTCGATCATCTTGCGAAGTTCATGCACATGGCGGTCGACTACGCCAAGACAATTGGTTTCAAGGGGCAGTTTCTCTTCGAGCCAAAACCAAAAGAGCCAACCAAGCATCAATATGATTTTGACGTGGCAACCTGCCTGAATTTCTGTCGCGCTAACGGCCTGATGGGTCACGTCAAATTGAATATTGAAACGAACCATGCCACCCTGGCAGGTCACACGATGATGCATGAATTGGAATACGCCCGGATTCAAGGGGCCTTGGGAAGCATCGACGCCAATACCGGAGACCTGCTGCTGGGCTGGGATACGGATCAATTCCCAACCGATATCTACCTGGCGACACAATGCATGCTCGTCATCCTGGAGCAGGGGGGGTTGGCACCTGGTGGAGTGAACTTTGATGCTAAGGTCCGCCGCGAAAGCTTTGAACCGGTCGACCTGTTCCACGCACACATCGGTGCGATCGATGCGTTTGCCCGAGGAACCAAAATTGCCGCTGCGATTCGCAAAGATGGTGCTTTGAAAGACTTTGTCAAAAATCGCTATCGCAGTTTTGATACGGGGATCGGTGCCGACATTGAATCCGGCAAGGCAGATTTCGCCTCGCTGGAAAAATACGTGTTGGGCAAGAACGAGCTCACACCCAACGAATCCGGTCGTCAGGAATTACTGGAAAATATCATCAACCAATTTCTGTGATCGCACGATTTACCTCGGAACCTGATCAAGACAGACCGGTTCCGAGTCCTGCCCCTGGGGTTATTTTCGCCCCCGTTTTAATCAGTCGGCTGGTGAAGTGCTGGTAGACTGAACAAAGCGGGGGCGATCGCGATTCGCGCCAACGACCCATTGATCGTTATTCGGATCAGCCCATCCACCTCCGCCATAATTCTGCTGTTGCATGTAAAGCTTGAAAAAGGCGGCCGAAGGATCGGTCGAGGGGGTGATGCTCTGTTTTTTTTCCCACAACTGATTCCGGGCGGCCAGTTCCGCAACCATGATCGTGTTGGACTGGCCGTCAGTCACTTTGGAAATGGTCGGTGATCCATCGTAGTTCCCCTGAGCTGCGGTCAGAGAGGCGGGAGCCCCCACGACGGCATTCGCATTCTTGTCTCCCATGTAGAAAAAGGCATGTCGTCCCGAAGTCCCTGCGCCGCCGGCTTGAATTGAAAGAACATTGCTCGACAGCGGACTGCGGATATCGGTGTTGACGATATAGTCCGCACGGCCCCATGTGGCAGTGATCGCGTTGGCAGGAGTCACCCCGCAAATTAAACTCCCCCCGAGAGCCTGTGTGGCAGCACTCCGCGTCGTCGCAGGCTTAGGAATACTGGGAGTCGAGGGACAAACGAACTCAGGCAGGTTCGTGGCGATCAAATTCAGATTCTGGGCACCCGACCAGATCGGCTGAGTGTTATCGAAACCGTTGAAAATCGACGCTTGATCCATGAAAGACAGTAGCGGCGTTCCCCCGCTTTGACCATAGGTCAAGTTGGTCCCCGATGCATCAACTTTCCAGACCGCAGCCATGGGGAACTGACCAAACGTCGATTCGGAATTGTGCATCGCACGACCAAGCTGTTTCAGATTATTTTTGCACTGTGTGCGGCGAGTCGCTTCGCGAGCCTGCTGGACGGCCGGCAACAACAAGGCAATCAATATTCAGCCATGCTCGGCAGAGAGAATGCGGGGCGGAAATTCGCCGTTGTGAAAATTCCTGCCGAGCAGCCAGGATTCCTGTTGGTTGCCATGCTTCAAGGGGATCCAACTGGTAGAATCACCTCGGATCGCTCAAAAATGCATTTCGGGAAGGAGTTTTCAATTGGAATTGGATTGGATTCGCCGGACTCCGGTCACGCTGGAAACGCTGATTATTGGTGTTGTTTTGTATGCCAGTTGTGCATTTCAAGCGACCGCTGAGCATCGACGATTTGACGAAATACAGCGAGATTGGGGGGCGATTCAGACGCAACATCGATCGGAACCGCACGAGGGGGTTCGAAGAACTCGCGAGTCCGAAATCCAGGGCCCCTTCGAACTCTGGAATGGGGAATGGTGGCGGGTCCCTTTGACGGCATTTCATCACCATCATCTACCTCATCTGTTGATCTCGTCGCTGGGGCTGCTCTATTTTGGCAGATTATTAGAGCGACTTTGGGGGAGGTTTTGCATGGCGTGCTTCCTGTTTTCTGCAATCAGCATCCCCAATTTGCTGGAATTGGCAGATGGCCATGGAGTGATGGGTTTGAGTGGCGCCGTCTGCGCAGTCCTGGGGGGACTCGCTGGTCAACGCGCCTTCGATCACAAAGACCCACCGGCGATTTCGCTCGAGGGATTGTTTTGTGGTCTCTGTGTGATGGCGCTTGGTTTCCTCGGAACAGCGGGGGAGGTGGTTGTCGTTTCCAATCGCCACCATGTTGTCGGATTTGTTTTTGGCATGGCTGTCGCGTGGCTCTGTTACGGGCGATTTCGACAAACCTTTCTTCCACGGTTTGTGGCGATTCTGCTTTGTCTGCTGCTGATCCCAGGCTTTCTATTGGTCGCCAATCCGTTCTGGATCGGTCGCTACCACTGGTATCGGGCAACGGTTCAGCGTACCCCCCAATCTGCAGAGCGAGCACTAGAACGGGCAATTCAGTGCGACCCGTCACTCACCGGGGCCTGGCTCAGTTTGGCCGAGACTTCTGGCAAGCGGAAAGGGATCTTGAAATCGTGGCAGCAGCTGATAACCGGTTTGGCAGCCAATCCTTCGAGTGAATCCTTAATCGAAAGCGCGCGACGACTCTGGCGTCATCTTGATCTTCAACAAAGGGACGAGGCCAAGGTGATGCTGAGCTCTGCGTTTGGAAGTGGTGCCGAAATCTGGTTGAACTCGATTCGCAGTACGGTCGAAGTATCGGCCCCTCTTTTGCCAGAACACCACACAAATCATTTCGATGCAGAGACCGATTTGTCCGGCCTGTCGTTGGATCAAAAAGTCAAACTCGACGGGCCACCACAAACCCCCGAGTCTCCCTGGAAAAAATCCCCCCAGGAAAACCTCGAAGGGAATCAGGCCATTGAAGGAGAATCTCTTTGACGACAACCTTTGCAGACTGCAAGAGATGAGCGAACAATGTCTGCTGCAAACAAGAGTTTTTTTTTGGAATTGGGACCGGATTCGGCGAAGTTTTTTCCGAAAACGATCCTCACTGGAACCAGAGGGTGTCGAATCGACATGAAAGACCGAACAAACGTACTCTGCACGTTGATCCGCATGGCGAAGCTTTATCAGCCATCTGATCTTACGCAAGGTTTTCGTTGCGCCGATGACGATTGAAAAACGGGTGTCTGCCGAGTTAAACTCTCAGGTTCATTCGTTTTTTGATCGACCTCGGTCGGAATCCTGTTTGAATTCCTGAAAGTCTCCTGTTTGGAATCTGGAATTCTGTTTGGACCACTTCGCATGAGCTATCATTTGTTGACCGGGGCCACGGGATTACTGGGCAACTACGTGCTTCGTGATTTACTGTTGCATCAGTTTCCCGTCGCTGTCGTCGTGAGACCGAACCGAAAACAGTCCGCACGCCAGCGGATCGAGTCGATGCTTTGTCAATGGGACCGACACCTCGGCAAATCCTTGCCCCGTCCCGTCGTGATGGAAGGCGACATCGCTCAACCCGATCTGGGATTGGATGCGGTGAACATCCGCTGGGCCGCCGAATACTGTTCGGCAGTAATTCATAATGCCGCCAGTTTGACGTTTCATTCGACAAGCAGCGAGGGTGAGCCTTGGCGATCAAATATCGAGGGAACACGAAATGTCCTCGAATTTTGTCGCAATACGGGAATTCGCAAATACCACCATGTTTCCACGGCATATGTCGCGGGACTCAGGCAAGGGCGGGTGCTGGAATCCGAACTCGATGTCGGCCAGGAATTTTCCAACGATTACGAGTGCAGTAAGCTGCGCTCAGAGCGACTGGTTCGTGAAGCCGATTTTCTGGATGAGCCAACCATCTTTCGCCCTGGAATCATTATTGGCGATTCCCAAACAGGACTGACCACGACCTACCATGGATATTACGCCGCGCTTCAACTCGTGAACACGATCGTCCGTGCCATGCCACCGAACGAGACCGGACTCGTGGGGGGCGAACAAAATCGCATGACGCTGACCGGCGCGGAAACCAAGTATCTGGTCCCGGTCGATTGGGTTGCTGCGATTATGTCACACGTGATCACGCATGGAATGTGGCATGGTCGAACCTATCATCTGACCCCCAAACACCCGGTCACCGTCCGCTTGATCCGGGATGTGCTTGAGCAATCCACCGGATTTTATGGCGCAACCTTCTGCGGACCGGGGAGCCAACCCGAAGGTGCCTCGGAATCGGAAAAACTGTTCTATGAACATATCCGGGTTTATAATTCGTACTGGAAGATGGACCCCGAATTTGACACCACGAACACCGAAATGGCCTGCCCGCAGCTTCCTTGCCCTGAAGTCAATCGCGAATTGCTGTTGAAGCTGTCTCAAATTGCCATTGAAAACGGATTTCCAACCCCCAGCAAAAAGGCAATCGAGCCCGATTTTGACGCCGAACGCCACCTTCAACCTTTGCTTGACCAAGCAGGCGCCAATCTTTCCCGTTGCGGTGACGAGCGATTAATCGGCTTGGACATTGCAGGCCACGGGGGTGGACAATGGCAGTTGATTGTTGCGGGAAAAGAATTGATTTCCGTCGAGACAGGGCTGCATCCAGATCGTTCAGCCACCTGCCATCTGGACATTCAGACCTTTGCGGACTTGATGCAGGGAAAAATCACCTGGAATCAGGCCTTTGCGAAAGGGACAACGCAGATCAGCGGGACCCAAAAAGGGACGCTGGAGTATCTGTCAATCCTCGAACAACTCGTCGCACAAACCGTATGATCGGAACCCGGCATCCGAGCGTCGCGATTGAGCGGCAGAACCGACGGCTGAGCCAGCGACCCTCAAGACATTTCCCCATTCGTTTCGAGGCTCCCACTGTAGCGCCGGAACTCGAGGCGATCTTCGGCAACGATTGCCGAAGATCAGTTCTAAGTATTGGTTGGTTTTTCGGTCAGGAAGGATGTGACGACTGTGCTCGTTCTGCTCGACCAAGTCGATTTGGGATACCGATATCAGAGGTCAAGGGGCTGAATTCGAAAGCGTGAGTTTCGTACGAGCATGCCCTGGAATCATTCGCATGAGCGGTGACCAAATTTTCTTGAGCTTAGGAGCCAGGACGTGAACAAAGGATTTGCCTTTTTAAAAAGCGCAACAGTTGCGTTAGCGATGATTGGGGTCATATTCCCCCAAACTCGCCTTCTCGCCGAACAAAAACTTCCCTCGAAACCTGCGGTCAAGGTGCTGGCACAGAACACCACGCTGGATGTCAGCCTGAACAAGGCAGGGGCATTCTCGGGTCGTGCCGTAGATCACAGCGGGTCTCCGATCGAAGGAGCCAAGGTCGTTGTGAAGCAGGGGCAGTTCGAGGTTGGCAAGGCTGTGACCGATGTCAACGGTCGCTTTGTCGTGCAAAATCTGAAATCGGGTGTTTATCAGGTCAGTTCCGGGCCCGCTCAAGGGACCTACCGACTTTGGTCCGAACAAACGGCCCCCCCCTCCGCACGGACACAGGGTGTGATTGTGCTGGGTGAAGATGGTGCCCGTGGTCAATGCGGCCAAGCGGGTGCGTGTGACGACGACGGTTCTGGAATGCTGCTCTGCTGCGCCGGTACAATCCTCGTTGGTGTCGCCATTGCCGCGCTGGTGATTGCGATCTCGGCGAACAATAAATCGGATGACGCACCTGCACCGCACTCCCCTTGATCCGGGGATCGCTTTCTCGCATGAGAAACTCGCCGCCAGAAGTTGTGTCGCACCTTCTGGCGGTGTTTTTTTATCCATCGAGACAAACTCCACAAACTCCGCACACGATCGGCCTCCGTTTTCGGGGCCATTTGGTATTTCTAACCAAATGGGTCGGGCCAATCTTCCCCGTGCCCGGTCCCGGACTCCGAAATGGGACCGCACGAAACCGCTGCCTCCCTTCGGCATCGCTGAGTTTCCAGGAACAAACTCCGTCACCTGCTCCGGCACTTTTTGCCTCTTTGCAAAATCTCTGCACTCAATTCCTGCGGCTGACGCCCCAAATTGCGATCATTTTTGATTTTCTGCACTCGACGTTTTTTTCAATTCATTGAAAATTGCGAAATGATGTTCGGGGCAGCTAATCCGAGGAGGAATCTCCTTGGGTGTCGCCCCTTGCGAATCGAATGGATTCATCCCTATCGCTGTCGACGAGGAGCATAAAATGATCAAGAGACTTGGTTTCTTCAAGGGTGCATTGGTCGCGCTCGCCATGGTCGGAGTTGTGTTTCCGCAAACGCGTTTGCTCGCTGAACAAAAATCACCCACTTCACCCGTGGTCCGCGTGGTTGCCGAAAATTCGACCCTGGATGTCCGCCTCGGTCAAGGAGGAACGTTCACGGGTCGTGCCGTTGACCACAATGGAAATCCGATTCAAGGTGCCAAGGTGGTGTTGAGGCAAGGTAAACGGGATGTCGGCCACTGTGAAACGGATGAAAATGGTCGCTTTGCGGTCGCAAACTTGAAATCCGGAGTCTATATTGCGAGCTCTGGAGCGACAGAAGGGATCTATCGTTTGTGGTCGGAAAAAACAGCCCCCCCTGCGGCGAAAACCCAAGGTGTTCTGGTTTTGGGTGAAAACGGTGCCCGCGGACAATACGGTTGCTGCTGTGATGATGGTTCGGACATGCTGCTTTGCGCCGGACTGTTGGTGGCGGGAGTTGCGGTTGCAGCCCTGGTGATCGCGATCATCGCGAATAATAAATCTGACGATGATCCGGCCCCCGCTCCCCATTCTCCCTGATCTACGACTGGTAATGGAATTTCTCACGAAGACGCCAGAAGCTCATCCGGAACTTCTGGCGTTTTTGCTTTCCGCGACGCTGGCCTGATTTTGTATCTCATTCGACTCAGACGGTGGCGGCGAATACAGCACCGTTGAGGGAAGCAGAAAGCCCAGCGTCGGAAGCTCGCGATCACAGGACAGACTTCCATTCTATTCGAGAAGTTCGTTCCGTTCGACGGCCGCATCCTCTTCAGTCTGGATTTCCCCCTGAAAATCCGTGACCTGCAGGTTCGGATCCATGTATTTTTTACGCGGACGTTTTACAAGTTCGTCCGGCGAAGCCCCAGCAGTTTTCTCGGGTTGATCCGTCGAGTCTTGCTGTAACTTTCGCTCTTTTGTTCGCTGTACTACGGCAACGTAACCAGTCGCATGCCCCGCGGCGGCACCGCCGACACTCAACAAAAGTCCATCCCAAAAGGGGACAAAGGCGCCGGTCAATGACATGGAACGAACACCCATCTGCGGATAAACCACGCGATAGGTTTCCCGTTCAACGGTCCAGTCTTCGTTGGTCTGCGCATAGCCGAGAATATCATTCACCCCCTGTGTGTGTCGCCAGAGGGACATCACCGGAAGCCCGTTGACGACCGCATAACTGCCAGGTAACCATTGAGCGTGAATGCTTTTCGCGTAAGCCGCTTCATGAAGCACGACGGCGGAGACATCCGAGTTCAGGTAGAGCGTGTTCGTAAAGGGATTGTACTGATCACCACCGAAGACGCGACCGGGAATCACCGAGTAATGAATCAGACTGATGACTCCGGCTGAATACCGCCATCCAGCTGCCACATGGTGATTCTCACGCAATCGACGCCACTCCCCCTTGGGATCGTATTGGTTCACGCGAATCAGAACATCCGTGAGCTCATTCTCTTCCAGATAGGCCGTCAGTTTTTCTTTGGTTTCTTCGGTGAGATTACGGTTATTCACATGGGAATTCAGCGGAAGAATTCGAGACCAGATCCCCGTAAGCCAGGCGATGTTGTCCAGCGTCTTTTGTGGCTTTCCGTATTCGTAAACCACTTCGGCGTCTGGAGCCCCATCCCCCCAACGCGAATTTCCATACCGATAGGGTAATGAAGCACATCCATTGCCACCCAGCCAACAAATCACAGCCAGCCAGATCCAGAGGGACGAGTCTCGTGGGAACACGAAAATTCGGAATACTGACAACCTTGCTCTCCCCGATACGTTCAACAGCCCCAATCGGATTTCTCATCAGACCAGCAAATCAGCAAATCCTGAATCGGAACGGCCACCGAGAGATTCATATCGCTTACGCCAGATCGCGACAATTCCGAGTTACCCGTGAATTCATCCCAGTGGGGCGCGATCAAATCGAGATTTCACCAAACCCATCATCGTGAATTTTGCGTCAAATCTGCTGACAATTGAGGATTGCCACGCTGAAAGACAAACAAAAATCAAACCACCGCAAAAACCGAACAACGATGAAGATTTGCCCGTAAAAATCAACAGCGGCAGTTCCAGCCATTGGCAGCCAGTTTCTGCAACGCGACGAGCAATTCCCCCTCCAAAAAACAGACGACCGCAACGGACACAGACTGGCATGCACCAGTTTTCCGTTACGGTCGGTTTTTCGGTCCCGCTTACCAAACGTTATCGTCGGGCAGCTGGGTGTTTCAATGGCAACCAGGCACCATTATGGGCACTGCTTGCAACGCACTGCTGAATGAAATACATCCCTTCCACACCGTCGTAAACATTGGGATAAACCGTATCACGATGCTCGAACGACTGACCGGCTGCACGCTTGACCATATCATCGTAAGCGAACCGATAGACGTTCGCGAAGGCCTCAAAAAAGGCTTCCGGATGACCACTCGGCAGACGACAAGCCGCTTTTCCCGACGCATTCATGAACGACGCATTCGGATCGCGGGTGTAAATCGCATGTGGCTGCCCATTGCGGCGAACAATCATTTCGTTGGGGTTTTCCTGACGCCAAGACAGCGCACCCTTGGTCCCGTCTACCTCGATAAACAGATCGTTTTCACGACCGTGGGAAATCTGGCTGGCCGTCACGGTCGCCAGTCCTCCATTCTCCATGCGGATCACCGCATGACCATAGTCATCGAGTCGTCGACCTGGTTCAAAGGCCTTCAAATGACACGAAACCTGATCAGGAAGCAGCCCCGTCATATACCGAGCCAGATTGTAGGCGTGAGTACCAATGTCACCGAAACAGCCCGCAGCACCCGATTTTGTGGGATCGGTTCGCCAGGCTGCCTGCTTCTGATCCGATTCTTCCAGTCGCGTTCGCAGCCAACCCTGAATGTAGTTCGAACGAATCGCCTGAATCTCCCCCAGTTCACCGCTGCGAATCATTTCACGCGCCTGTCGCACCAGTGGGTAACCGGTGTAATTGTGGCTGACCGCAAACACCGCACCCGATTTTTCCACCAGCCGGGCCAGTTCTTCCGCCTGAGCCAGATCAAACGTCATCGGCTTATCACAGATGACATTGAATCCCGATTCCAATGCCGCCTTGGCAACCGAGAAATGGGTATGATTGGGGGTTGCCACGGTGACAAAATCGATCCGCTTGTCGGCGGGAAGTGCCGCCTCTTTTTCGCAGAGTTCTTGAAACGAACCATAAGCCCGCTCGCTCGAAATATCATACGAAGGAGCGGACGCCTTGGCACGGGCGGCATCGGACGAGAGCGCCCCGGCCACGAGCACCGCACGGTTGTCCAGCACGGCTGCCGTCGCGTGAACGCGACCGATAAACGATCCCTGCCCCCCGCCAACCAGCGCCATCCTGAGTTTTCGGTTCAACGATCCGTTGGTAGTTTCCATGATGTGCTCCTCTTAAAGCATGCGGAATCAACAAGGTGATACACGTGACAAAGGGGGGTCGCCGATAGACCCGACTCCCGGAATTTTATCGTCCAGGGGAAACCGGAGCATATCGGCCCGATTGCCACTTTTCCATCGAGTCACATCCGCATCCGCCATCGTCCCTGAGCCCGTCAGGAATTGAACAGACCGCAAAAGTTGCCCCCCGTTGCCCCCTCCAGACTCCCTCGATCATCTGCCCATGGCATCAATCACAAAACGGGCAGAGCCCACCGGCGACTCTCGAAAATCGGCTGCGGTTTCGGGGCGATTCAGTTGCTGATTCGCAGGCAATTCGACAAAATTCGCTTATCGCGAATTTCCGAAAGACGCGATTCCCTATTTTCCAATTCAAAACAACAAAATCGGCAAGGGACTTGGCACCACAATCTGCCTACATTCCTCAACCGATTGCTCCCCGCCTGATCGACGAAAGATCAACTGATGCCTGATTTCTTGCACCGACTTATTTTTGTCACCTGCACGGCCATGCTCTTCGCGACGCAAAGTTGCCAACTCAGCCGGGCGGACGAGAAACTCAAGGGAATTGCCTGCCGCTCAGTTCACCTGGCCTACAGCACGACAGAAAGCTCGGCATTCTGTCTGGATGTCACCGTGGACTCATCCGCCCACGGGACTTACTTCATGGTTTGTGGCTGGGACTCGGGATACTTCGGCCTGCAAGAGTTGGCTAATGGCAAAAAATTGATTCTGTTTTCTGTTTGGGATCCACATGATCAAGATGATCCCAATTCCGTCCCCGAAGAAAAACGGGTCCGCACGCTGCACAAAGACGATCAAGTTCGAGTGGGTCGGTTTGGTGGCGAAGGAACCGGTGGACAATCGTTCTTCAATTATGACTGGAAAATCGGCGAGACCTACCGCTTCATGGTCAAAGCCAAGAAAGACGGGGACCGCAGCGAGTACTCTGGCTATTTCCTGGTCCCAGAAACAAAGACCTGGAAGCATCTGGTCACCTTTTCCACACCCAACGGCGGAAAACTACTCCGTGGACAGTACTCGTTCGTCGAAGACTTTCTCCGAAATCGCGTCTCGACCACCCAGACGCGCCGCGCGCATTATTCCAATGGCTGGTTTCAGACACCGGCCGGTGACTGGCAACCAATCCTGACCGCTCGCTTTACCGCCGACGCCAATCCCGTAGTCAATATTGATGCGGGAGTGAACGAGGGGCGATTCTTTCTGGCAACAGGCGGCGAAATTTCTAACTCGACCATTAAGTTGGGAAAGTCGATGACACTGCCCGATGATCCCCTGCGGGTTGCACCCACGACGTTTCCCGGCCTGAAGTGAACGACCTTAACAGAGCAGGGGACCTGTGCGAGTTTTTATCTCTGAGTTTCTTGTCGGTGGCGGAACAGCGGAAACCCCGGTCTCGCCGTCGATGCGCCGGGAAGGACTGTTGATGCTGCAGTCCGTGGCTGCCGATGTCGCTCAAATCCCCGGATTCTCTGTGATCACGACACTCGAACTCGAGATTCCCTGTGTGGGGAATCTCGAGTTCGGGAATTTCGAAGTGGTCCGCGTGCAGAATCAGGCGGATGAGGCGGCCACTTTTCAGCAGTTGTGTCATGAGGTCGATGCGGTGCTGGTCATCGCACCTGAAACCGGCGGGATATTGGCCCAGCGATGTCGCCAGGTGCGGGGGGCACCGACCGTCTCGTGGAACTGCACACCCGAGGCGATTGAACTCTGTGGCGATAAACTGCGAATGGCGGATCACCTGCAGGGGGCGGGTCTACCGACGATCCCGACTCAATTGATGGATTTCGCTCGTCCCCCCAGAGAATGGACCACCCCCCTCGTGTTAAAACCACGCGATGGTGCGGGATCATGCCTGACGTTTCTGATCCGGAATCGGCTTGAATGGAACCATGCGGTTCACTCATATCAAACGGCCAACGCCAGCGAAAACGGCCTACTTCAGCCGTTCATTGCTGGGAAAGCACTCTCCGTTGGAATCAACCTCAGTCTCGACGGCAAGCAGCGGGAATGTCTCCCGGTTGGCGAGCAGTTTCTTTCCGCAGATGGACGCTTTCAGTATCTCGGTGGCCGAATTCCCGCTGAGATTTCATCCGCCATCGCCGCAGAAGTTTGTGAGCTTGCTCTTGCGGTTTGCCAATCCATCGAGGGCCTGGCAGGCTATATTGGCCTGGATTTGATTCTGACCGACGAGGGGGACATACGAGTTGTCGAGGTGAACCCCCGGTTAACAACCTCGTACATCGGCTACCGTCAGTTATACAACGGAATCCTCCCGCAAGAATGGCTAACCGGAACGGACTTGCTGGCGAAAAGGGGCTGGAAATCCGGCGGCGTAGACTTCCGCTCAACTTCCAACGAATAACAGAAATCAATCCAAGAAAGAGATGCCTACCGGATGTTTATCAGGATTCAACGAATCTCTCTTGGGAACCGCAATTCACCCACCCGCCAATCCTACTTTTTCAAGGATTCCAGATACGCCAGAATGGAAGCCAGTTGACCAGGGTTCAGTTTGTCCACCAGTCCGCTGGGCATGATCGAGGTGGCTCGCTTCCCTCGATCTTCGATTTCGGTCTTCTTTAGAACCGCAGCCAAGCCTGCCACATTGCGGAATTCAATTTCCTCCCCAGATTCACGCACCACAAACCCTTCCAGAATTTTCCCATCATTGGTCACGAAGTACTGGCTTTCAAAGCCTTGGGCGATTTTGGCACTTGGCTTCACAATCGATTCGATCAGCTCTTCTTTTTGATATCGTTTTGTGATGTCTTGCAGTAAAGGCCCCTTCAGCGGTTCGGTTGGTGACACCGTATGACATGCCGCACAGCCTTGTCGCGTGAAAAGACGGGCTCCTAATTTTGCATCACCGGGGGTACTCACCACTTGTTTCAACGTTTCTTCAAAACCAAGGCTGGCAATCAAAGGCTTGCTGGGATCAAACGTCTGTTCCTGATCCAGTTCCATTTTTTGGGCCGCAAATTCCGCGGCACTTCGAATCGCGGGGTTTTCAGATGTCCTCAGTGCCCGAACTTGAAGCGATTGCGATTCCGCACGGGATCGACCAATCGCACGCAAGAGACTGACTGTCGATGAGGGCGTTTTCCAAGCCGTTTCGACTGCGTTTAACGCCTCGACCCGCTCCTCCTTTCCGACCTTCAGGTTATCCGCAATCCCATTCAAAATCGCATAGGCGTTCTCCTGAGCCACCGCGGCGACTTCCGGCGGAATACCTTCTTGCCGATTGGAAAATGGGATCAATGTCGCCAGATGATTGCCAAGCTTGGATTCGCGGATCCATTCGTCCCAGACACGACCGACTTCTCCCCGCTGGGCTTGCTCATCAACCTGCAGAAAACTGCGAATTGCCATCGGTGCGATCTTCGGCTGATCCAGTCGACGATAAAGCGATCGGAGTGCTTTGGCTCTTAGCTCGTCACCCGACTCTGACGCCGTCGCGACTCGCTCGAGCAGTTGACCTGACGAGTCAGAGAGGGGCGACGAGATCGAACTGAGCAGGTCAATCGCCGCGGGCAAAAAACCACGATCTTCGGTCGCCAGCTTCACAATCAGCGGCTGTGTATCAGACAATTCGATCTTGTGCCGCTTCAATTGGGCAAGCAGCTTTTTGCTCGTGTCAGCATCTGCTGTCAATAACGTCGCGGAAAGTGCTTTCAAAATGCGATCCGACTCGGACCAGACCACCGGCTGATAAAACGGTCCACTGGTATCGGGTCGTGTCCCCCACCAGTCACCACTCCACGCTTTCTCGCGAAAATAGAGCCGGCACAGCGTCGTCAAGATCGCTTGCCGTGTTTGCGCTTCGAGCTGAATTTCGTCAGAGGTGGCCACGCTGGTTGTTTTCGGGGCAACCTTGAGTCGTGCCAGCAGTCCGTCCACATTGGCGCTGTCATCGATCTGCCGCAGAACCATGAGTGCACCGAGTCGCTGATCGAGTGATGGCGACGACAAGGCTTCAAGACAGGCATCAATGGCCTTGAGTTCAACCAGACTATGGATGGCGATCTGGACAACTAACGGGTCCTGATCAGCAGTCCGCTGTACGAGTTTCCGGTTGGCTTGCTGGAGGCGAGCCGCTGTGGTCGCGGCACTGGTAAATCGTCCGAGGGCTCGCGCGGCAGCCAGACGGACGCGAGGATTGGGGTCGGTCAAGCCAGCGACAATTGGCTCGATGTCTGCCACTGCTAATTGCGATTTTCGATCCGCCATCGCCCGGATGGTCGATTCACGAATCAGCGGATCAAGGGACAGAGCCAATAACGCCGGATGCGATTTCTCGCCGCGTAATTGTTTGAGTGTAAAAATGGCGGCGACGCGGACAGGCAGTCCCGCATCCGCAGTCGCGGCCAGTTTTTCCAGGCCTTGAGCGAGTTCCAGGTGATCACCTCGCCGAAGGATTTGTCGCTGCGCATGCAATCGAACGGTGTGGCTGGGCGAGGCCATTTGCCGAATCAGTTCCGCAGCGGTTGGTGGTGTTGCAAGTGACGCGTCACCGCGTCCCACCACCGTTCCGTTGCGGTTCGCCTCAGTCAGCGAAGATTGGCTTGGCGATGGCGGCTTGACTTTCAGCACATAACCAACATTGGGGCCACTAAAAGTGAAGCTGCCGTCCTTCCAGCTGGCAATGTAGAGATTGCCGCTGGCATCGACATCAATGTCGGTCGGACGGGGGACTTCAATCAAGGGTTCTTGTTCTGCGGTGAATCCGGCCCCTTGGGGGGTGAGTGGATGCCGGTAAACAATGCTGCGTCCCCAGTCGCACGTCAGCAATTGGTGGCTCAGTTCCCCCGGCAATGTTGGTTCATCGACAAACAACGAACCACAGGGGGACCCACCTCCATAGTCGGCCATCGGCTGAACAATCTCTTCGGGAAAATTGATAAATAACGAGGGATATCCCATCTGAGCATTTTGCGGGACATGACTGAGCCGAACATTCCAGCCCCCGCCATCGTTGGTGTTGTCACGAGTAAACAGATCCATCGTCGGGCTGATGGCCACGTCGTAGATGTTTCGCTGGCCGCGCGAAACAATTTCTAACTCAGATCCATCCGGTCGCACTCGGGCAATCCCCCCTCCGCGTAACGAGGCGGATTGGCCATCGCTTCCCACCGCATTCACGAAGCCATAATCACCGACGGCCACATAGATCCAGCCGTCAATTCCGACTTGAATGCCGTTGGTGGTATGATCTGCTGGACGTGTTTTGAGGTCAAAGCCGATCCCGTTGACGAGAACTTCGGATCGATCGGAAATGCCATCACCGTCGTCGTCGTGAAAGGCGGAGAGGGTTGGCGGGTGCAATACGATCAACGACACCTTTTGAGGATTCGGCGATTTGTCGGTGGCCAAAGGGGGTTGGGGAATCACGACGATTCCACGAGGACTGTCCATTTTGGCAAAGTCCTTGAATTCGTCTGCTTTTCCGTCCCCATCCAGATCCCGACAGCGAACAATCCGGCCGCGATTCGCCGATTTATCGAGCGAACCATTTTCATCAACACCGACAAAGACGACTCCATCCGGGGTCATGGCGACGCACGTCGGATAGTTGACATCGGGTGGACCCGCGAACAGGGTTGCGGCAAAACCGGCGGGGACCTTGACGCCAGGCAATCCCTTAACGACCCGCGGACGCAGCGTGTTGTCCCCGGCGATCGTCCGCTCTTCGGTTTTCGTCCCATGAACTTCAAATTCAAAAAAACTTCCCCAACAACCTGGAGTTAGTTGGGTCGTGGTGAGTCTCACATGTCGAACGCCCCCGGCAGAAAACTTCAGCTGTTGCACCTGGTCACGATCATCGGTTTTCGACTGATCGGAGAGTATCGACCAGGCTTTTCCGTCAACAGACCCTTCGACCTGAAAGCGATAGTTGACCCCATCCTGCTCCCAGACAATTTGACATCCGGTCAATTCTTCGGGTTGTCCGAGATCGACCTGCCAGGAATATCCGGTGTCATTATTCGGTGAACACCACCTCGTATCGGGATTTCCGTCAATCGCATGTTCGGGGGGATGCCCTGGTTGTGATGCCGAAGCGGTCGCGGTTTTCCCTCGAGCAAGATTGACCGGAACTCGTTCCTTTTTGGCGACGGCAAAGGGTTGCAGGTATTCCGGATCGAGCTTATCACAGGCCCAAAGTAACCCTCGTGTCACGAGATCCAGATAGCGAGGATCACTCACCGTTTCCGAATTATGCCCCAGTGTCGTGCTGAAAACCCGCCCCTTGCCAAACTCACTGGTCCAGACCACAACCGC
>JBIKZJ010000078.1:0-17963 GCA_044354755.1 Schlesneria sp. | reverse complement strand
GGACATCGAATCAATCGAAGTCGTCAGTTTTCTGGCTAACGCCACAATCAAACGCAAATTGGCCTGAACAATGTGATTACGGGCTTCGATCGCCTCGTTGAGGTCTGATTGAATCTGTTTCACGAGCGTCGAGTTCAGACGAGTCAAATCGAGTCGCCTGCGGTTCCGCTCGGCACGGAATTTCAAAAAATTCATCCAAGTAAACCAATATCGTTCCTCATCAGGCGTCAGTAACGGCGCCTCAACGAGGCCCGAAACGAAAGCGATTCCGGCCTGGGGTTTCCCTGCCCCGCGAGCTTGATTTTGCGTCGTGGGACAGAAACTTTGGATCTCTTTCAGGGCATTCAGGTTGTCGAAGTCGGGGTGTGGAACGAATTCGATCGACCTTTCCATCAGCTCCCGTGTTTGTTCAATTAACTTTTTGCAAGGCTTCGGTCGGACAGCAAGATCCGCCCTATCTGATGGAGTGGACTGCTCGAACGATACACTGTCGTTACGCCGGACATTCCGGGTGCAATTCGCACGGACCATGATCAAAAACCTCCTGTGAATCCCTGATAAACGTGACAAAACCACGCAACGTCCACTGGATTGTCGCTGAAGAACTCAATCGATTTAGCAAAAATTCATCGCGAGTCTCACCGATTCCTGCGGCAGTGCGTGTTGGCGTAGTGAGAACCGCAGTGATGTTGGGCGATTAACCGAGTTTTGAGGGGAATATTTGGAGATCACTGATTGGAGATCACTGAAATGAGTTTGCGGAGGGGATTTGAAGTCTTCATCGATGGGTTTGCGACCATTGCCGGTCATCCCCAGACGATCCAAACCGCACGGAGTCGTATTTCCGGTTTTCCGCACGGTATGTGCCCCCTACCGTTGCTCGGTCATCGGCCTTACGCTGTTGACCAACCAAAATCATTTTCGTGTCCCCAGGGTTTGTCTGAATTGGAGCGTCGAATCATTGTGTTTTCCGACAATCTGGCCCGTCGAGCGAATGATTCACAACCTGAGAATTTCGAAGACCTACGCTCTGAAGCGTGAGCTTTGTGACGAGATAACGCGTTGCATTTTGATCGGTGGGTGGCTAAAACTTCGAGTAGATTTCATCAAGTTTCTTCGTGCGAATTGCTTCTTCTATTCGGATCTCGAATTCATGAAATACATGGTACTTTTTTTGCTCACCTTGGTGGGATTCATCGGACAGGTGGCCGCTCAAACCGCGCGTCACTCAGGGATAGATTTCAGTGGGCTCGACACGGCGGTTCGCCCACAGGATGACCTTTTTCGACACATGAACGGTCGTTGGCTGCTCTCGACAGAAATTCCTGCAGACAAATCCAATTATGGATCGTTCACCGCGCTGGCGGACAGCGCACGCGACAATGTCCGCTCGATCATTGAAGAATCGGCTCGAAAACCAGCCAATGAGATCGGACGCAAAATTGGCGACTTCTATCAGAGTTATATGGATGAAGAATTAATCAATCAAAAGGGCCTTGATCCGTTGCAGGCGGAACTGGCGGCGATCGATACGCTCGGTTCCATCGAGGATGTCGTGGCTTATTTCGGCCGGATGGCCGCGCTGGGAATTCCCAGCCCTATTGGTTTCATGATTGATGTCGACGACAAAGATTCGGCTCGCTACCTGGCGAATGTCGCGCAGTACGGATTAACGCTCCCAGATCGAGACTATTACCTTCAGGACAAAGACAACTATAAGAACGCACGACAGGGACTCACAGCGTATATCACCCGCCTGTACGCCTTGGCAAAACGACCTGCCGGAGATGTGGCTGCGTCAAATATCCTGAAATTGGAGACCTCGCTGGCTCGGGTACAATGGTCCAAAACGGAACTGCGGGACGCCGAAAAGCGATACAATCTCTACCGGACTGCGGATCTCGGCAAACTGACGGGAACATTTCCGTGGCAGCAGTTTTTTGAATCGTCTGGTCTGCCCAAGCTTGACGAAGTCAACGTGGTGACTCCCAGTTATTTTCAGAGTCTGGCGGAGATGATCGAGACGCCTGGGGTCGAGGGATGGAAAGAGTATCTGCGGTTTCGCGTGTTGGATGCGGCGGCCCCCTATTTGCCGCAGGACTTTGTTGATGCACATTTCGAATTACACGAGCGGACCGTGTCGGGAGTTCCACAGCAGCAGCCTCGCTGGAAACGGGGTGTTGACGCGACGGCTGGAGCCGGTGCGGGAGACTTCGGTGTGCTCGGGGATGCATTGGGACAACTCTACGTCGAGAAACATTTTCCCGCCGAATCACGCCGACAAATGAATGAGCTGGTGAAGAATCTGCTCAAGACATACGAGACGAGTATCCAGGAACTCGCCTGGATGACTCCCGCCACCAAACAAAAGGCGCTCGAAAAACTGAGCCACATTACGACGAAAATCGGGTATCCAGACGAATGGCGAGATTATTCGAAACTCGAGATTCGCCCCAACGATCTGCTGGGGAACATCCGGCGTTCCTCGGAGTTTGAGTATCAGCGTCGGTTATCGCGATTGCACCTTCCCGTGGATCGCAAGGAATGGGGCATGACTCCGCAGACGGTGAACGCTTATTACAACCCCAGCCTTAACGAGATCGTATTTCCCGCGGCAATTCTGCAGCCGCCGTTCTTCGATGCACAGGCGGATGATGCGGTCAATTACGGCGGAATCGGAGCGGTAATCGGTCACGAAATCAGTCACGGGTTTGACGACCAGGGAAGCCGTTACGACGCTAAGGGGAATCTCTCAAACTGGTGGACGGACGAGGATCGCCAGGCCTACGAAGCGCTGACCAATCGGCTGGTGGCCCAGTTCGACGAGTACGAAGCTCTCCCGGGCCGTAAATTGAATGGAAAGCTGACACTGGGCGAGAACATCGCGGACTTGAGCGGCATGGCGATCGCGTTCAAGGCCTATCGGCTTTCCTTGGGAAAAGCGGATGGACCGGTCATTGAAGGTTACACTTCGAGTCAGCGGTTTTTTCTCGGCTGGGCTCAGATCTGGCGTCGCAAATATCGTGACGACGAACTGGCTCGCCGTCTGGTTGTTGATCCGCATTCTCCCTCACTGTTTCGCGCCAACGGTCCCGTCCGAAACCTGGACGCGTTTTTTGAAGCCTTTCAGATCAAACCTGCGGACAAGATGTTTAAGCCGAAGGCCGACCGGATTCAGATCTGGTGATCGGTCGTCCGATGAAATGGTCACCATGGGGAACTGACCATGGGGACGCAGACCGTGCGGACGGGGGATCCCTTGCACCGTGCTCTCCCCCGTGTACGGGAGTGATCGCCAACTGCTGAGTCACAACGGTTCGACAGAAACGGCCGCTGGCAAATTGACGATCCCCTCGCTGGTCAAGAAATCAACGAGGCGGTCGGTTTCTATCAGCGTTGCTATCATTCCAGTTACATCGCGTCCTCTGGTGATTTCTGACTCAGAGATCACCAAAAGCGTGTGATTTCTTGCACGGCCAATTGATTTACGCCCCCTCTCGGCTCTTCGTCGTTGGTCGCGCGGTATCGGCTAATCGCACAGATTCGAGTATCCTCTGGTTTTTCTTCTGGTGATCTCGTTGTTGGCGAACTTGACCATGAGGCTGGGTCGATGCACCTCGATGATGACGGTGCCACTCGGGCTTGATAACGGCATCGAAGCCAGAGAGATCGGAACGCGGGCCATGACCAGTCCGGCGATAACGTTGGCGATCTGCGGCAGGCTGCACACTTGGCCCGCAGGATCGAGAAAATGTTGTCGAAGTTGACGCAAACGGATGAGACGTTCGGGGCAGTACTTGTTTAATTCAACCGAGAGTTGCTGTATCAACTTGTGACCTGGATTGAACTGCAAGAAACGCTTAGCGAGCGCATCAAGTGCTTTCGGTTGATTATTGAGGATCGCCCGGTCGATATCCTCGAATAGCAGACTCAATTCCGTTTCTTTGTCTGTCGCGTCGCTGAGCAATTCGTTCAATTCTTTCGTGCGTTCACCCACGGGGACATTAGAGAGAACATTCGTCGCTTCCGCATAATCCTGTTTGCGAGCCATTTTTTGCGGCGGCAGCAGCAGCGCCGCACATTTGGCCCGTGTCTCCTTCTCGCCGGCGACAATGACTCAACAAGGTCGAGCGTTGTCTTGAATTCACTGGGTTCAACGAATTCTGCCACCTTCTGCTCGATGCTCGCTCTTCTCGGGGGGATCGTCTGGACCGGACGTTCATTTTCCACTGCTGCGGCGCGAACCAGAACGTTCGAGCGAGCGAAAACTGCACGCAACGGATCGGCAATCTCGGGGTCTCATCCAATAAACGCCTCACGATCAACGGACTCACCCAGAACGGTACGCTCTCGGAATTCCTGGAGCACGCGATTGACACGCGGATCAAGGCCATTCCAATTCGGATCAGACAGATTCATGCAGTTGCTCCGGAAAATGGCTGCAGAATCACCCCTACGCCGAGATCGGACCTGTTGTCCTCTTGGGGAATTTTCTGGAAGTGCTGAAGCCATGAAGTATCACGCCGATTGCTCCCACTCCCAGCAGCATGAAGCCTGAGGGTTCAGGGACCGTCGCGCCTAACTGACCGAGCACAAAATCCGTCAGGCCAGGTGCCCCACCCGTGAAATTGTAACTAGCGGCAACTTGAACTTCCGTGAAATATTCATCGGAACTAGTCGTGGTAAAGCCCACGAAATTCAGTGCAACACTCGACGATGTGCCACCGTAGTTGCCCATGAGATAATTGCCAAGATTGGTTTTTAAATAGATTGGTCCGGATCCGACTTGGTTGTATTGGTTTACAAAACCCATTTTGAAGCCCAGCATCGAATACTGTGTCGTGCTGGAATCGATCCCAATCGTTTGCGTACTGAAATAGGGGCTTACAACCACATTCCGCACCGTATCGTACGCAGCGTTGCCCGTTCCGATAACCACAGTATAAGGTGATGTTTGGAAATTGAAGCCGCCAATTGCGCCTCCAGTGACTCCGCCCCCTGGGCCAAAAGAATCAAAATTGAGACGACTGAGAATGCTCCCCTGTGATTCGAAGCTTGCCTGATTTGAATAGTCAATACACCCGGCCCATGCATCAGAACATGCCAGACACACCACAATCGCCAAAATCACACTTTTCATTCCCTCAGTCCTTTCAAATATCCAAAAATGGCTTCACACGTAATTCAAGGTTTTCCGCCCTGTCGCTGAAACGGATCGGCACGATCATCGGCAATTTCGCAGTTCATCGAAGCGGATTGAAGATGCGATTTCCAAGGTAACGCAAGCATAATTCCCCACAATTGAACGACATATGCAACGATTTTATTCTTGACTTTTTATTCGTGGATTGAATCGGAGCCGCGACGCATCGGATGCGGTTGCTGCGCCCAGTCCTCTGCAGCGCCTGTTTGAATCGGTTATCACATTCTCACGGCGGCCTGAGAGCAGATTATGCACATGGAACCATTTCGAAGGGTGGCAGTCGTCCAAGCGGAAACGCAAGCCGAACACAGCTTCACATCGCAACAGTTCGTTGCCCCGATCTCCGAAGTGGAACTGCAACGGGAGCACTTTGGCATCGGCGTTGGCGTAGACTCGTGCTTCTTGCCTTGTTCTACCATATGGCGGACGATATGCCCCGCCGAATGCAGTAGATGGATCCAGTGTGAACTCATGTCACGACCTCTGATGGACGACGCAAACGTTGGATAATCGAAAATCTCTGGTAAAATAGCAGACAACGCTAGAGATTCAGGCCAAGACCATGCTCGGAAATCGTGGTTAACGATTTCACCTGACGATACGTTCCATCCAGACCATAAATCAGTTCGATTCGGTGGATGGTAGTATTTTTCACGAACAACAGCTTGTGGGTCACTCGGATCGTCGCTGCGTAAATATAGCCAACAAAGGACTCCGTGACAGAAACATCTGAGACGGTATAACTGCTGTTCATCGAGTCGGGGCTCGAAAGTTTAAACGCATTGAAAGCGTCCAGATCCCCGCGAGATATGATGGAGGCCAAGATCGTCTCGCTCATCGCTCGTCCTCCGAAAAATACCCTTTTCGATCACACCCATTCGCCGTCGCAGGACTTTTTTACTCGACAGTTGTTCGAGACACTTTCTTCATGCACTGCGTCATCTTGGATTTCTGCGTTGACATGGATGGGGAAATCCCCCAACGAGTGTCATCCTGATTTTAAAACGGGCGATCATTGCTTGACAAATTCATCCACGTTCTTCGACACCTTACCATCGACCGAATGCGTGAGGTGCGCCTGTGCTGCTTTGGACTCGCCCGGCTCAATAAACTCCAACTTATACGTTGTGATTTCTTTCGATAACCAACCATCAGGGCTCCCGCTCTTAAAAATCAGGATGTCATCATCATCTTTGTCGATTTCAAAAGAGTGCAGTTTTGTGGAAAAAACTCGAAAAGTGTTTCCGGTCCCGACTTCAGGAAGCGATAAAGTACCTTGCAGCGTCCCATCCACTTTCTTGCTAACCTTGATAATTTGCCTGGTACCGACGATAAGATACGGCTCGTTCCATGTACCGATGAATTTTTTCATCGGATCCTTTTTCTTAATTTCACCGTAAGCCGTCGTGTCGCCAAATGTAAACAGACCCACCATGGAGAATATGACTACAAAAAAAGAAATTCGGCGGCTTAAAGTGCGGTTCATGTGAAATCCTGTAAAAATCAACGGCACTACGTGGGAGAACGCCAAGCAGTTATTCACTGCATCGCGAAAACCATCATCGAGGATGCAAAATCGTCAAAATCCATTCGCTTACTGCTTATCATTGACACAATACAATTCCCCTACGGCAAAAACTGCGAACAGAATCTGCAAAACAAGGGAATTTGACGCTCAAACTGCTGGAGAAGCGGCGAAGATCAATCGTCGCTTGGCCATTTTTGATCCGGGCTATTTGTTAACTACCAACAACAAGGCGAGAATCTGGCAAGGATCGGACGCGGAAAACTTGAGAATCAAAAGTTTTCCAGAAAATTCGCCGACATGCCTTCGCAGCGAATCTGTTAACGCGACTTCATGGGGGTCCAGTCGATCAGGCGAATCCCTCCTGGTACGGGGATGGCACCGTGCGTTTCGTCGGGGCCAATCGCGAGGTTCGCGGGATATTCGGGGAATGTCATCAACTCTGTTTCATCGCGGATGCTCCAGAGACTGAGCGCCGGGCTGTATCGAACGAGAATTTCCCCCGCCGCCAGGAAGCCGATTTTAAAGGGATCACCCACGTAAGGAATGACGGCAATCTCGACCAGGTCATGCAATCTCCACACCCGATCTTTTTTGTCCTGACCTGCCGTGGCCAGCAACCGAAGATCGTCCGAGATCGCGAAGGAATAGGTGGCACCCAGATTCGCCTGATGGACTTTCTGTAATTCGCCGCGCTGAACATCCCAAAACCGAATGTTTCCACCCTGGCAACACGTGATCGCGGTCAGTGGCATTCCTGGTCGTTCGAGAAATTTTACCTGATAGAGCATTTCCGGATGGCTGAGGCGGTGCAGGATCTCGGAACTCTGCAGGGAAACGATCAATAACTCATTCACACAGGCTAAAATCGCATAGGTCTCTGATGAATCGATGTCGCAGCCAATCGAGGCATGCGTTTTCCGGTCACGGGGAGGAAGTTGTTGCGTCCATATCGTCTTTCCGTCAGCCAACCGATAACAGTGCAGCAGACCATCGCGAGTGCAAATCAAAAGAACTCGCCCTTGGGGAGAAAGCCGGAACTCGTCTTCGTTTGCTTTCGGAAACGTTCGCTCCCATGTTCGCTCGGGCATTCGGTAAATCGATACTTCATCGTTTTGAAAATCGGCTGCCAGAAGATTTTCTCGCCATTGCAGTTCTTTTCCGTCTGCGGCAGTACCTTGATCTTTTGCAACTTCGATCTGCGCGCGAACCTGGAATTGTGGCCAATCGCGAACCGTCCCGTCCAATGAGGCGGAAACAAGATGGGCTCCATCACTCGTCGCTGCAACCGACATGACCGTGTCGAGATGCCCCTTCAACTGCTGCTGCCGCGTGCCAGTCTCGGAATCCGTATGAACCCAGATATCGGAGTTCCCCATCGCGAGAATCCAATTCCCATCGCCAGGACAGATTAGGCAACGCGCATTCACCCCCAACGCAACCCGTTCGAATTCCTGACCGTAACTCGGATTTTCCGTCCGATACCGCACGAGGTTTGCCTTGATCGTACTGACAATCAGACTCGCCCCATTCGCTTGAAACGCCATGACCCGCGGCCATTCATCAGGGCCAGGGGAAATCATTCCGCCCTGAAGCCGTGAATCGGGGCGCATGTCGTGCAGATTCCAAAACCGAATTGTCCCATCAAGACTTCCTGTTGCAAGCACGGGTTCCGTCGGATGAAAGGCCAGGCACCGAACCCGTTTGGTATGTCCGCTCAAGGTGCCCATCGACTCGCCCGTTTCCGAGTTCCACAATCGGACCTGGTTGTCCTCGCCGCCCGACGCGATCAGATGTCCGCTCGGTGAATAAAATGCTTGCGAGACGAGCGACTGATGCTCGTGACAGGCAAATAATTCCTGGGAGGTTTTGATGTCCCAGACGCGCACCGTTCCATCCGATCCGGCAGAGACCAGACGTTCGCCAGAGGGAGAGAAATCGAGCGACTCGATCACTCCGGATTCATGGCGGCAGAGTTCTGAAAGCAATTCGCCGGTGGTGCGTGACCACAACCGAATGATACTGTCATCGCCCCCCGAGGCGGCAATTTCCCCGTTGCGGGTGATGGCAACCGCAGTGGCTCGGTTTTTGTGAGTCCCCAGGACGCGGGACGAATCGTGGTATTCATGCCATAAATACCACCAGCCAAAATCGCGAATGTCCGGTTCTCCCGCTTGCGGCTGATAACGATCGAGCAGTTTGAGCGTTTGCGTGAGATCCGACAGATCCCACGCGAGCTTCGCGTTGCGCATATCCGAGGCATACGCACGCCTTCGGGCCTGAAGTTCCTGTTCACGCGTGATCTGACTTCGCTGGTCGATAATTTCCTGCTGTGTCACCAGACGGGAATTATACCACAGCGACAAGCCTGACAGACTGATCAGCCCCAGGACGATGGCCCCCATCACCGTTGTTGGCACGGGATACCTGCGACACCATTTTTTGCAGCGAGTCACTACCGAATGGGGACGTGCCGAAATCGGCTCGCTGTTGAAAAATTTCTGCAGGTCGTCTGCCAAGGCACTGGCGGACGGATACCGATTTGCGGGGGCCTTTTCCAGGCATTTCAGGCAGATGACTTCCAGATCGAGGGGACTTTTGGGGCTTGTCTTTCGCAGCGACGGGGGATCATCCCGCAAAATATTTTGCATGGTATGCAAGTGATTGGTGCCACGAAACGGTGGGGCTCCCGTGAGTAATTCATAGAGCACGGCCCCGAGTCCGTACACATCGCTGCGGGCCGTTATCTCCTCGCCTCGCCCCTCGGCCTGCTCGGGCGACATATAGCAGATTGTGCCGATGACTGTCCCTGTGCGTGTGAGTTGCTGATCGACATCCGTACACTTCGCCAAACCAAAGTCGGTCAGTCGGGGGACGAACTGTGGTTCATCGCCGGATGCTGCGGTTTCCCTGGCGGCGAGCAGGACATTGCCCGGTTTGATGTCCCGGTGCAGTACGCCATGTTCATGAGCATGGGCAATTCCCTGGGCCAATTGCCGCACGATTTCGGCTGCCATGCGTGGCGAGACCTCGCGTTGATCCGCGCGCCAGCGTGCCAGCGTCTTGCCGGGAATATAGGGCATGACGATATACGGCAGAACGCCATCACAATCGCTGTCAAAAACGGGGACGATATTCGGGTGTTCGAGTTGTGCGACGGCTGCCGCCTCGTGTGTAAAGCGTTCAATCGCTTCCGGCGAACCCAGCAATTCCGGACGCGGGATTTTGATGGCCACGTCTCGTCTCATCACAGGATCATGAGCACGAAAGACGACCCCGAATCCGCCGACCCCTAATTGCTCCAGGATTTCAAAGCGGCCAATCTGCAGCGGCAGGGCAGATTTGGTTGGGTTGCTGATCTGCTCGGGTTCCGGCGAGGAAATGTCTGGTGTACAGAGCGTCTCGTGCAAAAGATCGAGACATTGCCGACAGGCTTCCACCGTCAAACGCCATTCGTCAGAAAGCGTTGTTTCTGCTGCGGAATCGTGCTGATGGATTTGGCCCTGATCGAGTTGTGCTTGATACGCACACAACTCGTCCACGAACCGGTTTTCATCTTGGTCGAGCGGATCTTGAGTCATCTGGTTGGAGTTCCACCGCGAGTTTTTGGATGGCACGAGCCCAAAGCTTGCGAGCCGCGTCGGCGGTTCGCCCCAGTCGCTGGCCAACTTCTTCGAAATCCAGCTGTTCGACGCTGCGGAGTTGGACCGCTTGTCGCTGTTCTTCATTCAAGGTCTTGAACCCCGCCTGCAGGAGTTTGAGATTTTCCGCAGTCTGAGCCTGTTTGCTCGGGGGATCCACCACTGCGGCCAAGCTCAATGACGGACCGCCGAAACGTCCCTCGAACGAGACTTCTCTCGCGATATTTCGTTTGGAGAAATCCCTGTAGTGCCGATGTAGATCAATCAGGTTGCGTGATAAAATTTGATTGAGCCACGCACGCAACTCCGGCTCTGTTGACCCCCGAAAGTCAGCAAATGCTTGTGATGCTTCGAGAAACGTCTCTTGGACGAGATCCGAAGGAGCGGCCTTCGCGACGACATCCGACCCTAATTCGTGGCCCGCGACGGTTAACAGGTAGCCACGATAAAGATTCAACAAAACACCCAACTCTGAGTGCTCACCCTGCTGAACAGCGGCGATCATCCGTTCAACCCTGCTGACCGGATGTTCCTGCAAGGACATTGCCTGCCCCCCCATTTTCGGGATGTGAAATCGATCAAAATCGGGCGCATTGTTTTAACGCCTCAATCAGCATACCGAAAACATCCAGACTCACCAGTGAATCGAAGTGGATTGTTGAGGCTCAACGGCGATCGGACAATCTCGGGGAAAACTCTGTTGCGGCCTTTTTTGCTTGAAATTTCGACACGCCTTTGTTTGGATCGCGCTTCTTCAAAAACACCGTTTTGAGGGGAGGCTCAGCGATTATTGCATGGTGCAAAAGGAAGATGAGAATTTCGCGGGGGAAAACGCATGCCCGTGATCGCATTCCCCTGATGAGGCTGCCCATCGCAAGGCCGAATCGGAGCGGAATTTGGAGTTGTAAGAATCAAACGGGTAGGCAGTCAAAGAATCGGGGAACAGGGGGGTCACGATGAGCGAAGTTCGATTGGTGGTGCGGGAATTCGCGCAAGATTGGTCCGGAACTATTCATGGGAGTCAAGCCGATCGAGCGATCGCGGCACTGAGTGCTGACCCTGTCACCATGGCTGAGTTGGAAGCGGCGACGGCGCGATTTTGTAAGCCCTCATCCGAGTGGCGATTCTTCTCAAATCTTAGCCCAGGACGCGACGCGGAACCGTACGACGCGGGATTGGTCGTCATCGACCTGATTGCTCGAATCGTCGCCGTGGATTCTTCGTACTCGTCGACGGGTACGGATGGGTATGTCCTTTATCACTGTGGTGATCATTGCTCCAAAATCCGTCTCGACTATCACCTTGCTCCCGACTGGAAGTTCATGGACGCAAACGAAGCGTGGTGGAGTGTAGGCGACCGTCGGCGACGGGAACTGGCCATGAAACCACCGCTCGATGCGCGGGGGGTATTCTACGGAAAGCCCCTGCTAGAGTTTATCGCAAAAGAAACCCGGACCGCGTTTGCTCGTCGCGACGAAATAGGGGCAAACGAGCCTGGTCAGTCAATCGAAGCCGCGAGCAATCATTTGACCAGCCCGATTCCAGACCAGGTCAATTCTCTGTTTCCGACCGATGAGGAATTCGGGACCGAATCCTGGTCCCGTCAAGCTCGGTTCGCCAGTCCCGATTACGAGACACTCAAGGAAATTCATGCCGCCTGGCTGTTGACGCCGCGTGAAGATCTTGAAGGACGCTCACCGCGCGAGATCGGACAGGATCGGCGAGATCATCTGAGTTGGGATCTGCAGGATCGTTGCTTTCAATGGTCCACAATGAATGCCTGCCCGCCCGGACTTGACGAATCGTCTCATGCCTTTCGGTACGGTGGCTATGGTATTCATGAACTGGTGATGTATTTCGACCTGGTTCGGGAACTGTTGCGGTCCTCTTGGGAACAACTCAACGTGTTGGCGCCATCGATGAGCACACCAGATCGAATGGAGTCGCTGATCGATGGTGAGTCCCTCACCCAGGAAATTTCCCGACTGGAACACGTTCGCGATGCGTGGCTTAACACCCCCAATTCCGAGACCCACGGCACCACGCCTCGCTCGATTATTGATCGCGAACGGGCACGAATCCCCGAATCCATGTCCAGCAAAGAAACCCTGATCGATTCCGATTGCCCTTGTTGTCGGATGGCGAGCGAATCATCCGGGCCGTGGTTCTGGCATTATGATGGTAGTCATATGGACGCTGAGTTTGCCTTTGACATATTCTGCCAGACGCGTGAAAAATGGGATCAAGAACAACGCGAAAGCGAGGAATTCCGACGCCGCTTCAATGCCGAAATGGAAGAGCGCGAGCGTCTTGGCGTGGCGAGTTCCCAACCTGACGAGGATGGCTCCAATACGATTTGGTCGGCGAGTTTTTCCCTGAAAGGCCAAACGGACGTGCCGCTGGGAATCCGGGTCTATCGCGTCGGCTGCCATTTGGCGGAGCTTATTGTGGGATTACGTGCCGGTGCAGATGCGGGATCGGTTTCTCCCGAAACACAGCACCAGATCGATAAACTCAATCGCGAGTTCGACAATCTTCGCGAGATACTGGAATCGACGGATTCCTCGCTGGCCGATGCGTTGATCGACCCCGTTTGCGATCGATTTGCGGAAACCCTGGCCAATCTCGCAATCGATCGTCCCGATCTTGTGAAGAGATGTGACAAGGTCACGGAAGATCTCGAAACACTGTTGGACCCTGATGCACCAGAATTCCCTTGGGCATAGGGTGAAACCGCCGGTGATCAAGCACGTGCAGCGCCCCTGAGAAGTCGAGAGGGCGTACGTTTTGCGACATCCTCAGCGTTAGCATCATCGACGGTGACGTGCGTTCGCTGGTAAGCTTCGCCGAGAAACCGCGTGTTGCGGGTGAGAGAGACGAAACCTTGGGCGACGATGATCAGACATTGTCCCGCTGATTGAAGGAAGGTGCCAGTTGAGTCAATTTCTGGCGGGGGTTGACCTGGGGGGGACCTCGATCAAGGCCGCTCTGGCGAGTATCGCGGGTGAGATTTTCGTGAGTGATTCTGTTCCCACCGAATCTCACGCCGGCCCCGTCGCCGTGATTGATCGGATCGCGGCGCTCGTAAGACGGTTAATATCGCAGGGGGGCAACATCGGTTCCCTGGCGGGAATCGGCGTGGGGATACCCGGCCTGGTCGATGTCTCGACCGGTACGACTCAGTTTCTGCCGAATATGCCAACTCAGTGGCGCAACGTGCCGGTCGCGGCGTTACTCCGCGAGCGTCTGGGCTGCCCGGTCTGGCTGCTGAACGATGTTCGCACCGCAACGCTGGGTGAGCTGCGGTATGGTCACGGCAAGGCGTCGCCGCGGTTGACCATGGCATTCTTCTCGATCGGTACCGGAATCGGTGGCGGGGTTGCAATCGATGGCCAGTTGCGACTCGGTCCACTGGGAGCCGCAGGGGAACTGGGGCATCAAACGATTTTACCAGACGGTCCGCGGTGCGGCTGCGGAAATCGCGGTTGTTTGGAAGCCCTGGCCAGCGGCCCTGCGATGATTGGCGAAGGCGTGCGACTGCTACGAAACGGCTTGGCTCCGCGTCTGCATGAACTGGTTGACGGGAACGCCGATCGCGTTACACCCCGTGAAATGCTCATCGCGGCAAATGCCGGTGATGAATTGGTCCGAGAAGCCCTGGTTCAAGCCGCAACGTACATCGGAATTGCGGCGGCCAATGTGGTCACGATCCTGCATCCGGAACTCATTGTGCTGGGGGGTGGGGTTGCCGAATTGGGTGAGATTTTGATCACGCAAGTCCGACGGGTGATTCAAGATCGGGTGGGAATGTTTCCGACCGATCACGTGCGCGTCGAATATTCGCAGCTTGGCGATCGCGCGGGACTCGCAGGGGCGATCGCACTGGCTCAGGAAAATATTGCCATCTCGGCCACGTCAGGCTCACGAATCTGATCAAACTGAGTCAACTTTCACGCATTCGCTTTTTTCGCTGAAACAAAGGATCGAACACCGATGAACTACACGTATTCCGACATGGCCAAGATGATCGACCATTCGCTGCTGAATCCAACGCTGACCGAAGCGGATCTCGATGCCGGTTGTCGTTTGGCCGTGGCCTACAATGTTGCCAGCGTCTGCATCATGCCCTACGCCTTGAAGCGTTGTGCCGACCTGCTTCGTGGTAGCACGGTCAAGGCCAGCACGACGATCGGGTTCCCCCACGGTGGGAATACCACCGCCATCAAGCAGGCCGAAGCCGAGCGGGCCATCGCCGATGGTTGTGAGGAACTCGACATGGTGGTGAACATCAGCCAAGTGTTGAGTGGCAAGTGGGACTTTGTGCGCGCCGACATCAAGGGGGTGATCGACGTGGCTCATGCTGCCGGTCAGAAGGTCAAAGTGATCTTCGAAAACTGCTACTTGAAAGACGAACACAAAATCGAGCTCTGCCGGATTTGTTCTGAGCTGCATGCCGACTGGGTGAAAACCTCGACCGGCTACGGAACCGGCGGAGCGACTCATGACGATTTGCGATTGATGCGTCAACACGCGGCACCGCACGTTCAGGTGAAAGCAGCGGGCGGAGTCCGCGATTTAGATGGTCTGCTCGCCGTCCGCGAATTGGGGGTCTCGCGCTGCGGTGCGAGCCGAACCCAAGACATGCTGGATGAATGTCGCCGCCGACTCAACCTACCCGCAATCGCCAATTCTGAGGTCGCAGCGGTTGCCGGATATTGAGCGGGCCCGTGTACGGCTCACATTCAAGTTCGTCAAGGTTCCGTACGAAGCAACCGTGCTGTTCAACGTCGATTTCACACCAAGGGGCTGGGGGGGGCATGAATCCTTTTTTGGAGTCCTGGTCGAATGCCTCGGGAATTGATTAAGCGTGCAAAGGCTGTTCCTGAAAGCCTTGGGCGATTTGAGTTTCCTTCCAGGGAATCTTGTAAGATTCCATAATTTGGCTCTGCGCGATTCGAATGGCGTCTACCGAGTCTTCGTTTTCAGACCACTCTAAAGCACTGCGCCAACCATGACTTGTCAGGTAGGACCATCCTTTCTTGCGGGGATATCATCGTTGGTGGATGGCGTTGAGTTGGCCTTCGATCACCTCAAGGCCGAGTTCGGATTGATCATTTTTTGTCAGGCCATTTCGTATCGCGCTCCATTGATCAATGTATTCACGAGCAAGCTGAGGATCGCTGGTTTCTTTCATGAGCCGAATCGTTGTATCAGTCATGCCAAGCAATTTGAGGATTTGCTCACGTAATGTTTCATTCGTTGAATTTTTCTCGCCCTTTGTTTGGGCAAGGTTCTGAACCGAAACGTTACGAGATCCCATCAAAATCACCGTGCTGATTGCGGTGGTCAAGATGACGCCCAATGCAGTGGCCAAAACGATGACCAGACGCTTCGAGCCAATTTTTCTTGGCATTTGCAAAGGGGGTGGTAACACGTGATCCTGATGCTGGCTGGGAACAGGCTTTTGACCTGGAGGACCGTCTTCACTGAGATCGCCGAATTCTTTGTCCGGCAACGGAGTTAGCGAGTCCGGCAGGGGCGATATCAGGAATGTTGCGCCATAAGCCTCAGAGGCGCAAGTGACTTTTCGCCCGCGAAACTTTTCCGCTAAGTTGTACTTGCGGCCGCAATTCGGACATTCAATTTTGAGAGGGGTTATGCTAAAACTTTCGACCGAGTCGAAACACTTTATGGAACCTGCAGAAGATAATTGCAGGCCCAGGATTATCTGTCAATTGATTGGTCAGATGAATGAAAGAATTTTGGGCGATCGCAAAACGGCGATCGCCCAAAAAACCTAATTTCATTCCGAATGGTTTGAATCAAGCCGATTAGATGATCTGTTTCAGGATGGAATCGATTTCCAACGCACTGACGCGAATGGTTAGACCATCGAGCAGCAAACGATCGGAAAACCCCTGCAATCGTGGCCAAAATTACACCTGGGTCGCCACCCCCGTAGACTTCGGCGAAATGATCGCCGTTTCAGGTGATCGTCTTTGGCATTACAGCTTGCAACTGCCTCGTTTTTGCGACAAAAAATCGGATTGCTCCAGGCTTTGAACGCACGTTCAGAAAGTGTCTGTCAAACAAACGAGCATATCAAACAAGAAAACCTGACCCTCGCGGGGATCCGCAAGGGTCAGGTTTTCTTGATTATGAGCGATACTGGATTCGAACCAGTGACTTCCACCGTGTGAGGATGGCACTCTAGCCGCTGAGTTAATCGCCCGTAGTTGACGTTGTTGAGTCGCGTTCCAAAGTTGTACCGGTTGTCGAACATGGGGGCAAGGATGACTCGGTCGTTCTGGTCCCCATCGGCTTCGCTTCTTGTACGGTTACGACGAATATGCCGTCCGGAAGAGGCCTCGTCCGGATGGCCTCTTCATTTTCTGCGGGAGAATGCGAAAAAACGAAGTCTGGATGCTGGCCATGAGTCCCGACTTCGTTTGCTGAGGTTTTCTTTTTCGGTGTCGCGTGGCCGTATTTGGATATCGTCAATCACTGCGACCAAGTGGTTGGTTGACGGACCCAGCGGTGCTGGGCGAGTTGTTGGCGGAGTTCGGCGCTGAGTGGTCCTGCGTCACTGCAGGCCATGTTCGCTTCGACATTTCGCAGTGAGCGCATACCGGGAATGACGGTGCCGACGGTTGGTTCCGACAGAGTGAAGCGAAGGGCCATCTCGGCCATCGTCATCCCCGGGGGAACCACAGGCCGCAACGCCTCGGCTCGTTCAACGCTCGCTTGCAGATTTTCGGGTACGAAATAGGTGCTTCGCCAATCCTCTTTGGGCCAGGTTGATGATTTGGTCAGTGTTCCGGTCAAGGTCCCCTCGTCAAAGGGGACGCGGGCAATAACCCCGACATCATGCTTGAGGCAAGCAGGAAACAGCTCATCTTCCGGATTCTGATCGAAAATATTGTAGATCACCTGGACCGCATCGATCAGTCCGCTTTTGACTGCTTCGATTCCATTCCAGGGCTCCCAGCGATTCTGGCTAATGCCGATGGCGGAAAAGAGTCCCTGAGATTTGAGGTCGGACAGTTTGTGGTACCAGCGATCATCCTGCAGCCAGCGGTCCTCCCACGTGTGGAACTGCATCAGGTCAAATGAGGGCAAACTGGCGTTCTTTAAGCTGGCGGTAACATATTCTTCGAGATGGTTGGGAGGAAAACAGTCGTCGAGAGAAAACTCGCGGCGGCTGGGCCATTTCCGGTTTTTTGGGGGAATTTTTGTCGCGGTGTAGAGCTTACGGTCCGGGTAGTCCCGGACTAACTCGCCCAGAATGGCCTCACTCTTCCCGGCACCATAGCCCCAAGCCGTATCGAAAAAGTTACA
Organism: Schlesneria sp.; assembly: GCA_044354755.1. Lineage (GTDB taxonomy): Bacteria > Planctomycetota > Planctomycetia > Planctomycetales > Planctomycetaceae > Schlesneria. The sequence continues at coordinate 256 of JBIKZJ010000078.1, read as the reverse complement.
GCCTAACTCGACCGACCGACGCAGGGCACGATGAACTTCATCCAGATCCGAGCCGGTCCAGCCAGCCATCCCCCACATCCCGTAGCCGACTTCACTCAATTGCCAATTGGTCTTACCGAAACGGCGATACTTCATTGTGGGCACACTTTCTGAGCTGGGGATTCTGGGATGAGCGATCATGGATGTGGCCATGGTCTAGCTTGCTGTCGAGAACCTGTCCAGTCTCTGAACGTTGTGAATCGGTTTCTGTTATTCT